>NZ_JAESIT010000011.1:0-180655 GCF_016756935.1 Chryseobacterium sp. KMC2
ATCATTAACTTAAAAATAAAATTGACTCATGAAAAAACTATTCATAATATTCGCACTTGCTTTCTCCCATTTTTTTAATGTATATGGGCAAAAAGACAAATTCGATCAGCTTTTTGAAAAATATCAGGAAGTGGAAGGGGTTACTTCCATTAAAATTGCCAAGCCTATGTTTGGAATGCTTAGCAGCCTGAATATTGATGATTCACAGCTGGATCAGATAAAACCATTATTGTCAAAAATTAATGGATTGAAGATTCTGATCACAGAAAATCCGGAAAAAGGAAATACAGCCGACGGCCAAAGAGTTCAAAACAACCTTTCTCAATTGAGCAGAGATGTAGCTTCTTATGTGAAGAATCTCAACTATAGCGAGATCATGACGGTAAATAATGCCGGTGCAAAAGTAAAGTTCCTCTCTTCCGAAGCTAAAAATGGGATGCTGGATGATTTGCTGTTGAGCATTGACGGTGGTGGCGGAGAAAGTATTTTTGTGATGCTGGACGGGAAGCTTTCTATGGATGATGTCAGCAAGATTATTAATTCCAGTGAAACAAAAAAGAATCCTGTAACCAAGACAAGAAATACACTGACTTCAGAAAATAATGTGTCTTATCTGAATGGAGAGGCAAGAAATGTGGGTGAGTTTTCGGGAATTCAGGTAAGCACAGGCGTAAATGTAGTTTTCAAACAGGAAAAACCAACCAACGTTAAGGTGATTGCTGATGCTGATAAACTGCAATATATTGTTACAAAAGTAGAAAATGGAGTATTGAAGATCCATATCGATAATAAAGGAGTGAGAAACTTAAGGTTCAAAAACTTAAGCGTTAATGTGTCTTCTCCAAAAATGGATAATATTGATATCTCATCAGGATCCAACTTTACAGTCGTTAATGCAATCCAGGAAAAGGATATGAGAATTGATGCATCATCGGGAGCTCATTTGACAGGTGATTTTAAAATCATGGGGGCTGTGGATCTGTCTGTTTCATCGGGAGCGAGCGTAAGAGCGGGAGTAACTGCAGGGAATGTATCTATTAAAAGCTCAAGCGGATCCAGTACCAGCTTAAGTGGAAAAGCCGATTCCGGAATCATTGATATCAGCAGTGGAGCTGTTTGTAAAGCAGAAGATTTAAAGTTTGACTATGTGGAAACTGAAGCGACATCAGGTGGAAACCTTAGTGTCAGCGTATCTGGAAAATTAAAAGTGAGAGCATCTTCAGGAGGACTGGTAAGATATAAAGGAAATCCAGAAATAGAATCCAATATCAGCAAAACTTCAGGAGGATCATTAAAAGCTATAGACTAAAAAACAACCATCATGAAAATTCTTAAAAACATTTTTCTTGCCTTCCTCACGGTATTTACACTTCAGTCTTGTATCGTCTCAGGAAAACCCAATATGGATTTCTTTTCAGATTCCGGGTATGATTTCAAGGGAGCAAAGTTTACAAGCATAAATGTGCCCCTGATGATGGCGAAGCCTTTTATCAAGAAAGCCTTAAGAGAAGATGGCGAAAGTGAAGAGGTCATTGATCTGATCAAAAAGGTTTCTAAAATCAAAGTCCTTACCGTAGAAAACGGAAGCAAGGAAATGCTGAATGATTATGCTAAATATTTAAATAATAACAACTACGAAGACTGGGCCACAGTAAAACATGATGGTGAAAATGTGAATGTACGCGTAAAACAGAATGGAGATGCTATTAAAAATATGCTGATTACTGTAAACTCAAGTAAAGAATTGGTATTTGTAGATGTAAAAGGAAGCTTTACGGCAGATGATATATCGAAGATCATCAATTCTGTTTCAGATAAGTAATTTAATTGCCTATGAGCCAAAACAATTTTAATATCGATAAATTAGTAAAGGAGGTACGTATCCTTAAGGTTTATGCTGTTTCGCTTACTGTGGTTTGTATTCTGTTTTTTATTCTTGCATTCAAAATGCAGTCTTCCCATGAGAAGTTTAAGGAAATAGATGTAGAACGTATCAATATTGTAGAGAAAGACGGCACCTTAAAGATGGTCATCAGCAATAAAGAAAGACAGCATCCCGGAATGGCCAATCATAAAGAAATGAAACCGAGAGAAAGAGAAGCGGGTATGATCTTCTTTAATTCTTTAGGTGATGAATGTGGAGGGCTTGTATATGACGGTAATGAAAAAGGGTCGGGAATGGTGTATTCTGTGGATCAGAGAAGTACAGATCAGGTGATGCAGCTGCAATACTCTGAAGGTACAGGAAGCGATAAAAAAAGAGTATACGGTTTAAAACTTTGGGACAGACCGGACGACTTTCCGTTGGAGGCGGTTATGAAATTCGATGATTCCCTGAAAAAATTAAATGATCCTGTCGCAAGTAAAAAAGCGTATGCAAAGCTCCGTGAAGAAGGGAAATTTGGTAGCGAACGCTTTTTTGCAGGAAAAACATCCAACGGAGATGTAGGTGTTTTTATCCGTGATACAAAAGGAAAGGTTCGGCTTAGGCTTTATGTCGATAAAAATAACCAGACTCATATTGAAAATCTGGATGAAAATGGCAATCCGGTTAAATAACAGAAGTTATGGTAACGTAAAAATAATTTGTAACAAGTAGTTTCAAACATACTAGATTTATTTTGTGATCAAACCATTCTTATTAAAGGGTGGTTTTTTTGATTTAAGTTATAGATTATTAATTTTTATGTAAACTATTAAAAATGATTTTCATATCTCACTAAAATAACCTAATTTTGCAAAGAAAGTAAAGATGTCTATTCATAACAAAATTGTAGAGACAGCCATCACTTTCGATGACGTTCTTCTAGTCCCTTCTTATTCAGAAGTTTTACCTAACCAGGTATCATTAAAATCAAGACTTACCGACAAAATCACGCTGAATGTTCCGATAGTATCTGCTGCGATGGACACTGTTACTGAAGGTGATCTGGCGATTGCTTTGGCAAGAGTTGGAGGCTTAGGTTTTATTCACAAAAATATGACCATTGCTGAGCAGGCTGCACAGGTGAATCGTGTGAAACGTTCCGAAAACGGAATGATTTCAGATCCGGTAACCCTGTCTAAAGATTATACTTTAGGACAGGCCAAAGAAATGATGTCGAAATACAAAATTTCCGGGCTTCCTGTAGTAGATGCTGATAATGTTCTGATAGGAATCATTACCAACAGAGATGTGAAATATCAGGAAAATCTTGATATGAAAGTGGAAGAGATCATGACAAAAGAAAATCTGATCACTTCCGATAAAGATACCAACCTTGAAAAAGCTAAAGAAATTCTTCTTAAAAGCAGAGTAGAGAAACTTCCGATTGTAGATAAAGATAATAAGCTTGTAGGATTAATTACCATCAAGGATATCGATAATCAATTAGAATACCCTAATGCTAATAAAGATCAGGGAGGGCGTCTTATTGTAGGTGCAGGAGTTGGTGTTGGAGAAGATACATTAGATAGAATCGAGGCTTTGGTAAAGGCCGGTGTTGATATCATAGCGATTGACTCTGCACACGGACACTCGAAAGGGGTACTGGACAAGATCTCAGAAATCAGAAAAGCATATCCGGATTTAGATATCGTAGGAGGAAATATTGTAACGGCTGACGCTGCTAAAGATTTAATTGAAGCAGGAGCTAACGTTCTT
Source organism: Chryseobacterium sp. KMC2 (assembly GCF_016756935.1). Lineage (NCBI taxonomy): Bacteria > Pseudomonadati > Bacteroidota > Flavobacteriia > Flavobacteriales > Weeksellaceae > Chryseobacterium > Chryseobacterium sp. KMC2. Next base: position 3,644 of record NZ_JAESIT010000011.1, read on the forward strand.
AAAGTAGGAGTAGGTCCTGGATCTATCTGTACAACGAGAGTGGTTGCCGGAGTAGGTGTACCTCAGTTATCAGCTATTTATAATGTATATGAATACGCTAAATCTAAAAATGTTACTGTCATTGCAGATGGAGGGATTAAACTTTCCGGAGATATTGTAAAAGCAATTGCAAGCGGAGCAGGAGCAGTGATGCTAGGATCTCTTTTAGCAGGAACAGATGAAGCACCGGGTGAAGAAATTATCTTCCAGGGAAGAAAATTCAAATCTTACCAGGGGATGGGAAGTCTTTCTGCAATGAAGAGAGGAGGAAAAGAAAGATATTTCCAAAGTGAAGCTAAAAAATTCGTTCCGGAAGGAATTGAAGGAAGAGTACCTCACAAAGGGAAACTAGAAGATGTGATCTTCCAGTTAACCGGAGGTTTAAGAGCAGGTATGGGATATTGTGGAGCTAAAGATATTGAAGTTTTACAAAAAGATTCCAAATTAGTGATGATCACAGGAAGCGGATTAAAAGAATCCCACCCACATGATGTCATCATTACTCAGGAAGCTCCGAACTACTCTTTATAAAAAAGAAGTTAATATTGTTTAAATAGAAAGCCTTTAAAAGTGAAATACTTTTGAAGGCTTTTTTATTCAGTCTATTCTTGAATAGGTAAATCTGGGTTTAATCACCTTATTTAAGAAAATACCTTTCGACCTGGCTTTTCCAAACTTTTCAACAATATCTGGTGGTACATTAAGATAGTCATAAACAGCTCCTGACTGATATATAATACGTAATATTTCAGTTTCAGGAAAGTAAATAAAGCTGTTGACAACACTTGATGGCATACTATACCAGAGCAAAAAATGTTCCCGGATAAAACAGAAAAGCTTCCGGGGAGTCCGAAAGCTTTAGGTATAATGATGTAAGTCTTTTTAAAGATGGAGAAGGTTATGATAGTCTGCAATATGCAGGTAGCCTTCCTCTTTGATATTTACCTTTACATGATGTTTAATAGCAATATCATAAATTTCTTTTGGAAGCATGCTTCCTTTTTTACTCAGTATTTTGCTTATATCTTTCAACAGGTCCAGGTGGAGAATAAGATCTTCTCTGGTTATTTTGGCAAGATCCTGTATCAGTTTTTCTACCCTCTCATCAGTAATATGCTGCTGCATACGGTGAGGATAGTCTTCCAGATTATATGTGGCCTGGAAATCCTCCTCAAAACCATATTTTCGGATATAATCTATAGCAAGAGTAGTGGCCTGCTCTCTGTCGTGGCTCCTTCCAATACTGGCATTCTTCTCACCAAAAACAATTTCTTCAGCAATACCTCCTGCAAGATAAATTTTAATTCTATCCAGAATACTTTCCCTTGTATCATGTATCTGATGAGGGAAGGTAAAACCTGCAGCGTAGCTGCTTGCTACCTTGCTTTTCAGCTGTAACGGGGCAAATCCGGTATAAAGCATATAACAAACGGCATGACCGCATTCATGGACGCTGATATTAGCTACTGCATCCTGTTCGTTAGCCTGGCGTATGCTGTCTATTCTTCCCGTATAAGGAATTTCAACCATTCTGCTGCCTATTTTTCCGGTAATGATCTTCCGGTCCATCAGATAATCAATTTCTATGGTTTTGTCCTCATTCATGATCGCTTCAAAAAGAAACTTGCTGAGGTTGGTATCCAAAATATCCACTACACTGCTGAATACGGGACGAACACCCTGTACAGGAAATACTCCGTTTCTATAAATAAGCTCGTTGATATTTTTATTAATCTTCAGGGTAACACCAAATTTTGTTTTGGTCTTATGTCTCAGGTTATTGATCTCCCGCTGAATAAGCTTATAAAAATCTTCTGTTTTTAGCGAAAAATAAATAAGATGGATATTACCAAATCGGGCAACCTGCTCAGGGCGGAATTTTCTGGCTAATGCATTCTTTATATCCACCATTGTAATTTTCTTGGTAAATGCATGGTAGATATTGGCATCTATATCAGCTTCACTGGTTTCGCGGGACATTTGAAAAGCTTCATCCAGGTTTCCACTGATAATGATCAGCATTTTGCTGTAGTCTACAGGTTCATAGATTTTCTTTTCCTTTTGTTTCTTACGGATCAGCTTGATCATATCTTCCTCTTTCATATCAATGATGCTCATGACATCATCTTCCATGCTGAGGTATTTCTTAAGCTCTTTTGCATCCCAGAGATTGAGATAGGGGTTTTCTTCCAGATCTGTTTCACCACCTTTTTTTCGTCTTTCATTTTCCTTTTTCCTCAAAAGATAGGAGAACAGATAATGTTCCAGATCTTCCCGTTCCCTTTTACTAAGGCGCCCGTCGCTTAAAAGTTCCCAGAAATCTGTGTATTTAGTTTGGGATACTGGGGTTCCGTCTGGTTCAAGGGTGTTAAAGCGCTGGATCTCGTCAAAAAGAGCAATACTCGGTTTCTCATCACCGAGACCGTTCGTTTGAAATATATCTGCAACGCTTTTGCTCCATGAGGTTTCATCGCTATTGCTGAGCTCTATTTCCACAAAACGGTTTTGAAAATCCAGAAACCGGACCATCTTTCTTACCAGATCTGTTTTTCCGACCCCTGTCATGCCCCAAAGGCTTATCACCACAGGGCGGGTGAGAATCTCAGGCATCAGATACCATACCTGAATGTATTCCATCAGGTTATCAATAATTTTATCTATTCCAATGAATTCTTTTTTGAGAAAAGCTTTACAGTCATCCAGCTTTTTCTTTTTTTTCCGGATCTCTTCTTTATCAATAATCATATTTGAAAAATACATTATTTTTTTAAATTATCCTTAAAATCATCAATCCGAAAATCGGTCAGCGCATTTCCTTTTTCAATTTTTTCCTTGGAATACAGTCTGAAGTCATTTTCTGTTTTTTCTAAAAGATAATCATAAGGTCCTACATGGGATATTAATTTCACCAAAACAGGAGAGATCTCAAGACAGATAAAAAGTCCCATTATGAAAGTTGCTGCCAGCCCAATGATGGCTGAATTTTTGCCAAGTTCATCCAAAGCCTGCAGTCTTGCTGCAAAACCGTTGAATTTATCTTCAAAGGTTTCTGAAGATTTTCTTTCCGTTTCCAGGTTAGTATATACTTTGGATATTTCTTTATCCAGATATTCCAGTCTGGGAGCAGATTGTTTCTGAAAATTTTCAAGATCCAGCCTGCGCTGTTCTTTTAACTGCTGTTTACGTTTGGCATTAGGCCCGAAACCTTCTTTTCCACTGGTCAGTCCGGACTGTTTTCCCAAAATTTCTTTTTCCAGTTCTACAGAAGCTGAATCATAGGATTTTTGATATTGGGCTATCTTTTCTGAAATCTGCTGCTTCTCGGTTTCAAAGGGTCCGCTTTGCTGAAGGATTCTTCCGTTCATTTCCCCCTGAAGCTGCTTTTTATTCCTTTGTATAATAGTATTCAGCTGTTTGTTGACTTCTTTTTCGAAGATTTTAAGCTCTAAAGGCTTCGAAATGATAATTCCTAAAAAGGTGGCCAAAATCAGACGCGGAATAGACATCAGGATCTGGTTCCACCATGTTCCGGTTTTCTTAATGGATGAAACAATATAACGGTCCAGGTTGAAGATCATTAATCCCCATAGAATTCCAAATCCTACAGAAGCCCAGATATTATCAAATACCGTATACATGGCATATCCTGCAGATAAAGTAGCAAATACTGCAGTGAAAAGAACGATCCCTCCAATTCCTGAAAATTTATTCCATTCACTTGGGGTTTTTCTCAAAATATGGATGTTTCCGCCGGAACATACCATCAGAAACTGCTGGAACCAATTTATTTTATGATTCCCTTGATTTATAGTTTGTTGGTTTGTTTTCATAACTGAAAATTTATACAAATGTAATACTAAAAATCATACCAATGTAAAAGATAGTATTATGTTTTACCAAGTAACCGTATTTTTATTCGTAATTTTTTGTAAAACAAACTATTATATGAATATGTTAAATTGAATGTAATTTAAAAAAATATGAAAAGTCCTTTTTTGAATTAATTACTTTTTTTGAATGATTATACGACAAGTTTTGTCGCTGTTGAGCAATATTTTTGAACGAACATAACGTAAACCTATAAAGAAGTTAATGGATGATGAATTTGTAATCGTTCATGCTAATAAATCTTTCGATAGTGAGGTAAAAAGGGTATTTTTGCAACCGAATTAACTGACAATAACTTAAAAAAACAGAGAATGAAAAAACTTTATCTCGGTGCATGGTCTCTATGCGCAGCTCTGAGTCTTTCTGCCCAGGAAGTCATCTGGCAGAAAGACATCAAATCTTCCACCCAGGATTTTCTCAATCAGGTGATCACAACCATTGACCAGCAATATCTTATCACAGGAAGTAGCATTCAGGCTAAAAGCCAGTCACTAGCTGCCAATAACCAGAAACAAAACAACGGTTACGATTTTCATTTGATCAAACTCAACCAGCAGGGAGAACAGGTTTGGGAGAAATATTTTGCCGGACAAAACCACGACTATTTATCAGGAACTGTGACCACCCAGGACGGTGGATTTCTGGTTTCCGGTACTTCTTATTCCGGAAAAGGACTGGATAAAAAAGATGATTCCAAAGGGGGATCGGATATCTGGTTGATCAGGCTGAATGAATTTGGTGATGAACTATGGCAAAAAACCTTGGGAACTTCCTCAGATGAAGAAGCCAAAGCAGTGATTCAAACCACCGACTTAGGCTTTTTTGTGGCCGGAAATATACAAAACTCATCCAAAGGTTACGGATCAAAAGATGTCTGGATCACCAGACTGGATAAAGACGGAAAAGAGCTTTCTCAGCTTATTCTGGGGGGTAGAGGGTTGGACGAAGTGGAAAAAATGATACCCACGAAAGATGGCGGAGCATTGTTAGGAATCTATTCAAGGAGTTCTGAGGTTCTGGGTTCCGGGGTTGGAAATTCTGAGACTAAACCTTCGACTGAAAGACCCGCTTCCTCAATAGCCATTAGCCAAATGCCAAAAGCCAGCAGCAATTTCGGTGAAGGCGACTACTGGATCGTAAAGCTGGATAAAAACGGAAAAGTAGAATGGGAAAAGAACTTTGGCGGAAAAGGCGATGATCATATCAGAACCCTGGCTCTAACTTCAAACGGTTTTATCATCGGAGGAGAGTCCAGATCCGAGAGATCCGGAAACAAATCAGTAGGTATTGAAGAAGGAACAGACCTTTGGCTGATCTCACTGAATGAAAGAGGGGATGAACAATGGCAGAAATCTTACAATTTCAAGAACAGGGATATTTTGATGGGGATGAATGTGATACAGAGCCAAGAGTCAGGATCCAAGAATCAAGATGCTACCAAAGGAATATTGTTGGGAGGGTATACCCAGGCGGAAGGAAGAATAGAGAAGGATGATGAGACTTTCTGGATGCTGTATCTGGATGGCAACGGTAATGAACAGTGGAGAAAACATGTGAGTGGAGACTCGAGAAAAAGAGAGGAGAGACTTTCGGATTTGAGACTTAACAGGGATGGCTCTATTATTCTGGCAGGAACCAGTGCTGAGGAATTAGGAAAAGAAAACTGGAAGATTGTAAAGCTGGGAGACAAACAGGTGGATCAGTTAATAGAAAAATATGATATCAAGATCTATCCGAACCCTGTTTCAGATTATGCTTATGTAGAAATCGGCTTTAATTTCAAAGAAGCTGATATTATGCTGTATGATATGAGCGGAAGACAGCTTCAGAATATAAAAACTAAAAACAATGTTACCAAGATCAATACACAGGCTCTTGTACAAGGTGCTTACCTGGTGACCATCAAAACGGATACGAATAAAATGGCGAATGCCAAATTGATTAAAAAATAAAAACAGATGAAAAAAGTCATTGGAGCTATTGCAATAATAGCTACGCAGATTTATTTTGCACAAAATACCGATCTATTACCCAATATAATACCTCCAACTCCACAAACATTTAACTTCAGTGTTTATAATAGTAATTTTACTAATACTCCTTCTGGTGAATTTACTCATTCGGTCCCAATTCATACAGCTACAAGAGATGAGGTAAGTTTACCCATAGCATTTTCTTATAGAAGTGGGGTAAGAGTTGATGATTTAGGAACCAACCTTGGGATGTCATGGCAGTTAAATGCTGGTGGTACAGTATCAAGGATTGTGAGAGATGAAGCAGATGAAAAAGCTGCTAAAAGATGGTTGCCAGAAAATGTAGATCTTATCAATGATGCAGCTAAAATTCAAGAAAGTTCTTTACCGGGACCCTATGTTGATACTGAATATGACTGGTTTAATTTTAATGTTGCTAATGGATTCCATGGTAGCTTTTATTTGGACAGCAATTTAAATCCTGTATATAGTAAAGCTGATGGAACTACAATTTCTATGAATAAATATTTTACTGCTGAGGGTTTATTTTTGGAATTTATTATCAAAGATAAAGCTGGAAATACTTACTATTTTGGAGGGCAAAAAAAATATATTGAAGAAGTTACTATCACTACATCTAATGATGTCTCAGGAGGAGGAGGAGTACCAAGGACAAAATCTGCAACAGGATGGTATATTTATAAAATAATCACCAATAAGAACAATGAGGTTCTTTTTGATTATGATGCAGATAGCTATAGCTATTTTTCAAGTGTTGACTCATCACTGACACTTACAGAAGATTGTAAATGTATTCCAAGTGGTGGAAATTACTCTACCTCTGTAGTTAATAGTAAATCCCTGTCTGTAACATCTACTCCTCGGCTAAAGTTAATTGAGACTGATGGAGAAAAGATTAATTTTGAATATACAAAGAATAGAAATGATGTTACGGATTCAAAGCTGCTGACATCAGTTATTGTTAAGAATAAAGGGAATGCTATAACAAAAAACTTTGTTCTTGAGTACACAGACTATACTACATCAAATGTTGAAAGTTATTATTTTACAAATGCAAATGCAAATACTAAAAGCAGACATTTTTTAAATAAAGTTTCAAATACAGTTTCAAAAGAAAAATATTCATTTGATTATTATTCTCCAGAACTTTTACCTCCTAGATTTAGTTTGAAAGCTGACTATTATGGTTATTACAATGGGCAATCTAATACGCGTCCGTTTCCAGTAATCAATGAATTTAATACTAAAGATATCATTTTATTTTCTTCATTAATTAAAAACAAAATCCCTTCAAATTATTTAACAGCAAATAAAGAGGTTAATCCTAATTACAGTTTTATAGGAAACTTAAAAAAAATTACTTATCCTACAGGAGGAAGTTCATCAATCGTATATGAACCCAATAAGACTGCCGAAACTTTACAGGAAGAAAAATATCAGTATGAAAGTTTCGATCTTGCAAGAGAATGTAATCAGCCCAGAACTATTGAATCAGCAAAAACTATCATTGCCAATGGAAGCCCTATTACTTTTTTTGCGAGTGCATCACCTGATTATTACCGCTGTGGTGAACCGGATAGTTACCATGAAATTTATGGAGTAAGTGTCAAAGATTTAACGACTGGACAAATGGTGAAATCAATCAGCAGAAAAGCAAGTGATGGAATGTTTACAACTACTGAGCCGGGAGAATTTTGTATATCTGGTATTAATGGAGATTGCCCTATATCAACCGTTGAAGGACGTTCTTATGAACTTCGGTTTAGGGTACAGTCAGTACTGTCTGAAATATTTGGAAATGTTAATTTCAAATATAATAAAACATTAGCACCTGTACAGAAGGATGTTTTTTACGCCGGAAGCAGAGTTAAGGAAATTATAGAAAATAATAATGAAGGTAGTGTGTATACAAGAAAGTTTTATTACAATTTTTATGCACAAAAAGATCAAGGAAAAACAACTTTAAATCATCCAATTCCTCCAAGGTATTATTATAAGACAACAGGATTAAAAAACTGCTCATACGACTGTGGATGTGAAGCTTTGCCAATTGGGCCTGAAAAAAGCATTTGTTTAGAAAATATTCAAAACCCATTACCATTTGAGAATGCAGTTTTTGGATATGGAACAAACAGTCTTATCAATCAGTTTAATAATAAAAATAACAAACCTTATTATACTGTTATCTCAGAAGTTGTTGAAGGAAAATCATTAACTGAGAAAATTTTCTTTGAAAATGAAGATACACCTGCATTAACTTTTTCAGGATCAGAAATATATAATGCTCCTTATTCTAATACCAGCGAACTTTTACAAGGTAATATCAAGGAAGAAAAAGTATATGAATTTAAAAATAATGAATTCCAAAAAATCATCAATCAAACTTATCAATATGGTCAATATGATAATAATATAAAAAAAGCATTTATTTTCAAGCAAAACTTTCCGATTCCACCCTACACTTCTACACCCAATACTTATATAGATAATATTTCGATTGCAGAATATTATAATCATTATGGAGAATCTAAAATTGACAGGATAAAGAAAGAAGAGTTTATTAATGGACAAATAATAAAAACAGAAACAGAAAATTCATATAATAATCCTTCACATTATCAGTTGACTTTGTCAAAAAACCTGTTTCCAGATAATACTGTTCAGGAGACTGTTTATAATTATGCCCATGAAAAAGGAAATCAGAAATTGATTAATGCTAATATAATTGGAATTCCTTTGTTAACCTCTGTAACCAAAAAACAGAATGCAAATGATTCTAATGGTAAAATACTTTCAAAAATAGAGACCAAATATGATGATCCTACAACTTTACTTCCTACTTCAGTAATCTCTTATGGAATTAATACCGGAGCACAATCAACAGAAATCACTTATGACAAATATGATTCAAAAGGTAATTTACTGCAGTACACCACAAAAGATGGCGTTCCAACAGTCATTATCTGGGGGTATAACAGTACAAAACCTATTGCTAAAATAGAAGGAGTAACCTATGCCCAGATTTTGCCATATATCAACGCTATTGTGAGCGCTTCCGATCAGGATACAGCTCCGGGTACAGCATTGAATAATGATAAAACGGCTTTATTAGATGCTTTCAAAGCATTCAGAGCTCAGTTTCCTAATTCCCCGGTGACTACTTACACGTATGATCCACTGGTAGGAGTCAGAAGTATCACTCCGCCAACAGGGATCACAGAATTTTATACCTATGATGCAGCAGGCAGACTTGAAAAAGTAGTTGATGCGAATGGAAAGGTAATAAAGGAAATGAAGTACAACTATAAAAACTAATAAACGATGAAAAAGATAATAATCCCCATAGGAGTACTGCTAACAGGGAGTTTACAGGCACAGCTCACTCCGTTACCTAATACAGAAAACTATATCCAGGCTAAAACCTATCTCGATTACAATGGAGCCGCTGTTACAAAATCTGCTGAAACTGTACAGTATTTTGACGGATTGGGAAGACCCAAACAGGTCGTTAACGTAAAAGCATCACCATTAGGACGAGATGTTGTTACTCATATTGAATATGACGGCTTTGGAAGACAGGTAAAAGATTATTTACCCGTTCCTCAATCCCAGACCCTTAATGGTGCTATTATTCCTAATCCTTTATCGAATGCGACCAATACACCTTATGGTTCAGAAAAGATTTATGCAGAAAAGATACTAGAAAATTCTCCTTTGAACAGAATCCAGCAACAGATCCAGGTGGGAAATGACTGGACCGGTAAACCTGTAAAATTTGATTATGGGGTGAATATAACAGGAGAAGTTATAAAATATACCACTACAACTGTGTGGGAGAACAATGCGACCAAATCAACCATCGAATACGGGGGATCTTATGACGTAGCACAGCTCTACAAAAATACAGTGACCGATGAAGACGGCAACCAAACCATTGAATTCAAAAATGGGAAAGGTCAGACGTTGATGGTAAGAAAAGTAATGAGTACTACAGAAAATGCGGATACTTACTATGTTTATAACGAATATGACCAGCTAGCATGGGTAGTTCCCCCTAAGCTTTCCAAAATGCAAACATGGGGCATTGCCGAGCAGGATGCTTTGGCTTATGAATATCGTTATGATGAAAAAAGTCGCTTGGTAGAAAAGAAACTTCCTGGAAAAGGCTGGGAATTTATGATCTATGACAAAGCTGACAGATTAGTAATGACTCAGGATACCAATCTAAAAAACAAAAGTCAGTGGCTTATTACCGAGTATGATGCCTTAAACAGAGTTGTTTACACTGGGTTAATTTATAATTCAGCATCCAGAAATGACCTTCAGGGCTATGTGAATGGTAACCCTATTACTAATATCAAAAGAAGTACTTCTTTTTTCACAGTCAGTGGTATGAATGTCTATTATAATATGTCTCCAACGGTTATTGTGAATGTTCTGTTGTCGGTTAATTATTATGACACTTACCCTGCAGGATCTCCGCCTGTTACCAATGCTTTTTCCCAGTCTCTTCTAACGGATAATGCTACTCAGGAACGCTCCACCCAGGGACTTCCTTTAGCTACTTATGTCAAGAATATAGAGGATGACAAATGGACTAAAATCTTTACATGGTATGATACTAAAGGAAGGGTAATAGGAACAAGAAGCAATAATCATCTTGGAGGATATACCGTGTTAAACCATAAGCTTGATTTTGCAGGAACAGTACTTCAAACCAATACGTATCATAGAAGAATACCAGCTGATACAGAGAAAATTACACGGGAGGTATTTACATATGATCCTCAAAACAGAGTGCTAAAACTAACGCATCAGGTCAATGGTAATCCTATTGAGATCCTTGCACAGAATACATACAATGAACTGTCTCAGTTAGAAAGTAAAAAAGTAGGAGGAGTGGTTGCCACAGCACCTCTTCAGCAGATTGATTATAAATATAACATAAGAGGCTGGATGACGAAGATCAATGATCCTGCTGATTTGAATGGAAAACTGTTTGGATATACCATCCGATACAACAATCCTATTAATACTCCCTATGCACCTGGAAGATATAACGGAAATATTGCAGAGGTTGACTGGCGAACACCTAATGATAATACATTGAAAAGATACTCATACAGTTATTATACTCAGAATAGGTTGATGTTTGGTCATTATTCAGAACCTCTAGCTACCGTTCCTGAGAATAGCCTTTATGATGAATATCTTGAATATGACCTGAATGGTAATATTACTGTACTATCCCGGAATTCTAAAAATCCAAGTTCGGGCGCTGCGATGAATATCGATGCTCTGAGCTACACTTATACAGGAAACAGGCTTTTGAAAGTAAAAGATGCAACTCAAAACAATGATGGTTATCCAATTGGAGGAAACACAATTGAATATGATGCTAATGGAAATATGACATCAAATACTGATAAAGGAATTTCTTCGATTGAATATAATTATTTAAATTTACCTAAACAGATTGTTCAAAGCTCAAATATTACCAAATATATTTATCAAGCGAATGGGACAAAAGTGAAGAAGTTTTTTGGAAATAAGATTGAAGTGGATTATCTGGATGGATTCCAGTACAAGTCTACGTTTGATATAGAATCATGGAATGGAGAAGGAAGCTATATTCAGGATCCTAATGAAATACCTGTGGTAAAGTTGAGAATTATTCCTACATCTGAGGGATATTATGATGCATTGAAGCAGCAATATATATACAATTTTACAGATCATCTTGGGAATGTAAGATTAAGTTATTCCGACACTAACAAAGATGGAATTATTCAACCCATAGACTATGAAGTTAATGAATGTATTCCCAAAATGGGTTGTGTCAATAAATGGAAGTCAGGTGAAATTATAGATGTTAATAATTATTATCCTTTTGGGTTGCTTCATAATTATACTGACACATCTACACAGGTATATCAATATAAGTACAACGGGAAGGAGCTGCAGGAAACAGGTATGTATGATTATGGGGCGAGAATGTATATGCCGGATCTGGGAAGATGGGGTGTGGTGGATCCGCTAGCAGAAACTTCAAGAAGGTTCAGTCCGTACAATTACACTTTAAACAATCCAATTAGATTTATTGATCCAGATGGTAGATCAGAACAAGATTGGGTAAAAAGAACGGGGCAAAGTAGTTGGGAATACAGGAGCGATATTACGTCTGAACAGCAAGCTAAAGATGCGGGATTTGTAGCTTATGCTAATGGGCGTGGAGATGAAAATAGCAAATATACAACACCCATGTCAAGTAATGGTGTTGATACGGGTGTAGATAAATTGGTTGTTCTAGGAGAGAATGGCAACTACACTGTAGATGGAAAAGCTTTTATTTCAGAAGATCAGGCTCCATATGTTAGTTCAGTTGAAGTAGATAAATTAGGAAAAGCCTTATCTGCACAACTATACGTTCCTGCTGCTATAATGTCTCCAAGTTCTCTATTTGGCAAAGCTGCTTCAAGTTCATTAATGCAGGCGCTTTCTACTAAAGATGTTAATATTATGAGTGTATTAGGAGATACTTTTGGTGTATATGGCACGGGTGAAATTGTAGGAGGAGTTAATGAACTATCATTAAATAAACTTATTAAAGGAGAGTCACCGTTTAGAACAGTTTTTGATGGGAGTATGTCAATAGCTGAAGCAGTCTCAAATGTAGGATTTGCCTTTGGAAGTAAGGGCTTAGGAAAGGTAAATGGAATTACTGTAAAAGGAGCAACAGGATTAGATAAGTCTGTTGTTGGTGTAAATAGTTTTTTAATTGGAACGGGAGTGTATGGGGCAGCTGGAGCAAACGCATCGGCTATTCAGAATGACCAAAAAAGAAAGAAATAAAAATGAATGATTTTTTTAAACGATATGCACTATTATTTATTGTCCTAATTTTAGTAGTATGTATTTATCAATACTATTTTATTAATGATTTTAAAAATTCATATCACCAAAAAGGAGTTTATACAATTGGGAAAATAAAATCTGTTGAAAGTTATGGTAGAGGAACTGGGTACAATTTCATTTACAATTTCAATATTGGAAAAAAAGAATATGAATCTGTTTGTGACATAGGAGGTTTATCTTATTCAAATGCTCGAAAGAAAATTGATAAAAACTTTCTAGTAATATATTTAAATAATGATGTTCATAATAATAGAATTTATTCAAATATTTCTATTGATACTATCATTAGAAATAATCAAGAATTGAAAACTGAGGTTGACAAAAACTCTAAGCTTAAATTTAAGATAGATTCAATTGTTCCATCTCCAGGATATTTTTTACAAAATTATTTTTAAAATGTAATAACTATTAATTATAAAATGCCTCTAAAAAGTATCTACTCATTTAGAGGCATTTTTTATTTTTCGCTTAGAAGAGTCTCTACATATCCTTCTAAATTTTCTTGCATAAGAAGATTGGAAATAATTAGTTTGGTTGATAAAAGGTTTCTTTTCTTATTTAATTTTTTAAATAAAGTAATTATTTCTTCTAACTCCCCTTTACTATCTCTTGAAAATACATTATAAATTGTATTCGTAAATTTTTCATAGTTAATAGAGTTAATAATCCTATTCCTTTTGTTTTCATCCCAATTCTTGTTTTTGGCTTCTAATTCTATTCTGCTTTTACAATAACTATTAAAATAATTTTCAAATTCTGTTACTTTAATAAGTTCATTAATGAGAACTTCGTTTTCTTTGGTAGGCATTGAAGGTGGTGGTGGACCAATTTGTGCAGAAGAAAAAGAGATAGTGAATAGTGAAAAAAAGATCAAAATATTTTTCATAGGATATTTTTAAAGTTCTAATGTAGTAAAATATTCTGATACAATATATACGAAATACAAAAGCCACATGAATATATATCCTAGTAAGGATCTGCAACTTTCAGTGACAATTATAGATATGATTTAAACAATAATATTACTACTTTGACCCGAATAGGAAAATCTTCTGCTTTTTACAATCTCCCTCTTTAGTACTAGACGATCTTACCTATATCTATTATAGGGAATAGATTACAGTCTGTTACTGATAATACCGCAAAATAATGAAGGTTATCCAATTGGAGGAAATCCAATTGAATATGATACTAATGGGAGTATGACTAATCCTACGCTGCCGCACGAATCCTTTCGTGTGGCATTTTTTATTAACAATTAGTTATATTTACCAATAAGGATCAACTACTCTAATTAAAATTCTGAATATCAAATAAGCCACTCATCGAGTGGCTTTATTATTTATAAAATGCTTTGCAATTTAGTTTGTTTCAAGAATGTACCTAGGAGGGCGGAGACATGTTGTCTGTCTTTAGCTTTTAGCTATCCAAAATTTTGTCGCAAAATTTTTCTCGAATATAATAATCTGTAAATCCTAACAGGTAATCAAAAGACACCTCAATAGATGCTTTTATTTCTCTACATCTAGAAAAAAACCGAAGTATTTTTGCTTTTTCTATTTCAACCTATCCGGGTTCTGTTTTAAGAAACTATCCCAGCCGGAGTATGATTTTGTGTCTGCTATAGTTCCGGAATTGAAGTGATGGCATACCGCAACGGCAAGACCATCGGAGGCATCCAGGTATTTTGTGGGGAATTCTTTTAGGTTAAGAAGGTTCTGAAGCATTCCTGCTACCTGTTCTTTACTGGCATTTCCGTTTCCGGTAATGGCCATTTTAATTTTTTTGGGAGAATATTCTGTGATGGGAATATTTCTATGGAGGCTGGCAGCCATGGCTACCCCCTGAGCACGTCCCAATTTTAACATACTCTGTACATTTTTTCCAAAGAAAGGGGCTTCAAGAGCTACTTCGTCAGGATGGAATTCATCAATGAGCGCTAACGTCTTATCAAAAATATATTTAAGCTTCGTTTCGTGATTAGGATATTTTTTTAAGATCAGTTCATGAATGGAGATCATTTCCATTTTACCTTTTTTAACGGAAATAAGACCAAACCCCATGATGGCTGTCCCGGGATCAATACCTAAAATTATTTTCTCTGAAATCATTGGTTCAAAGATAAGGACTTTCTGCCATTTTTTCAGTCATCAAAAAAAATCAAATAGGAGTGATTTGTATTTAAAAGTTTATTAACTTTAAAAAAAATAGACATGAAAAATTTGATCAATTTATTAATCGTTCCCTCTTTTCTGTTTTGTAGTTTTCAGAAAGAGAGTAGGTTAGCTTCGTACGGGAGCGTGGCCGTAGAAAATACGGTAGAAAAAGGTGACCGGATTATTTATTTGTTTTTTAAAGCAGATAAAGACAGATCCGGAAGTGAAAAAATTATCCTTCAGGAAAGCAAAATCTCAGAAGGTAAGATGAAGTCAATGCCTTCTTTTGACCGAAAAGAAGTTCAAAATGGAGATTTTATTATTACGCTTGTAGAAACGGGAGGCAAAGAAATTGCCAAACAGCATATAAAAGATCCTCTGAATCCGGAACTTGAAGTCTATGAAAAAGAAGGGATGTCCCGGCATAAAGCTTCACTTCAAAATGCAGAGTTCAGTGTGAGGTTTCCCTATTCTGAAAATATGGGTCTTGTAAAAATTGAAAAAGCCACAGACAATGGTGTACAGCTATTATTCACTCAAAAACTATAATCATGAAGAAACTATTATTATCTCTTCTTGTGGG
This sequence comes from Chryseobacterium sp. KMC2, assembly GCF_016756935.1. Taxonomy (NCBI): domain Bacteria; kingdom Pseudomonadati; phylum Bacteroidota; class Flavobacteriia; order Flavobacteriales; family Weeksellaceae; genus Chryseobacterium; species Chryseobacterium sp. KMC2. Next base: position 19,219 of record NZ_JAESIT010000011.1, read on the forward strand.
AAGCAGCTGTTTTGGACAGGTATTTGAAAAAGTTCCCCTTTTACAGAATGGCAGCAATGATAAACGTATTGTTATTGCAGTTTTAGGGGACGGTTTTACTTCTGCACAGCAGACCTCTTTTGTGTCATCTGCCCAGTCAACCATTAATTATCTTTTCACCAAAAGTCCTTATACAGAATACAAAAATTACTTCAATGCGTATGCGGTGAAAGTAATCTCTGCTGAAACGGGAGTAAAGCATCCGGGAACAGCTACAGACGTTACAGAACCCGTTATACCGGTTTCAAATCCCAATAATTATCTGGGGTCTACCTTTGATGTTGGGGTTCACAGATGTATTTACAGCAATACCACCAATAAAGTTGGGCAGGTTCTGGCTGCTAATATCCCGGATTATGATATCACCTATGTGTTGGGTAATTCTACAGAATATGGAGGTTGTGGAGGAACCTATGCCTTCGCTTCTTTGAATGGTTCTGCCAGTGAAATTGTAGTCCATGAGCTGGGACATTCTTTTGGAAAATTGGCAGATGAATATTGGTTTGCCGGTTCTCTGGAGTCACCCAACAAAACCCAAAACTCTAATCCGGCTACTATAAAATGGAAAAACTGGGTGGGATTAAACAGTGTGGGAGTCTATCCGTATACGGAGAGCCCAAGCTGGTTCAGACCGCACCAGAGCTGTGAGATGAGGTACCTTAACCAGCAGTTTTGCTCCGTTTGTAAAGAAGCAATTATTGAAAAAATCCACTCTTTAGTTTCCCCTGTAGATTCTTATACTCCGGCTAATAATACAACAGTGAGTGTTACTTCCAATATGACGTTTACGGTGAATGAAGTCCTTCCGATTCCCAATACTTTAGTGAACACCTGGAAATTGAACGGTACTGCTCTAAGTGCAACAGGAAATACTTTAACACTTAGTCCGGCTCAGCTGAACAATGGAAACAATACTCTGCTATTTTCGGTAACAGATAATAGTCCGCTGTTAAAAGTAGATAACCATAGTACACTTCATCTTACCAATATTACATGGACCTTAAGTAAGTCGACGCTTAGAGTTGCAGATGTAAGGGCAATAGAAAGAAAGTTCAGTATATATCCGAATCCTGGTGATGGTGAATTTTCTATCCGTGGAAAACAGGATTTTTCCAAAAATACTACAGTTGAAATCTATGACGCCTCTGGAAAACTGATTTCCACAAGATTTGAATTAAAAGATTCATCAACGATCTATGTTGATATCAGAAATGTTCCTTCAGGTTCTTACCTGCTCAATGTGACAGAAGATGGGCAGCCCGTTATTTCTCAGAAAATAATAAAAGAATAATTAAAATTTAAAACCGGCTATAATTGCCGGTTTTCTTTTTTATGCTTCTCTCAGATTCTTCTCTGCAATGGGGATCCATTTATAATCATGGCGGAGAAGTAAAATTTTATCAACTAGAAATTTAGTTTTATATTCTTTTGATTGATATTTCTCCCAGGCTTTAAGATAGTTTTCCCAGGTCAGATTTCTGTATCCAACGGTCATATGGGGATGGAAAGAATATTTCGCAAAATTAAACTGTTGCTTTACCCTGTTGTGAAGCTCTTCTAAATGAGGATTGTTTTCCGGATGAATAAAGATCACCGGATTGTTAGGATTGGGAAAACTCCCAAAACCATTGAGCTCAATTTCAAAAGGAGATATTTGAGTGTCAATTTTCTGAAATGCCGTGAAAATATCACTTTCCAGCTCCGTTTCTCTGGAGAACGGAGGAAAAAGAGTAATATGGGCATCATTTTTCAATGCCTTAGAATTGTCATAAACCAGAGCAAAATCACTCTTGAAAACCTTAACCTCTTCTATGATTTCCTTTGGAGGATAGACGGCTATAAAATACATCTTCTTCATACCATTGAAATGAATGAAAGCTAAAGTACTTCTTTTTTTTGCTTTAGCTGCACTAATGTATTCTCAAGATTGTCTGTAATCTTTTTTATTTCAATATGTGGTTTGAACACCAGGCCTTTTCCTTTTGCTTCATCTGCAATATTGGAGAGGATGATCACAGAGGTCTTTGTTTCCGGGTAATAGATATTCAGAGAAGGGGAACCTTTTATATATCCGCTGTGAAAATAGGAGTTGGGCTTTCCGATATTCAGCATGATTCCGTAGGCATAGCCCATTTTTCCAAAGATGGCATGATGTCTTTCTGCACTTTTTGCCATAAATTGTTTTAAGGTTTCCGGCTTCAATATTTTACCTCCATAAAGAGCATTGTTCCAACGGTGAAGATCCTGAATGGTAGAAAGTATTCCTCCGGCAGGAGTTCCTATCTCTTTTCCGTCTAATCTTTTCGGCATATTCGGAACTTCTTCACACAGTGTTCCGTTTCCAACATACGCACTGGCAAAATTATTTCCTTTAAAGGTATTTCCTGTGGAAGAATTTGTCATTCCTGCTTTTTTAAAAAGCTCCTGTACATTTTCATCATAGGATTTACCGGAAACTTTTTCTACAATTTTCCCCAACGTATTAAACCCGTCATTGGAGTAATGAAAGCCTGAACCGCTTTTAAACATCAGTTTTCCACCAAGAAGATTCAGCCCGGAAGTATGGTTGAGAAGCTGGTGGATGGTAATATGTTCATAGTCTTTATTCTGAAATTCCTTTACATATTTAGAGGCCTTATCGGTTACATTCAGTTTTCCCTGTTCCATTTGAAGCAGAACCAGGGCTGCAGTAAATTGCTTACTTACGGAACCAATGGCAAAAATGGTATTGCTGTCAATTTTTGCTTTTTTCTTAAAATTTGAATACCCGTTTTCTTTTCTGTAAAGCTGCAGAGAATCCTTAAAGACAGCCACACTTCCATTGAAATGGTACTTTTTAAAGACAGAATCAATCTGTTGTTCCAAAAGAGTGGTTTGAAAAGCGGTAATGGTAGAGTCAATGACGGCATTTTTATCAATGGGAGCTTTAGAAATTTCAGTTTTACATGAGAGTAAAGAACAGAATAATACCAGGAGTGCTAAATTTTTTATCACGGGTGTTTGTGTTATATGTTATAAATTATTTCAATATGTTTTGAGACCACAGATCATTGATGGGAATATATTCTTGTGAGCAAAGATCAGGTGTTTTTATTTTTAAAATTCAATAGGGTATTCTAAAGATAGTGAAATCTTTAAAAGTTTCAAAAGGATGCAAAATGCGTGCTAGGAATGAATTTAACGGTATTTTTATAGGAACTTAATCTAAACTTAAAGAGTATTTAATACATTTGAAAGGATTATAAGCAATCTACCATCATGAAAGGACATTTGAAAAGTGATTCAGAACAAATTGATTACCTGTTGGATATCATAAAAAGACAGGGAACAGAATATCTGAATAATATTACAGACCGACCGACTTCTATAGATCATACTTTTATACCAGAGCTACAGAGCTTGCCGGAGACGGGCTATGGAGCGGAAAAAGCGCTACAGATTTTCAATGAAAAATTCGAGCCGATAATGGTTGGATCTGGAGGCCCCAGGTATTGGGGCTTTGTAACAGGAGGAGCTACTCCGGCATCCATTGTGGGTGATTGGCTGGCTACTATTTATGATCAGAATACTCAAACTGTATCAGGACAAGGAGATATTTCAGCAAATATAGAGATCGAAACAATACAGCTTTTGCTTACACTTCTTCAGCTTCCGGAAAACTTTCTCGGAGGTTTTGTATCAGGAGCCACCATGTCGAATTTTACCTGCCTGGCTGTGGGCCGTCAATGGTTAGGAAAAGAGCAGGGAAGAGATATTGCGAAAGAAGGGGTTTCCGGAACAGTAAAAATACTGACCGCAACTCCACACTCATCTTCCATAAAATCATTGTCATTACTAGGGCTGGGAAGTGATAATATTGTTAAAATTAAAACAGAAGAAGGAAACCGTGAGGCTATCAATATCAAAGATCTTGAAGAACATATTCTGAGACTTACGGGTGAGCCGTTTATCCTGATTTCAAGTGGGGGAACTGTAAATACAGTGGATTTTGATGATTTTAAGGCTATTAGTGAATTAAAAGAGAAATATAATTTCTGGTGGCATATTGATGCGGCTTTTGGAGGATTTGCAGCGTGTTCAGAGTCATATAAACACCTTGTGGAAGGTTGGGAATATGCTGACAGTATTACGGTAGACTGTCATAAATGGTTGAATGTTCCTTATGAAAGTGCTGTGTTTTTAATCAGGGAACAACATAAAATTTTGCAGGTAGAAACCTTTCAGAATTCAAATGCACCTTATCTGGGAGATCCGTTGGAGAATTTCAGTTATTTAAATTTTCTTCCTGAAAACTCAAGAAGATTAAAGGCGCTTCCGGCCTGGTTCTCTATCATGGCTTACGGTAGAAAAGGGTATCAGGAGATTGTAGATAAGAATATATCATGGGCAAAACAGTTTGGAGAGTTAATTGAAAACAGTAATGATTTTAAATTGCTGGCCCCGGTACGATTGAATACGGTTTGTTTTACATTAAATGATGAGGTAAAAGAGGATGAGGTAGGGCGATTTCTTGAAAAGCTTAATGATACAGGGAAAGTCTTTATGACACCTACTTTTTATAACCAGCATAACGGAATAAGAGCTGCATTTGTCAACTGGATGACCAGTGAAAAGGATATTCAGCTAGCATTTGATCTCATGAATGAAATTATTACTGAAATAAAATAATATGTTGAAAAGCCTGCTGATAAATATTCACAGGCTTATTTTAATAGCAGGTCACAGAACCAGAAAATATATTCTCCGTCCTCTTCTTCAGGATTTGCTTTAGGCTTGGGGTATGTTTTCTTTACTGTTTCACCTATTGTAAACTGAATCGGGTTTTTAAAAATGGGACCATCAAACGTAAAGGTGTGAAATTCCCCATTTTCTCCGCAAGGGTCTACGTTTTTAGGAAGGTCATTGATGAAATTTTGATCAATAATCCGACCCGCAAAGCTTTTATCCAGATAATTCCCGTTCACACAGGTTACAATGGTTTTGAAACCCAGATCTAAAAATTTATGGATGAGGTCTGATGTATTTTGCTTCCAAAGAGGAAAAACCGCTTTCATGCCGATACTGTTTAACTGTTCTTCTCTGTATTGACGAAGATCTTCGAGGAAAATATCTCCAAAAACAGAATGGGTAACCCCCTGAGCCTGTATTTCAGACATTGTTTTATTCATGATTTCCCGGTATTCTTCCATAGAAGGTTCTTTCGGAAGTTCCATTTTTATCAGGGGTATTCCTATATTGGCAGCCTGCTGCTCCAAAAGAGATACATGAACTCCGTGCATGGAAATTCGCTGAAACTCCTTATTGATACTGGTAAGAAGGGTAGTGACCTCATACCGGTTTTCCTGTAGTGTTTTGTAAAGAGCGAGGGCAGAATCTTTCCCGCTGCTCCAGTTGAATAATGCTTTCGGTTTCATTGTAAAATAAAAATCTCCCAAAAATAGGGAGATTTTAGCTATTAGTATCTTTTGTTCTGAATTTCTTTCACAGGAATGAATCCTCCATTAAAGTAATTGATTTTCATTTCAAAAGGGTATGCGGGATTGGTCATAATCAAGACTCCGATAGCTCCAAAAAATGCTGCACCGGTGACCATCATGCTTCCTCTATTGGGATCTGATCTTATTTTTCCAATGAAATAATAATCATTGTCTCTTTTCTCTGCTCTGGTAAACAGATTTTCTATAGAAAGATAGAGGTAAGGTTCACCTTTATATACTACTGCATAGATATCCTCTTTTTTAATCTCTTTTTCTTTTCCATCTGCAGTTTCATAGATTCTTACGATTTTGGGAGCATTACCATAAAATTTTACGTTAGAAATCTCCTGATCAGGTTGTTGATTTTTTAAAGAATTATAGTCTTTATAAACTCCGTCCTTCAATGGAGATGAACTATAAAAAGGGATCGATTCTTTTGCTGTATCATCAAAGTTTTTAACCTGTTCGTAGGTGTAGTGATGAGTGGTTTCAGGTTTTTTAGCAGCATTAGTACTAATAAAGTCAATAAGCATTTCGCTTCCTTTCTGGAGGGTTTCTTTTGTGACATCAGTTGCCCTGTGATCAATCACCTTATCCGACTGATCAATCAAAGAATAAGTTCCATCGTCATTTTTTGAAAATAAAAATGCCTGAAAATAACAATAGCCATGCTCACTTAGCTTAGCCGTAAGCTCTGCAAAATAGAGCTGTTTAAGATATAAAACTAAAGTCCCATCCTCTGTATTTTCTCCATTGATGCCGTTCAGTACATTCTGAAACTGGCTGGAAAGACTTGAAGCAGAAACAACTCTTGCTTTAGCATTTAAAAGCCCCTGCTGAACAATGCCTAATGAAGTGGTGTCCGTTCTGCGGTCAATCAGTTTGATTGTTTTATAGTAGCTTTTATCTACTTTTTTAGTGGGAAGACTGATGGTAAAATCTTCAGTTCGCTTTTGGGCAGATAGAATTGAGGTCAGGAAGAGCGTGACTACCATTAAGGCTCTGCTAAAATAATTTTTCATGATTAATCTCTTCATTGGTAAAAGTTTTGGATTAAAAATACAAAAAAACCTCAAAGAAATTCCTTGAGGTTTTAATTTTATAATCTCCTGTTCAGGGTATTACATATTTCTTCTGTACTTGCCACCCACTTCAAATAAAGCATTGGTGATTTGTCCAAGAGAACAGTATTTCACAGCATCCATCATAATCCCAAAAAGGTTTTGCTGATTGATGGCTGCATATTGTAATTTTTTAAGAGCTTCCTCAGATTTATCTTCATTTGATTTTTGGAAATTATGAAGTGTTTCGATCTGAACCTGCTTTTCTTCTTCCGTAGAACGGATTACCTCTCCCGGACGAACCGTAGGTGAACCGTCTTTTCCAAGGAAAGTATTTACTCCAATAATTGGATATTCTCCGGTATGTTTCAGCCACTCATAATGCATAGATTCTTCCTGAATTTTTGAACGTTGGTACATCGTTTCCATAGCACCAAGAACACCGCCTCTTTCCGTAATTCTGTCAAATTCTGCATATACTGCTTCTTCCACAAGATCTGTCAGTTCTTCAATAATAAATGATCCCTGCAGTGGATTTTCATTTTTAGCTAACCCTAATTCTTTATTAATGATCAGCTGAATAGCCATTGCTCTTCTTACAGACTGCTCTGTAGGCGTTGTAATAGCCTCGTCATAAGCGTTGGTGTGTAATGAATTACAGTTGTCATAGATGGCATAAAGTGCCTGCAGCGTAGTTCTGATATCATTGAAATCAATTTCCTGAGCGTGAAGTGAACGTCCTGAAGTCTGGATGTGGTATTTCAGCATCTGGCTTCTTTCGTCAGCTCCATATTTCAGTTTCATAGCTTTTGCCCAGATTCTTCTTGCTACACGTCCGATTACTGAATATTCAGGGTCGATACCGTTGGAGAAGAAGAAAGATAGATTCGGAGCAAAATCGTTGATATCCATTCCGCGGCTTAGGTAATATTCTACATACGTAAATCCGTTAGCCAATGTAAATGCCAGCTGCGAAACCGGGTTGGCGCCAGCTTCAGCAATGTGATATCCTGAAATAGAGACCGAGTAGAAGTTTCTTACTTTTTCTGTGATAAAATATTCCTGAACATCCCCCATCAGTCTTAAAGCAAATTCAGTAGAGAAAATACAGGTGTTCTGAGCCTGATCTTCTTTTAAAATATCAGCCTGAACCGTTCCACGAACGGTAGCGATTGTTTTGGCTTTAATTTCAGCATAAGCTTCTGCCGGAATTACTTCATCTCCTGTAATCCCTAAAAGTTTTAATCCTAAACCATTGTTGGATGGAGGAAGTTCTCCGTTATATTTTGGTCTTTCTAACCCTTTGTCGTCAAATTTTGCTTTTAATACAGCTTCAACCTTAGCTTCCAGTTTATGTTCAGCGATATATTTTTCAACGTTCTGGTCGATGGCAGCATTCATAAAGAAAGCCAGCAGCATTGGAGCCGGGCCGTTAATCGTCATTGAAACGGAAGTCATTGCATTCACCAGGTCAAATCCTGAATACAGTTTCTTGGCATCATCCAGAGTGGCGATAGAAACTCCTGCATTTCCGATTTTACCGTAAATATCCGGTGGTAAAGCAGGATCCTGACCGTATAAAGTTACAGAGTCAAAAGCTGTTGATAAACGTTTAGCAGGCATTTCTGCAGAAACGTAATGGAATCTTCTGTTGGTTCTTTCCGGACCTCCTTCCCCTGCAAACATTCTGGTTGGGTCTTCTCCTGTTCTTTTAAAAGGATAAATTCCTGCCGTGTAAGGGAATCCTCCCGGAAGATTTTCCTGGCCTTTCCACTTGATCAGATCCCCCCAATCGTTGTATTTTGGTAATGCAATTTTTGGAATTCTCAAATGAGAGAGAGACTCTGTAGAAGTCTCAACTTTAATTTCTTTTCCACGTACGAAATAGGAATAAAACTCCTCATGGAAAGCTTTTTTCGTATCTTCCCAAGACTTCAGGAAGTCGATGTTTTCCTGTTGAAGTTCCTTTTCAGCTTTTTGATATTCCGCATCTAATGCCTCATTGGAAATAATTTTTTTAACCCCTTCAATATGATACATTGTTCTGGCTAATTCAGCCTGCTTTTCAATGTTTTCATCATATATTCTGTTGTTTTCAACAATTTCAGACAGGTAACGAACTCTTTTTGGAGGAATAATCGTTACTTCTTCTGTAATTTCCTGTTCAGCGAAAGTATTTAAATGTAAATCGGAAAACTTATCGTTTACTTTGGAAACAAGCCTGTTGTATAATTCTGTTGTTCCATGGTCATTGAACTGAGATGCTTTTGTAGCGTATACAGGCATTTCATCCAATGGACTTTCCCAAAGTAAATGGTTTCTCTGGAACTGTTTTCTTACCGCCTGAAGTGCATCAAGAGCACCTCGTTTATCAGATTTATTTAAAGCCACTAAATCGGCATAATCTAACATGTCAATTTTCTCAAGCTGAGTGGAGGCTCCATATTCGGGAGTCATCACATACATGGAAACATCTGCAAAATCAGAAACTTCCGAACCGGACTGACCAATACCTGAAGTTTCCAAAATGATCACATCCGGATGTGCCAGTTTCAATACATTTAAGGCAGAATGAATGAACGGTGATACAGAAACGTTATTTTCTCTTGTGGCCATTGAACGCATATAGACTCTGGGATCATTGATCGCATTCATACGGATTCTGTCTCCTAAAAGCGCTCCTCCTGTTTTCTTTTTCGAAGGGTCTATAGAAATAATGGCAATTTTTTTATCCGGATTTGAACGGATGAAACGTCTTACCAATTCATCTGTCAATGAAGATTTTCCTGCTCCACCTGTACCCGTGATCCCAATGATTGGAATATGTAAATCTTTTGATTTTTCGTCAATAGCTTTTACAAGTTCAGGTTTTTCTTCAGAAAAGTTTTCTACAGCAGAAATGATCTTGGCAATACTTGTTGAGTTTTCAAAACTGATGGCATCTAAATCATCTTCAGTAATTTCTTTACCTGTAGCAAAGTCTGCTCTGTTTACCAGATCATCGATCATTCCCTGTAATCCCAGTTCCCGGCCGTCGTCCGGAGAATAAATTCTGTCGATTCCATAGTCCATCAGATCTTTGATTTCTTCAGGAAGGATAACACCGCCACCGCCACCAAAGATTTTAATCTGTGGTGAGTTTTTCTCTCTTAGCAGGTCATAGATATATTTGAAATATTCATTATGACCTCCCTGATAGGATGTCAGGGCAATAGCATTGGCATCTTCCTGGATAGCTGTGTTGACAACTTCCTCAGCTGATTTATCATGTCCCAGGTGAATCACTTCACATCCGGTTCCCTGAATGACACGACGCATAATATTGATCGCAGCATCATGCCCGTCAAATAAAGAGGCAGCTGTTACGATTCTTACTTTGTTGGTTGGAGTATATTTTTGGGTTTCCATAAAAATTCTAGAAAGTTTCTAAGTTTTCAAATATAACAATAAAAAAAGAACCTTGTGTTTGATTTTATAGCATTGATTTCCATTATATTGCAAGTCGTTATTTAATTAAAACTCCCCGATTTTAGGTCGGGGAGTTTGAGGGTTTGAGAGTTTAAGGCTTCAGGAGTAGTACAGGAAGGGAGAATTGGGTGTTTTCATTTCCAAATTCTCAAATTAAATTCTCTACTTTTGCAAAATATTTTTACAGGTATGCAAAAAGCTTTGATGTATTTCGCGTTGGGAACGGTAGTAAGCTTCCTTATAAATTATTTCTTTCTGAGTTCAGAAAATCTGGGTCTGGATATCTATTATGCCATTGCCTTTGGTTTAGCCTGGGGGATTGCCTATTATCTCGATACCCCGAACTTTACATTGCCCCAAAAAATGGGATTATCTTTTGTAGCCATGGGGATCCTCGTTCTTGTGGGAACTTTGATTTTTAAACTTGAACTGGCTATTCCGTCTATTCTTAAGTTTTCTACAGTTTTTGTTGCTTATTATTTATTTGCGAGCTTCAGAGGAAGCAAGTCATTAAGAAAATAAAAGGCTTCCCTATTATATTATACTAGTGAATCATCAGGAAGCTCACTAAGGCAAGACCGGTCACCAAAAACATAAACGCAAAGAAATTAACGGTTAATAATGTAAGTCCGATTATAAAACTTACCATTCCATGGGCATGATAAGCCCGGCGGTGAGCGATGAAGAAATATCCAATATTGTATAATAGCAGGACGCTCATTGTTAAATACAACAATAGGTTAATGGGCCTGAAACTTATTACCCCCACCAATTTGGAGAGTAAGAATATAAATAAGATATTCAATAAAAGGAATGAGAAGTAATGCAGGGTGAAAATTCCGTGATCGAAATACCACCATTTTTTCTTACTGTGAAAAATCCATAAAAAGAAAGCAAAAAGAGGAAGGTAAATGAAAAGAGCCTTTGGGAGATTATGGAATGATTTTTCTATCATATTGACAACGATCTCCTGTTTGGTTACTCCTTTTTCTTTAAGTTCAAAGAATTTATGAGCTAACGGTATTTGAATAAAATCAAGAAAAGAAGGATTTTTAGCGGCAGCCGAGTCATAAGATTTCTTTGTTTTGTAACCTCCGTACTCAACATCTCTATCTATTTTTTTGTTCATCTTCAAGACTTCCTTTATTTCATTCACTGTGACGGTATCCGGTAATACATTTAGGTTTTGTATGGATAAGGAATCTTTTCTGGTCAGCGTTCGTTCAGCTTTTATACTGTCGAACATTTTCTGAACCTCGGGTGATTTTATTTTTTCAAAAAAACTTATTTTGGGTGTATTTTTGGAATTGTTGTTGCCGTCAAAATTGAGCTTAACCATCGGGAAAAGGGCAAATACGAAGAACGTAATAAAACTGACAAAAATATACAGTTTTACAGGAGGTACAAATTTTTGTCTCTTACCTTCCAGATAAGTATTGGTAAGCATTCCTGGTTTGAAGATCAGGTTTTTCAGTGTTCCCCAAAACTGACCGTCATAATGGGTGAAATCTTCAATAAAGTGGGTGAAAAGAAAATAAAAAGGCTGGCGTCTTTCAATATTCTCCTGTCCGCAATGGGGACAGAATCTTTCTTCGACCTGATGCCCGCAGTTTAAGCAGGTTTTATCTTCTCTGATTTTTCCGTGGCTCATAGTTCTGGGTTTGGCGCAAATATAATTATTTCGTGAAATAAAATAATGATATTAATAAGTTTTTACGGAAATCATTAAGAAAAATAAAAAAAAGAAAGAGTTTTGGGAATAAACTCTTTTCTTTATCATTTGTGTTTTTAGAATCTTCTAAAATTTTTTTTCATCGCAACAATTTTTTACAAGATTTATGCCAAAGTTTAACATCGTGTTAAAATCTATTAACGTTCCCTCATGAAAGCAATATTCTATAGATTAAATAAAATATGTTTTTCAGTTACAAAAATAATTTGTACCTTTGCACACCCTTTTAGGGGAAAATTATGTTTAATCTTTAACTAAAACGTGTGAATACATTAAGTTACAAAACTGTTTCAGCGAACAAAGCTACTGCTAATAAAGAATGGGTTGTGGTAGACGCTGAAGGACAGCCGTTAGGTAGACTAGCTTCTACGGTTGCAAAGATTTTGAGAGGTAAGCACAAAACGAATTTTACACCTCACGTAGATTGTGGTGATAACGTAATCGTTTTGAATGCTGGGAAAATTACACTTTCCGGAAACAAGTGGGCTGATAAGACTTATATCTGGCATACAGGATATCCTGGTGGACAGAAGTCTATGACTGCGGCTGAACTTCAAAAGAAAGATTCTTTAAAGGTATTAGAGAAGTCTGTAAAAGGTATGTTGCCTAAAAACAAACTAGGATCTGCTATCCTTAAAAATCTTTATTTATATGAAGGTACTGAGCACAAGCATGAAGCTCAACAGCCTAAAACAATTAATGTTAACGAATTTAAATAATTAATTATGTCTATAGTTCACAAAATCGGAAGAAGAAAAACTTCTGTAGCAAGAGTTTATGTAAGACCAGGTTCTGGTATCATTACAGTAAACGGTAAAGACGCTGCAACTTATTTCTCTACAGACGTGATGGTTTACAAATTAAACCAACCGTTTATCCTTTCTGAGACTGTTGGTCAGTATGACGTTACCGTAAACGTATTCGGTGGTGGAAATACAGGTCAGGCAGAAGCTATCAGATTAGGTATTTCAAGAGCTTTATGCGAAATTAATGCTGAATTCAGATTAGCATTAAAGCCTGCTGGTTTACTTACAAGAGACGCAAGAATGGTGGAAAGAAAGAAGCCAGGTCAGAAAAAAGCAAGAAAGAGATTCCAATTCTCAAAACGTTAAGATTTCATGTTGGCGAATGGCTACTGGCTATTGGCTACAGAAATGTATTAAATTTTTTTTAAACTTAATCTCGGCGAAATGCCCATTGCTAAAAGCAAAAAGCCTTACGCCACATTGCCCGTTACGTTTAGCATCCAAACGCTTCTCCCATCTAAAGAAGTTGTTGATTGTTTAAAAGACGGAAAGTAAACTAACAAAAACAGAAAACATGGCAAAAGCAAATGTAAAAGACCTTTTAGAGGCTGGTGTACACTTCGGTCACATGACTAGAAAGTGGAATCCAAATATGGCTCCATACATTTTTATGGAGAAGAACGGTATTCACATTGTAGACTTACATAAAACAGCAGTTAAATTAGATGAAGCTTGCAGCGCTTTAGAAAAATTAACTTCTGCAGGTAAAAAAGTTCTATTCGTTGCAACTAAAAAGCAAGCGAAAGAAGTTGTTGCAAAACACGCTTCAGAACTTAATATGCCTTATATCACAGAAAGATGGCCAGGTGGTATGTTAACGAACTTCGTTACTATCAGAAAGGCTGTAAAGAAGATGAACTCTATCGACAAAATGAAAAAAGACGGTACGTTCGAAACTTTATCTAAAAAAGAAAGATTACAAGTTGACAGACAAAGAGCTAACTTAGAGAAAAACTTAGGTTCTATCTCTGACATGGTTAGACTTCCTTCTGCTGTATTTGTAGTTGATATCTTAAGAGAACACATCGCGGTAACTGAAGCTAAGAAATTAGGTATTCCTGTTTTCGGTATCGTTGATACAAACTCTGACCCTAGAAAAGTAGATTTCGTTATCCCAGGAAACGATGATGCTTCTAAATCTATTGATATGATCCTTAGCGTAGTTTCTGAATCTATCAAAGAAGGTCAGTCTCAAAGAAAAGCTGATAAAGAAAAATCTAAAGAAGAAGGAGAAAAAGTATCTGCTGATACAGATGCTGATTTCGATGCTGAATAATTAAAGAAATTTCTTTACTATAAAAAAAACGCTGGATTTTATCCGGCGTTTTTTTATTTTAAGAACCTGTTTACATTTTATTCAGGAATTTTTATATGTTTGGTTATCAGATGTATGCTTATCCATACGCTTTGACGAATCAACGAAATTGATTCTATCCTTTGCTCCCTGAAACTATGGATAATGAAGCTAAAGCTTTGCGTTAGAAAAACACAGCATCAGTACATCATCTTTTTAATCAAAAAATCCTTAAAGAATGTGATTGGGATAAAGATTTGAATGTTATACAAAAAGTCAAATTTAGAAATTTAAACAAGCTCTAAATTTTTGGTAATGATACTGAATTTGTTTTGTTTACTGAAAAGAACGAAAAAACTAAACCCACAGCATGCTGTGGGTTTTTATTTATCTTGAAAGCTTTACAGAATAGGAGGTTGTGATATACTTGGTCGATTGATAGGAAGAATTACATACCATACCGGATAATCTGTAATTCTGATTTTTAGGGACCATAGTATAGCCTATTTTTCCAGAAGCTATGGGTATTTTTTTAAAGAAATTATTTCCGCTTACTGTAAGGACCATATTACAAGAGGATTGATTTTCTATGGAAAGAGAGGTTCTTGGATTGCCCGGATCATCACTATTAAGAAGATCACTAAGAACATCAGCAGTTTCAGGTTTATAGGTCTTGATCAGTTCGCTATATTCTCTTTCTGTACTGGCAGCACTACCGGAATTACCGGAAGGGTAAGGCTTTCTTATGGGGTAATTTCCATAATTAACATTACAGCTGGTAAGAATAATGGATGTGCCCATAAAGAACAATAGCTTTTTCATTCAGTTTTATTTTTTGCTTTTTTTTGTTTTTGAAGACCTTTTCGGCGTCATTTTTTTTAGATCCGTTTCCGTATTATTATCTGTCTCTGCCGGGGATTGACCCGGATTGCCAATCGTTATAAATATGCTTTTCTTAATCTCTTTTTGAGAGAAGTATTTTAGGTCGCAAACATTGCTGCTTAGGGTATAAGAACCCTTATTAATGACAACAACATTTTCTCCATGGGCAGGAACAGCTAAGTTATAATAGTCTTTCCCTTCAATCCTTAGAACGATATTACAATCCGAATTATTTTTAAAGAGCAGGATAGCTTCTTTTCGGGTAATATCCTCGCTTAGCATTGCGTTCAGAAGCCTTACCGTCTTTTCTTTGTGCTCTTCGGATGTTTCCGCAATTAGTTTCTTAAACTCTTCAGCTTCACTGGAATTTGGGCTTCTTAAGACGCTTTTGGGAATATCGGAGATAATAGGCCTTGCCTCCATAGGTTTGGCAATATGGGCTCCTTTTGTCCACTCAGCATTTTTTAAAGCAATGAGTTTGGGTTTAAGAACACTCCTTTTGGGATCATCGGGATGGGCGTTCTTTAAATATTCTTCAATTTCCTTGATTTTTGTGCTTTTAAGAATGTCTTTACTGCCTTTTTGAGCATCAGTAAAGATGGGGGTAAGGAAAGTGAAAAATAAAATCGTCAAAAATTTTTTTTTCATCAATTTAAGTTATTTCATCAGCTTATCCGGAATTTAATATAGGTTATCGTTTTTCCTTTAGCTGAAAACAGTTCTTCATAATGTGTTTTAATATCTCTCAAATGTTCCGTATTCGGATCATATTCCGGTGCGCCATAAATATCATGGTGAGCACTAATGATTTCATAGCCTGCCCCCTGTAAATAACCCAGTGTATATCCGTGTAAAAATTCTGAATCTGTTTTTAAATGAATAATACCACCTGGTTTCAGGAACTTTTTATATCGGTCTAAAAAGTCAGGATGTGTCAGTCTGTGTTTGGTTCTTTTATATTTGATTTGAGGATCAGGAAACGTAATCCAGATCTCATCTACTTCGTTTTCAGCAAAAAAATGATCCACAAGCTCAATCTGGCTTCTTAAAAAAGCTACATTATTCATATTGCTTTCTACTGCTTCCTTTGCACCAAACCAAAATCTTGCTCCTTTAATATCAATTCCTATAAAGTTTTTTTCAGGAAACGTTTTTGCAAGTCCCACAGAATATTCACCTTTTCCACATCCTAATTCCAATACAATCGGATGATCGTTTTTAAAGAAATCTTTTCTCCAGTTCCCTTTCAGTTCAAAGCCTTTCAGCGCATCTTCTCTTGTAGGTTGGATTACATTTGGTAATGTTTTGTTTTCTGCAAATCTTGCTAATTTATTCTTGCCCATTGAATTTATAAAATGACTGCAAAAATATGAAAAAATTAACGATATTGATCAGATCTGTTTACTTTTAACTACAATGAGTTATATTACAAAATAGAAGCGAGAAGCGATTGGGGATAGCGAAAACATCATCACCATGATGTATAGTGAATGAGTGTATTTAATATAGAAAATTTATGATTCTAATTTAAATTATAATAGTGATCAATCTTTTTTAGTCATTTTTTTAAGCCCGTGCTTTTTCTAAGAAAGAAGCTAGTTTCCTAACGCTACCATGATTGGACGCTGGACAGTTTTTTGAGAGGCATACTGCGCACCGCATACCAGGCTGGTGAAAAGGTATTGTCCTTTTTCTATCACCACAGAGCTTTCACCTTTTGAAGGAACGGCAAGCCTGTATTTAGTAGTTCCCACTCCCTCCATTCTTACAATAATATTACAGTCTGATTTATTTTGGATCAGGACGATACATTCTTTGGCATTGGGATCATTATCAAACAACGAATTAAGTATTTTGACTGTTCTGTTTTGATGTTCAGTAGGGGATACTGCCATCAGCATATTGAACTCTTCAGCCTCTGCATCCGGAATGGCTGCATTAGTAGTTGTATTGGCGACAAATGTATTCGCACTGGTACTCGGAGTATATACGGTGGTAGGCTGTTTTGCAGCAAGTTCTGCCTTATATTTTGCAATCTGTTTCTGCTTGATAATGGCATTCATTTCATCAAAACTGATCTTGGTAGAAGGTCTTCTTCTCAGTAAGGCGAGCATTTCCTGCATATCTTTGACCTTTTGATCCTCAGGATGGGCATTTTTGATATATTCCCTCATCAATTCCATGACCCGGGGTTTTAAAACAGATCTTCGCGGATCATCAGGATGAGCGTCTCTTAAGAAAGCATTGATCTCGTAGATGTTGTTGCTTTTTATAACATTCGTATAGTCTTTTCCCTTTTTTTGGGCAGACATATTAAAGAACAGCACGGAAACAAGAAGTAAAAGTAATTTTTTCATTAATAATATTAAGTTAAAAATGGATACTTTCTCTTAATTTGGTTTGGTGGTAATTAGTGTTTACTATAACGAAATAGTATTGTTTTTATTTTAAACACAAAATTGTGACCTAAAAGTACATATATTTTTGAATAGTAAAGAATTTTCTTTGTTGAAATTTGAATTTTCTATATTCTAAATTGGAGGTTATAACAGACCAACACACACAGTCCTGTAGAAAAAAAACAAATCCATGAAAATATTCTCATGGATCAGTCTGTATAATTTCCGAATAGCTTTCAGCTAAGATGTCAGGTGTTACTTACCAACAACTTCCTGAAGATGGGAGTTTCTCAATCTTTTCTGATAAATCGGGATATATTTTTCAATCGGGATTTTAATGGCTTCAAAATTTCCGGCCAGTACGTAAGGCTGAATATTTTCAGATGTATACACAAACTGCAGGAAGTTATCTATCAGGTTTTCCGGGATTTTAAACCTCAGGAAATAATCCTTTCCTAAATAATTTTTGATTTGGCTTACCGAACCATTCATTCTTTCGTAGGCAAGATAACGCTGTTTTTTCTTCCTTTCTCCGGAGAGCATATCATAAATACTTTCCAGGCTTAATGTAAGTCCACCATCTCTCAATCCTGCAACAGGAAGTTCAGGAGGCGTACCGTCACCCTTAGGCTGTGGCAGGCCGATTACCTTTTTAAGGGCAAGGCTCTTATCTTCTTTTCTAATGGAGTTTACGTCATACCGAAGGTTTCCGGTAGGCTTGAACCTGGTGAGTACAATTTCCTGTATTTCATAATACGCTATCTTGAGCTCAATTAAGTTTTTCTGTTCTATTAACTGCGGGGTGAGTTTGACATCCTTTCTCTCTGTAACAATAGAGGTAAAACGGATAACATCCCCCGGATTGGCAGGAATGTTAAAATTACCATTGTAGTCTGTGAGTACAGTCTTCTGTGTATTAAGGTTGGTAACATAAACCTGGTTAAGGTATAAAATAGAATTATCTCTTAGAAATACCTCTCCAGAATATATTTGAGCATTGATTTTTGCAAGGAAAACCAATAATAATAGAGTAAACAGTTTCTTCATATAATGAGGCAAAATTACATAGAAATACAGCAATTTGTTCCTATTAAGATCGCGAATAGTGGTTAAAGTTATATTAAACTTTAGTATTAAATTGTTAATGAGTGTTATAAACTTGGTTTTAAAGGTGTTTAAGATGACAAAAAGAACCTTTTATACATTGATAATCGACTTTATCTGTGTTTTACCAAAAGCCAGCTCGAATACTTTATCTCGAGTCCGGATCCATGCTCTGTCCAGCTGATAAAATACCAATAGGTAGCGGTAGGTACATATCTTCCACCCAGTCTTCCGTCCCAGGTATATTTGTTTTCAGGAGTTCCTCTGAAGACTTCTGCTCCATATCTGTCAAAAATTCTGAATACCAGGTTGTCATTAGCCATTAAAGCTGAATAGCTTATTCCTTCATTATATCCGTCACCATTTGGAGTAATGGTATTGATAAGATTAATGATCGCAAATGATTTTTTGACCTCTTCACACAATTTAGAATCTCTTACAAACGCAGTGTGAGCCCCTCTCGGTACATTTTGAAAAATATTTGAACTCTGCCATACCACTCCATCCAGAGAATACTCATAAGGTGGAGTACCACCACTTGCTCCTATCTTTACGGTGGTTCCGTCAATCTCAATGGAAGTGATAATGGGAAGTGGTAACTCTGTGACGTTGACGTGCTGTCTGTACACACAACCGTTCGAGGTAAGATCTACCCAATAGCTTCCCACAGGGACATTGGTGATGGAGGGCGTTGAAGCTCCGGTACTCCACAAATATTTGTCGAATCCCGGACCGGCATTTAAGGTGGTGGTCATTTTAGGGCAGATCGCCTGATCCTTCAGCAAGTCTGATTTTTTAGGAATTTTAATGGTGATTTTAATAGAAGCCACTTCCGGACATACTCCATTTTTTTCAAAACGGATATAATAAGTCTGAGACATATTAATATTTACAGCCGGAGAAATAGGATTGATGTTATTCTGGGCCTCAGCCAAACTTCCGTGAAAAGTAAAGGTAACTGCAGGGTCTGCTGTGAACTGAGCCATGTAGTGCGTGAGATTAACTGATTTTATTCCGTCTAAATCATCATCACATATATCCTGGTTAGCAGAGGTTTTTAATAATTGTATCCTGGCCCCAATACTGAATTGTAAAGGTTTAATCACCGTAGCACATCCATCCGGAGAATCTACCCTGATATAGATCGTAACAGGACCGGTATAGCTCCAGGTATTGGAAAGGGTGTTGGCATTTCCGGCGGTAGCATCTGTAAGGCTGGCATAATATCTTACATTTGTAAAATACGTCGGATTGTTAAGGACGATGGTCGTGATATTAGGTAAGATAATATTGACGGTTCCATCCAGGTTATCATCACAAAAGACCCCATTATAGTTGTCCAGTACGATGGCTTTATTATACAGATTTAGGGTTATTTTGGCTATGCTTTTACAGCCCAAGTTGTTTTTTACTACAGCATATACAATTGTTCCGTTCGGTGCAGAATATGAATCCGGAGTTACTATCAGGGCCGCAGGATTTTCTGTCTGGGCATCTGCTAGGGTAGGGTAATATGTAATGGTAACTGGGGTGTTGTTTGTGACATTTGCCGTGGTTAAATTAAATACACCAAGTCCATTAATATCACATGCACTTAAGGTTCTGTCTGTTACAGTAAGGGCAAGAATATTGAGGGTGACAGTTATCGTTTCGCAATCTGGAAAATCAGGATCATTCCCACAGAAAGTATAGGTAAAAGTATCAGTTCCTGCAGTTCCGGGAGTATTAACGGTATAGGTAATGATTCCGGTAACAGGGTTTATAACTGCTGTGCTCAGAGTGGGAGGCGTTGTAATGGCTACCGTAGCAGGTACAGGAGTCTGTGTTGAACTGCTAAAGGCAGGGGTTATCGTTTGGGTAGTACATACGTCATAGGTTGCTGTATTGAGCTTTGTACAGTTCAGGACTTTATATTGTCCAGTAACTAAAGGCGCGCAGCGTCCCATGGTTACAGTACAGGTATAGTAGCCTGATTGAGTGGGGGTAATGGAAGACCCCGTAGCTCCGGTGATTAAAATTCCGTTCCTATACCACTGGTAAGTGTCATAAATAATAGGATCTACAGTAAGAATAATTCCGGGAGCACAGTCTCCTCCGGATTTTATAATGACAGGCTGAGTGGGGAATCCCGCAAAAAAACCTCCATAACCTACTGCATCACTTCCTGCATTAATTCCAGCAGTGATTGCTTTATCTGAAACTATCGTTATTGTTCCTGTTACATTTGGAATTCCATAGGTAACCCAATTGGTGGTACCGGTCATATCATATGGCCCTGTACTCGCTAGCGGGGTTGCTCCATTCACTGTTACATTGGCTCCTCTTTCTGTAATGAGGTTCAATTTTGTGGGAATATTGAGGATCCCTGAAGGATTTCCATTGGAGTAAACAAAATTTTCGTTAATAAAACCGAGTTCATTAATCTGCTTTGGCAAATAGCAGTTCAGGGCCGGTATAAAGTTGAATCCACCGGTTGCTACCTGATTTAACGCATTATCACTTCCGGCTAATATCTGATATACATATGCATTTTTAGATGTTTTAACGTATAGATTGTAATGTCCTCCACCCTGTAAGCTATATTTTGTGTCGGGAATTACAAAATATTTTCCGGTATTGATGGTCGCTATAGGTGCAATTTCATTATTTACATAGATCTGAGTATTATCTTCGGTGGCAATCACTACGGCGCCCTCCATATGGGTTCCTACGCTTCCGTTGCCTTTTACAAGGGCAAATTCATTACCAAGTCTTTCTACCGGTACCGCCTGATCCATTAAAATATCGGAACTTGAAGGGTAGTCGCCGGCATATTGACCGTTAAAATTTCCATTGGTGATATTTACCGGTTTGTTTGCCGTGATTTTTGACCCTATAAACCCGTCAAAATTTCCAATACTGTTCCCAATACCATCAATAATGTAAGACTGTCCCTTGTTTAGGGTAAAAGTCATCGTGGGATTGGTTGCTCCTGTAGTTCCATTTGAAAACTGTACGAGTGGGTTGTATCCTGTAATGGTAACCGACGTGTTATCTTCTGTCGCTAAAACACTGGTCATGAAATTCAGAATCGTATTACTTACAGAGAGTGGGGCAGACGCTGCATAGAAATTCTTTCCTGTAGAAGGAATTCCTTTGGAGGTAATAATTTCTGCATGGTTATATACCGAGAATCTTAAGTTAGCATAGAAAGGAAACTCTGCTTTTAAATATAACCCTTTTGTGGTAGGAGTAAATAAGTCTGCCTGCTGAGTTGTAATAATATATTCTCTCAGTACATCAAACTTTTGAGGATTGTTTTTACTGATATTCACCGTTCCGATCAGCATATTGTTATTATAAATATTAACTGGAAAAGGAGTGGTTCTATTGGTCGATAAATAGATTTTCTGATAAGGATTGGGGCTGCCTGTTCTGTCGATCATCGGGGCAAACCAATGTTCTCTGTCTAATTGGGCAAAGGTAAAGGTGAAAATAGAAAATATAAATAGAAAAGATAGAATTTTCTTCATTCAGTATTAGTATTTATCACAAATTTAATAATAAATGATATTAAAACCTTGAAAAACTAATAAAAAAACCACGACTTTAAAATCGTGGTTTTGAAAATTTTATGTATAATTTTTTACTCTCTGTTTTTTACTAAAATCCAGCCAGAGAATTTAATGGCAGTTTGCTTGCCGGTTGGTTCAGTCCAGCCTATTTCATACCAGTAATTTCCTGTAGAGATTTTCTTATTTCCATCCAGTGTCCCATTCCATTTGTAGCCGTTGGATTTATCTGCCTGATAGACTTTAGTTCCATATCTGTCAAAAATATTAATAACGAGATTGTTTTTATTGGCTAATGCAGAATAATCAATAGCATCATTTACACCGTCATTATTAGGTGTAATTACGTTAATCAGGTTAGGAATTGTAATGTCTACCTGCAATGGCGTACAATTATAGTCATCCTTTACATATACACTTGCGTTACCTCTAGGCATGTTGGTAAATACATTAGAATCCTGCCAGTTAAGGTTATCAATAGAATATTTATAAGGAGGAGTTCCACCTATCACATATACTGTGATTGAATTGTTTGAAATATCAATATTAGAAATTACAGGTTGTTCGGAAGCGTATACTTTTACTGTTTGTAAGGTAACACAGTCTCCTGTTTTAAGTTTTACCCAATAAGTTCCTACCCCTACATTTTGTATAGACTGAGTTGTTGCTCCTGTGCTCCATTCGTAGCTTTTAAATCCAGGTCCTGCATCAAGTGTTGTTTTATTTTCCATACAAATGATCTTATCAGTTAACAAATCAGATTTAACTGGGGGTAATACCGTTAAAGTTACCTCTGCTACTCTGTAACATCCATTTGCATTAGACACTTTTACATAGACAACACCCGTTGGGGCTACATAAGCTGTTGGGTTTAGAATTTCATTGGTTCCTGCATGGGCATCAGCAAGAGACGGGTAGTATTTCTTGGTGTAAGTACCCGGATCGTGAACCAAGGCATTGGTAAGATTGAACAGGCCTGTTGCCGGGTTTGATTCAATGAAGCAAGTTCTTAATGAAGCGTTCTTTACTACAGGGCTTTCAGATATTGTTAAGTTTAATGTTATTTCTTCACAATCTGTAAACTCAGGATCGTTTCCACAGAACTGATACACGATGGTATCCGGTCCTATATAACCGAAAGAAGGCGCATAGCTTATCACTCCCGTAACAGGATCAATGATGGCATTACCATGTGTCGGAGGAGTAAGAATCGTTACTGTTCCCGGAACTACAGTTTGGGTAGAGTTGGTGAATGTTGGAACAATCTGTTTTACAACATCACATACGGTATCGGTTAAAGTAGTTTTCTTAAGACAAGTGAAAACTTTATATTCCGGGGTAATTACTGCAGGACATGTTCCAACGGTAATTTTTACCGTATAGCGTCCCGACTGTGTGGGAGTATAAGAATTTGTTGTTGCACCAGGAATAGGTGTTCCGTTTCTGAACCATTGATAGGTATCAAAACTGTCACCTACTTCCAACACTAATCCTGGGATACAGTCTCCTGTTTGTTTTGCAATCACAGGAATGGATGAGAATCCGGCAAAATATCCACCATAACCCACTACACCACTTCCTCCTGAAATACCTGCTGTAACAGCTTTTGTAGAGGTTATGGTAACGTTGCCCGTTATGTCCGGCACTGAATAGGATACCCAGTTGGTCGTTCCACTTACGGGAAATGGTCCCTGAGTTGCTGGTAGGGCAGCTCCATTAACGGTAACAGCAGCTCCATTTTCAGTCAGGATGTTTAATTTTACAATATGACTGGTTAGAGTAGTATAATAAGGAAGGTCTTTGATTTTTCCTATTTCGTCAATCTTTCTGGGAAGATAACAGTTCAATGGCGGGATATAATTGAATCCAAGAGTAGCATTACTATCTGCGATACCTGCCATTAATTGATACACATATACATTTTTTGTCGTTCTTATGTACATGTTGTAATGATTGTTTCCTTGGTTGATATAATTGGTATTGCTTACTTTATTTACTCTGTAGCTTTCTCCTTCGGCAAGAGTAGCAACAGGAGTAGTTCCATTGTTGATGTATACCTGGGTTCCTCCTTCAGTAGCAATGATTAAAGCATCTTCCATCCTTTTACTGATGTTCCCATTTCCCTTTACAACCACAAATTCATTTCCTAATCTGTCCACTGGTACAGACTGGTCCATAATAATATCGGAACCATCCCAGTATCCTGTTGAAGGTATAGCAAACTGTCCATTAAAATTTCCATTGGTAACAGAAATAGGTTTGTCGGATTCTATTTTGGCTCCAATGAATGCTTCTTTATTCAAAGCTTTGTCCCCTGTTCCTTCAATAATGTAAGATTGCCCTTTATTAAGGGTGAAAGTAATAGTGGGGTTGGTAGCTCCTGTCCAGCCATTAGTAAATATAATGTTAGCACTATAATTGGAAACAGTCACTTTTGTATTGTCTTCTGTTGCTAAAATACCGGTGGTGAAATTATATAAGCTCCCTAATTCTTCAAGAGGAGCTGTAGCGGCATAGAATTTTGTGCCGATTCCTGCTTTACCTTTTGATGTTAAGATCTCACCATGACTGGATACTGAAAATCTATAGGTAACGAAATAGGGTTTTGTTCCTTTTGTATATAAGCCTTTATTCCCTGGAGTAAAAAGTTCACCATTGGTACTGGCAACCATTCTGTTTAAGGGTACGTCATATGTTTGAGGAGAACCTTTACTGATGGTAACAGTAGCCAATAAAGCACCATTGCTGTAAATTTCTACAGGAAAGGGTGTGACAGAATCTGTAGAAAAATACAAAGCCTGCTTGGGATTGCTGAGTACTGTTGATCTGGCTGCCATCGGGGCAAACCAATGTTCTGTATCTCTTTGGGCAAAGAGCATTTGGACTGCCGCAAAGAATAACAGAAAAATGGATAAAATTTTCTTCATAGATATAAAATTAGATTTTTACAAAAATAATAGAATAATTGGTTAGTATTGAAAATATTTTTAATATTAGTTGCTGAATTGGCAAAAAAATATGCGCTACCTGATTGTGATTGATAAACTATAGTTCAAAACCAAGATTCAATTTTCTTTATTAAATGATTATGTTTTATTGAAGTTTTGATTTTGTGGAACTTATTTCACTTGATGTGGTTGGGCAAGACAATAGTATATAAATGAAAAAACCACGATAATCATCGTGGTTTTTAAATGGTATTTAAGGGTCTATTCTATATTCTTTACTAAGATCCAGCCTGAATATTTTATTGGAGTTTTCTCTTTATTAGGCTCATTCCAGTTGATATGATACCAATAGGTTCCGGTTCCCAGTTTTTTATCAAAATGTCTTCCGTCCCATTTGTAGTTATTAAATTTATTTCCGGTAAAGACCATGTTTCCATATCTGTCGTATACCACAAAAGAAAGATTTTCTTTATAAGCCAGCTCACTGTAGTCTATATAATCATTTACATTATCTCCGTTAGGAGTAATTGCGTTTAATAAATTAGGGACAGTGATCTCAACAGAAACCGGAGTACAGTCGTAAGCATCTTTCACATAGAATGTATGCTGTCCTCTTGATAATCCAGCGAAAGAATTAGAATCCTGCCAGTTTACCGTTCCGTCAACTGCAAATTTGTAAGGAGCTTTACCTCCGGCTACAATAACTGTTGCATTGTTGTTGTTAATCTCAATTTGCTGGATAACCGGGTCTTCAGCTTTTCTTATTCTTACGATCTGAATAAGGAAACATCCGTTTTTACCAAGCTTTACAGAGTATTCACCCACTCCTACATCTCTGATCCCAGAAGTAGTAGCTCCTGTGTTCCATTCATAAGAATCATATCCAGGTCCTGCATCAATGTTGGTTTTGGCATCCATACAGATATACTGGTCTACAAGAAGAGGTGATTTTTTGATAGGCAGCGCAATAAGCTCAATTTTTGCATTGGCAGTACAACCTTCAGCGGTTGTTATTTTTACATACACAATACCTCCGGTAGCAGGAAAGTTTTCAGGAGTTGTAATTTCATTGATACCCGCATTAAGATCGGCGAGTGTACGGTAATATTTTTTTACAACCGCGTTGTAGTCGGTTACTTTAGCTTTAGTAAGGTCAAAATAGGCATAAGGAGCTACATCATACCAACATGCTGAAATACTGGCATCCTGTACGATGAAAGGAACTACCGTAAGTTTTAACGTAATTTCTTCACAGTCGATAAATTCGGTAGCTGCTCCACAGAATTTATATACAATCACATCCGGCCCCAGATAATTGGCATTGGGAGTATAAGTGATTTGGCCCGTTGCAGGGTTGATAACGGCTGTACCTTTATTGGGAGGAGTAATAATCATTACTGTACCTGGTGCCGGCGTTTGGGTTGAGGAGGTAAATGCCGGTGTAATAACTTTAGTAGAACATGCATTGAGGGTCTGCGTAGTGTGCTTTAAGCATGTTTCTACTTTATAGATAGGTGTAGTAACGGGTGGGCAGGTTCCCATGGTTACTTTTACGGTATAGTTTCCTGATTGGGTAGGGGTGTAAGTAAATGAAGTAGCACCTGCTATTGCAGTTCCGTTGCGGAACCACTGATAGGTTTCATACCCATCATCTACTTCCAGTATTAATCCCGGAACACATTCTCCTGTTACTTTTGCAATAACGGGGATTGATGAAAACCCTGCAAAATATCCTCCATATCCTGCAGTACTGTATCCACCATTAATACCTGCGGTTACCGCTTTGGTAGAAGTAATGGTTACATTTCCTAGTATATCATTGATAGCGTAGGTTACCCATTGTGAGTTTCCTGTAAGGGGATAAGGGCCTTCAGCAGCTGTAGGAGTAACATTGTTTACGGTTACTACAGCTCCGGTTTCAGTCAAAATATTTAATTTTACATGCAGATCACTGGGCGTAGTACTGGCACCTAATGGTCCCAGCGGCATTTCGTTGATCTTTCCAATTTCGTCAATCTTTCTTGGAAGAAAACAGTTTAATGGTGGGATATAGTTGAATCCATTGGTTGCATCGCTATTATCTATTCCAATAAACTGGTAGAGATAAACATTCCTTGAAGTTGAAATAAACATATTGGAATGAGCCCCTGCTCCGGTTTGAGTAACATAGTTAGTCTCATTGATTCTATACCATCCTCCAGCATTGATCGTCTGAACAGGCGTAGTAGATCCATTTAAATATATTTCTGTGTTGTCTTCTGTAGCTACAATAAGCCCACCTTCCATATTAAGATTGGGAGAAGTGGATCTTGTTTTTACCATAGCAAAGGTATTTCCAAGTCTGTCGGTAGGAACAGACTGGTCCAGGATAGGATCTGACCCACTTGGTGCAGAAGAGAAGTTTCCGTTACAGCTTCCGTTGGTAAGGGTTACAGGCTTATCAGATACAACTTTAGCACCGATAAAGCCACTAAGGTTTGCTGTATTCGTTCCAGTACCGGCAAAAATAAAAGACTTTCCTTTGTTCAGTGTAAAGGTCTGGGTGTTTCCCGTAGGCGTACCATTATAAAACTGAACTCCAGCTCCATTCCAGGTTACCGTTACTGTTGTATTATCTTCAGTAGCCATAATTCCTGCTGTGAAATTATTAATGCTGTTAGAAGTGTTTGTATTTGGAGGTGTAGCAACATAAAACTGTTTTCCAATACCTGCCTTTCCTTTGCTGGTGATAATTTCTCCATGGGCAGATTGGGCAAGTCGTAAACTACAGTAGAAAGGTTTGTCGCCTTTCAGGTACAATCCTTTTCCAATAGATTTGAAAGCATCGGTAGTGGTGGAAGTCGATATCAAGCTGGGATCAATAAATTCAGACTGAGGATTACCTTTACTGATTGTAACAGTAGCAACAGGAACAGGATTATTATTGTTGTATATTTTTACATCAAAAGGAGTTACAGAATCCGTAGATAAATATATCCTGTTGGAATAGTTGCCTGCATTACTGAAGTATGGGGCTATCCAGTGTTCTGTATCCCTTTGGGCAAAGACTGTATTAATTGTAAAAAAAAACAATACTATGCTAAGTAAAAATTTTTTCATGTGTATGGAGTTAGGATTTCTACAAAATTAAAATAAAATTTCAAATATTGTTAAAAAAATACTAATAAATACGTTGAATTATTCTCGATTTTTGATTAAAAGCCAGCCCGAATGTGAAACTGGTAATTGTGTGTCCGGTTCTGTCCACTGTAAAATATACCAATAGGTTCCCGTAGGAAGATTCCTTCCGTTTACTTTGCCATCCCAAACATAATTTTTATCAGAAGACTTATAAACAGTAGCTCCATATCGGTCTGCTATTTCAATGCTGACGTCTTTTTTTATTCTTAAATCGGTATAATTCAATACATCATTGATCCCGTCACCATTCGGAGTAATGGCATTAACAAGATTAAGGACCAAAAACTCTTTCACTACAGGACTGCATCCATCTGAACCTAAAACATATACTTTGTGAATTCCCCGGGATAATCCGGTGAAAACATTGGAAGTCTGATAATTTAATCCGTTTAATGAATATTGGTAAGGGGCAGTTGCGCCGGTAACATAAATGGTAGCGGTGGAATTTACAACCTCTATCCTTGTAATGATAGGTGCCTGGGCTACTCCTACATTCACCGTCTGACGGTACACACATCCATTAAATCCAAGATCTACATAATAACTTCCTGCGCCTACAGTAATGGTTTGACTGGTCGCTCCCGTATTCCATACATAGGAGGAAAATCCCGGTCCGGCATCTAAAATAACTTTCTCGCTTGAACAGACAACCTGATTTCGGAGTCTTTCAGATTTTTTCGGAGCTTTTAAAGTAAGGGTTAGCGTAGCGGTGTTAGGACATGCTGTATTATGTTGGAATCTTATATAGAAAACACTTGCAGAAGTAAGGTTTTGTGAAGCTGAAATAGGATTAACCCCTGCCTGAGCATTCGCTAATGATGTGTAGAATGATAGCACTACAGAAGGATCTGCCGTGAATAATACTTTATAATCAGTAAGGTTTACAGCCTCTGAGCCGTTAAGGTCATTATCGCAGATATCCACTTTTGCAGTCTCTGTTAGTAGAGGAATTTTATTTCCAATACTGAAGTTTATTTGCCCTAAAGCAGGAGGACATTCACCGGAAATAGAAGAAACCCTTACGTATACTGTTGTAGTGGCTGTGTATGTCCAGTTAACAGGAAGGGTGTTTCCATTTCCTGCAGTCGCATCAGACTGATTGAGATAGTACCTTACTGTAAAATTCTGAGAATTAGTTACGATTTGTGGGGTTATATTGACGAAGTTGACACTGACCATTCCATCAAAATTATCATCACAAATAGCAGCATTGAAGGTACTGGTGTTAATATTAGGTGAAGGATAGGCTGCTAATGTAATAATAGCTTGTTTAGAACAGCCATATGCAGAGGTTACATTAGCATAAATAGCTCCTACAGGTCCTGTATAAGAAGTTGGGGTAGTGATCGCGCCGGTTAAATTAGCATTTGTGAAATAAGTAACAGAGGTCCCCGAATCCGGAGTGACATTGGCTGCGGTCAGGTCGAATGTTCCGTTTCCATTACCTGCAGTACATGAGGTTAAAGACGTATTGCTTGTTTGAAGGACATCGATGTTAATTATAATTTTGAAATATTCAAATGAAGCAGGATTTCCACTTCCCTGAATATAATAGGTGAAGGTGTCCGTAGTGTCGGTGGTAAGCCCTGCATTAGGAGTATACGTAACCTGACCCGTCACTGGGTTGATAGAAGCCGTTCCATTGGCAGGTTGTACGATAATGCTTGTATGGGAAGGATCAACGCTCTGATTAGAATTGGTAAATACTGGCGTTATTATTTTGGTGTTACATGATCCGATCGTATAGGTTGTGGTGGATATGGGTGGGCAGACTGTATATTCATATTCATATGTAAGTCTGGACTCACAGTTATTCTTTGTGATGTAGCAGGTATAAGTTCCGGTGCCATATAATTCCGGATTAATGAAATAGGAAGTTTCTCCGGGAATTACATTTCCATTAAAATACCATTGGTATGCATCGTAACTACTGTCTACTTCAAGACGGGTGCCGGCATAGCAATCTCCTGTTTTTGTAATTGCGGGTACGGAAGAGAATCCTGCAAAATAACCACCATATCCAACGGCTCCGTTTCCGGCCGCTATTCCTGCTGTTACAGGTTTTGTAGAGTTTACAGTGGCATTTCCTGAAACATTAGGGATAGAGTAGGTGACCCAATTAGGGTTTCCGGTGACAGGGTAAGGTCCATTGGCTGCAATGATAGGATTTCCATTGTATGTTACTGCTGCCCCCGTTTGGGTAATAATATTAAGTTTAGTATTAAAACTGTCATTCCCAATTTTATTAATGAATCCAATTTCATTAATTTCTTTGGGTAAAAAGCAGCTTAACGGTGGGATAAAATTCATTCCTCCGGTTGCATAAACCGTATTTCCGGAAGTCCCGGCGAGAAGCTGATAGACATAAACATTGTTGTTAGCGGAAATACTCATGTTGAAATTTCCATTACCCTGGTTTAGATAATTGGTACCCTGTACAATATAATATTTTCCGGTAGTAAGGGTGATATTATTTACCAGGTTTCCATTGACGGTAAGTTTAGTATTGTCTGCTGTTGCTATCACCAAGGCTGCTTCCATTCCTGAGTTGGCAGGACCATTTCCTTTGACCAGTACAAAATCTTTACCCAATCTTTCTACAGGAACAGCCTGGTCCATCAGCACATCCACATTGCTGCTGTTTTGGGTAGTATAAATACTGTTGAAATTTCCATTGGTGACAGATACAGGTTTCGTAGCTGTAATTTTTGCCCCTACTAATCCCACCAGATTTGCTGAAGCCAGTGTGCTTTGAGCCTCAATAATATATGATTTGCCTTTATTAAGAGTAAATGTTCTTGATACAGCTGAAATACCATCAGAAAAAACAACGTTTGGATTATATCCGGATAAAGTTACCGTGGTATTGTCTTCCGTAGCAGTAACACCAATGGTGGAGTTGACGTAAGTTTTTGCCGATGTAATAGGAGCCACCCCTACAAAAAAGTTTTTCCCGATGCCGGCTAATCCTTTTGAAGTAATAATCTCAGCCTGGTTGGGGACTGAAAATCTGAAACTGGCAAAGAATTTTTTGCTTCCTTTTGCATATAATCCCATTGAAGTCGATCTGAACAGACTGCTCACCGAAGAAGCAATCATAAAACTGTTGGGTACCATTACCCGAATCGGGTTATTTTTACTTACCTGTACCGTTGAAAATACAGTGTTGTTATTGTAAACCTGTACTGAAAATGGGATTGTTTCATTAGTGGAAAGATAGAGATACCCTTCAGGAGTTCCCAAAAGATCACTTGCAGACATGGGAGCAAACCAATGCTCTGTGTCTAACTGGGCATTAACAAACAAACAAATAAAGGTGAAGATAGCCAGTAGAAATTTTTTCATATGTTATTGTAAGGGCCGCAAATCTAATTATTAATAATTGATTTTTAGTGTGAAAAAATTCTATCAATGCTGGTTTATAGCGTAATTATTGAATATTTAAAATTGGTGTTATATTGTGTTCATATTAGCTGGAATACTGCATAAAAAATCCCGATGAATTTCATCGGGATCAAATATTTTTTTGAAAGCTTGATTACACTAAGCTTACTCTTACAAATCCTGTTACTTTTAGGTCTCCGTTTACAGATTTTACATAGTCAGCAACTGAGATACTTCCATCCTTAATGAAGTCCTGGTGTACCAAAGTGTTGTCTTTGTAGAATCTCTGCATTTTACCTTTAAGGATATTATCGATAATGTTTGCAGGCTTACCTTCTTCAGTAAGTTTGTGTCTTTCGATCTCTAATTCTTTATCGATAGTTTCCTGAGAAACTCTAGTTTCGTCCAAAGCAATTGGGTTCATAGCAGCAACCTGCATAGAAACAGCTTTAGCAGCTTCGTCAGCTCCGTCTACTTTAGCAGAAAGAGAAGTGATTGCAGCAATTTTGTTTCCAGCGTGGATATAAGCTCCTAAGAAATCTCCCTGAATTCTTTCGAAAGATCCAATCTCGATTTTTTCACCGATAACTCCTGTTTGCTCAATTAATTTTTCAGCAACAGTCATTCCGTGGAAGTCAGTAGCTAAAAGCTCTTCTTTAGTAGCAGCGAAGATTGCCATTTCAGCTAATTCGTAAGCTAATTCAATGAAAGCTTCATTTTTAGCCACAAAGTCAGTCTCACAATTTAAAGAAATAACAACACCTAAAGTATTGTCTTCGTTTACTCTTGCGATTACAGCTCCTTCAGCAGATTCTCTGTCAGCTCTGTTAGCAGCAACTTTTTGTCCTTTTTTTCTAAGGATATCTACCGCTTTTTCGAAGTCTCCTTCAGCTTCAACTAGAGCTTTCTTGCAGTCCATCATACCTGCACCTGTTTGGTTTCTTAATTTCGCTACGTCAGCAGCAACTGGTGTATAAGACATAATATGTATTATTTTTTATTTAAGATTAGTATTAATTTTTAGCTTAATTTTAAAGCAGTGCAAAGATAATGATTTTAATGATAAACTAAAAAATGACTTTTCACGTTATTAATATATTTAATACTATTTTAAAGTTTTGATTAATGAAAAAATTCTTCTTCCTTCTATTTATATGCGTTTTTTCTCTTGGTTTTTCCCAAAAAAAGAAAAGATCGAAATCTAAAGCTGTTGTAGAAAAAGAAACAGTGATCATCTATACGGAGCAGGAAGCAGAGGTTTCTAAAGAAGCAAGAATAGTGGCAGGTTTCCTGAAACAAAATCCCGGGCACGCAAAAACAGACTATTTTAAAAGAAAGCTGATGGAAATTATCATGGCAGATAACTCTCCTGAAGCAAAACCTACAATCAAACCGATTAGTAAAGAGAAGATTGAAAAAATAGTAAAAAACAATGAGCTGAATAGTGGCAAAGTACTGGTTGCCAATAAAGCTTCGGCTTCTAATAATAAGACAACCTCTGCGGCTAATAATACCTCTGCAGCTATTGATGCATTAAAAGAAGAAAGAAGTGTAAGCTATGCTTCGGTAGGTTCAGCAAAAAGTGCGGGTTCCTCCAAATCAGAGGCCAGTGAAGAAAATAAAAGAAGAGCAGCGATGCTTACCCATCTTTTTAGTAATGACATCAATAAAAATGAAGCCTACGTCAATATTAAAAACAGGTCCAGCTGTAATCTGATCGTGAAAATAAATGGCAAAAAATATTACAATCTGAGTGTTCCAGCCAAAGGAGAAAACTTTATTCTCATAGATAAAGGAGAATATATACTGACCACCATGGTGTGTGATGCAAAATATTCTTCCTTAAAGAAAATTAACCAGGACATTGAAATTGCTCTCAATGTTGCGGATTAGAAGAAGACTAGAGCTAAAAAAAGGGTTAAGAAATATTTTCTTAACCCTTTTGTTTTTTATCCTTTAAACTGACCCATCGCAATGAATTTATCTTGTCTCTGGGTTTCAAGCTCTTGTCCTGTAAACTTGGAAAAAGCTTTTATATTCTGTAAAATAGAACTCTTTAAATTTAAATAAGTGGTTTCCGGATCATACTGAGCGCCTCCAAGAGGTTCCTCAATGATTCCGTCAATGAACTTTTCTCTTAAAGCATCCTGTGGAGTAAGGTTTAATGCATTGGCAGCATCTTCTTTGTGGTCCCAGTTTCTCCATAAGATGGATGAACAGCTCTCCGGTGCAATTACGGTATACCACGTGTTTTCTAACATATATACCTTATTTCCTACACCTATTCCTAATGCTCCACCACTGGCTCCTTCTCCAATAATATAAGTGAAAATAGGAGTTTTAAGCTGAACCATTTCAAAAATATTTCTTGCAATAGCTTCACCTTGTCCTCTTTCTTCAGCTTCTAATCCTGGATAGGCTCCCGGGGTATCTACTAAAGTGACAACAGGAATGTTGAATTTTTCAGCTAGCTTCATTAGTCTTAAAGCTTTTCTGTATCCTTCAGGATTCGGCATTCCAAATCTTCTGTATTGTCTTTCTTTAGTTGTTCTTCCTTTTTGAGTTCCTATGATCATCACTCTTTGACCATCCAGGGTAATCAATCCTCCAATCATTGCCGGATCATCAGCGAAGTTTCTGTCTCCGTGAAGTTCCAGGAAACTGCCTTTGTCTGCCATTCCGTTGATATAGTCTATGGTATATGGACGATCCGGATGACGGGACAGTTGTACTCTTTGCCAAGGTGTAAGATTTTCGTAGATTTCTTTTTTCTTTTCTAAAATCTTATCCTCAATCTGGCTGCATGCTAATTTTACATCAACACCACTTTCTTCTCCTACTAAAGAACAGGTCTGGTATTGATCCATTAATTCTTTGATAGGAAGTTCGAAACTTAAATATTCCATTTCTTGAAGTAAATTAAATCTTTCAAATGTATGAAAAATTATGGTTATTCTATTTAAAATTATTTATGGCATTGCCTATTCTGGAGATACTTTCCTCTTTTCCAAGGATTTCCAAAATATCAGGAACGTCTGGTCCTTTCAATTCTCCTACTAAAGACAAACGCAAAGGCATCATTACTTTACCCATTCCCAAACCTTTAGTTTCGGCAAAATCGTGAACTGTCTGTTTAAGTGCTTCAGCAGTAAAGTCTGAAGACTCAAGGGTAGATGCTAATTCCCCTAAAATAGCAGAAGTTTCTTCGTTCCATGCTTTTTTTGATGCTTTTTCATCATAGGAAGTTGGAGCTTCGAAGAAAAATTTCCCGTTTTCATAAATGTCTTTTGGGAAAGTAGCTCTTTCTTTCATCAGCTGAATCACTTTTAACAGCTTTTCATCGGAAGAACCGGAAAGATCAAGATCTGTATTTTTAAGAAGCTGAAGAAGTTCTTCATCAGACTTCATCTGAATATACTGGTGGTTGAACCATTCAGATTTTTCTTTACTGAATCTTGCCCCAGCCTTATGTACTTTATGAAGATCAAATTCTTTGATCATATCCTCCAATGGAAGAATTTCCTTATCATCGGCAGGAGACCATCCTAATAAAGCAACCATATTGATGAATGCATCAGGAAGGTAACCATTCTCTCTATATCCCTTGGAAACAACTCCGGTTGCAGGATCTTTAAAATCAAGCGGGAATACAGGGAATCCGAATTTATCACCATCCCTTTTGCTTAATTTTCCTTTACCTTCAGGTTTTAAAATTAAAGAAAGGTGAGCAAATTCTGGAGCTTTCCAACCCATTGCTTCGTATAATAAAGTGTGAAGTCCTAAAGAAGGCAGCCACTCTTCACCACGGATTACATGAGAAATTTCCATCTCATGGTCATCAATAATGTTGGCAAAGTGATAAGTAGGCATCCCGTCATTTTTTACAAGAACCTTATCGTCTAATGTATTGGTATTTACAGACGATTTTCCACGGATAATGTCTTCAAGATTCAATACTCTGTCAACAGGCATTTTAAATCGTACTACATAAGGTGTTTTTTCGTCCAGTAATCTTTGAACTTCTTCCTGAGAAAGAGCCAGAGTATTTCTTAAACGGTTCCTTGTTTTGTTATCATAAGAGAACACTTCACCTCTTGCTTCAAATTCTGCACGCATAGCATCCAGTTCCTCTGGAGTGTCAAAAGCCAGGTAAGCATAATCTGTTTTTAAGATCTGCTCAGTATATCGGTCATAGATATCTCTTCTTTCAGATTGTCTGTAAGGGGCAAATTTCCCTCCTTTCTTAGGACTTTCATCGGGAATGATTCCGCACCACTCTAAAGCTTCTTCAATATATTCTTCAGCTCCTTCTACATATCTTGCAGTATCTGTATCTTCAATTCTCAATACAAATTCTCCACCCTGATTTTTAGCAAAAAGATAATCATATAATGCGGTTCTTACGCCTCCCAAATGCAAAGGTCCTGTAGGACTTGGAGCAAAACGTACTCTTACTTTCTCCATTTCAATTTTAATTTTTGCAAATTTACTTAAAATTATGGGTTTAGGAGATGATTTATAATCGTGTATTTTCCGATTTTTAAATTTAAACCTCTTCATTCTCTGAGGATGATGGCTGTCATTGGCTAAAAGATTTAATTACAAAACCTGGTTTATGAAATACCAAACAAGAATTATTTATAATTTGAATATGCATAATGGAATCTGAGAAAAATGATTATACATGTTAATAAAATGAATAAAGCTGATTTTATTTCATAATTAATTCTATGTATAGTGAATGTTTTGTCTTTTGTTAATCGATGTTTAAATGCGTGTTAAATTCACTAATCAATGATATATATCATTTTTTTATTCTTCCTTAAAATATTGTTGAATATTACCTTTGCAGGGAATTTTAAAACAATATCATGAAAAAACAAATTGTATTTTGCCTTAGCAGCGTGTTAATGCTCTTTATGGCTTCATGCTCTTCAGAAGATCTAAGCAGTGAGGTAACAGCTGAGAACCAAGCTAAAGCCAGCCGTTCTATAGTTGGCAGATCTGCAGGAGATGGAGTTTATGATATCCTTGGACATGGATATAATGCTACCGGTGAGTATGCTAATGCCAATGCTGCGGGTTTCAGAGTAATCGATATTGATCGATTTAAGATGGAGCAGGGTGGTAGAATATTAGCTGAGAATACTTATTCACAAGAATATGTGGAAGATTATGGTGAAAATGCAGAATCTTATTCTAAGATGGTTGCTACTAAAGTAAATGCTACAGCAGGAATTCCATTATTTAAGAAAATGCTTTCCGTAGGGTTTAGCTCAGCTGTTACAACCAATCATAAATTTGATGCAAAATATATTTATGGAAGTTATAACCTTCTAATTAAGCAGAGAAGATTAAGACTAAATGCTACCGCAGACATGTTAGGAGACTATTTGACTCCTGAGTTTGCACAAGATCTGCAGAATAAGACTCCTCAGCAAATTGTTCAGGATTATGGGACTCACGTAGCCGTAGATATTTATACAGGAGCTAAAATGGATATTATGTTCCAGTCTGAAACCACTAACGAAAGCCGTGACCGTGCTGCAAGAATTGGAGTGAAAGTGGGAATACTAAAAGTTTTTGATATCGACGCTCAAAATGACGTTAATACATCTGAATCTAGCCAAAACTTTTCCAGAAAATTATCCTACAGAACAAGAGGTGGGGATCCGTCAAAAGGTTTAATTGGAGAAATTAGTATTGATCAGAATACTTCCAAAATTAATATAGCAAACTGGCAAAACAGCTCGACAGTAAATAACTCAGTCCTGGTAGATTTTGGAAACAATGGGTTAGTATTTATTTTTGACCTGATAAAAGATCCTGTTAAAAAAGCGGAGCTTAAATCATATGTAATTCAGTATCTGATTGATAATAAAGTAATGCTTGATTATATCCCGGTTCCTATATATGGCTTCTATAGCGGACAAGAAAGAGATCACTATCTTTCTCATTTGCCAATAACGCCAAATACTTATGTTGCTGAGGGAGAGTTTTTCAAAGCGTATACTTATAAAGCACCTGGTACAATTCCGGTTTATAAATATTATAGTCCACAAGAGAAAGACCATTATTATTCAACTTATCTGGGTACGCCTGCTACTTATACATATGAGGGAATTGCTTTTTATGCGACTATGGACAGCACAAAAAAACCAATTTATCAATTTTATAGCCCATCTCAGAAAGATCATTACTATATGGCTTCTCCGGGAGGAGCTCCGGTTACACCACGTGAATATATAGCAGAAGGTATTCCTTTTTATGCTTACTAATAAAATAGGTGATATTATACATGAAGAAGCCGTCTGAAAGACGGCTTCTTTTATTTTTTTATTGTTTATTGCAGTTATTCCTGTTCCTCTGCCCGGGTCATAATGTCATTCCAGATATTGATAATATCTTTTTCCTCATTGCTAATTGTATAATTTGCTAAAACAAACTCAGAAGCAATGCGTCCCTTGTTTATAATTTCATGAGGATTTCGATCATATACCTTTGTAGCTTCTTCTATTTTCAATACAAATTCAAGAATATTACCATCTTCTACAGGGGCTGAAAACTCAGAATTAAAGTATTCTTTTCCTGCCTGCCCTCTATATCCAATTACGTAACATCCACAAGACATAGCTTCAACCGGAGGAAGTCCAAACCCTTCTTTATGATTAAAGCTCAAAAATATAGCAGCCTTTTTAAGAATCTCTGCAACTTCATTTTCACTTTTATTGTCAATGGGCATAATTTTCCAGTCAGAATTATTATTTCTAGATTGGAAAATGTTGATAATCTGAGTACTGTCTTCAGATAGTTTTCGTGGCATGAAGGCAATAATTTTTTCCTTGTTTTCAGAAAAATTGAAAATACTGGCGTTAATTCCTAATCGTATTCTATGAACAGATGTATTGGGGAAAGCGGTCTGGATATAATTCTTAGAGTCTTCGGACACCACGATGGTTTCCAGGGTATTTTTTTTATTGTATGGAAAATCTTCAGCGGAACTTCCTAGTGGGAAACCATTGAATGTATAATAGCAGTTTTGATTAAAAATCACTTTTTTTGTAAAAGGTTCTATTTTATTGATGCTGCTATAGATTTCAGGGAAAACCAGAATAGAATCAGTCTCAATACTAAAACTGATTTTCTTTAAATACATTAATTTTAATTTTTTGCTAATGCTTAGCTTTTTTTTATCCAGATATTTAATTAGCTTAAATAAATAAGGATTATGGACAACCTTTGTATTATTGGGAAACCAAGTTTCTCTCTGA
The DNA here is from genome assembly GCF_016756935.1 of Chryseobacterium sp. KMC2. Lineage (NCBI taxonomy): Bacteria > Pseudomonadati > Bacteroidota > Flavobacteriia > Flavobacteriales > Weeksellaceae > Chryseobacterium > Chryseobacterium sp. KMC2. Next base: position 57,815 of record NZ_JAESIT010000011.1, read on the forward strand.
TCTGCTTTTTTATGTATGACTGCTGCGTCAAATCCATTTTTATTAAGAATGTCAACCATTCTATAGATTTGTTTTACTCCACCGGATGGGTGAGGATTAGTAGGGCATACAAAATATATTTTTCTTGAGATCATAAGTCTAAAATGGTATTTATCCAGTTTTTGAAAGAATACTTTTCCAGAATTTGTTCGTCAGCCTTTTCATAAGGTGTTGTGAAAAAATCGGAGGGTATTTCTATATTGTTGATATCTTCAATGACAAAAATATTATTTGAATTATAAAAATCATAGTTTTTAATTGCTTTATTTGTGGTAATCAGTTTTTTTCCTGATCCTAAGGCATCAAAAGGTCTGAATGATAATCCTGATTGATTCTCATGGGCAAGATCTAATAGAACACTTCCTTTTTCATTGACTCTATAAGATTCATTAAATGGAAGGATATTGGGCAATTTAATGATGTTTTTTTCGATTTGCTCATCTATACTGAAATCACTGGGATGATAAATGAAACACTTGATATCGATACTTTTCTGATTCATACTGTTGATGATTTTGGTCAAATCATCGAAACGTTTATCAAATGTTCCTAAAAAAACAATATCATAAATAGGATTCTTAGAATATAGATCTTCGTTGAAATAAAAATTGCTGATCTTCTTTAAATCATAATTTTTACAATCATCCGTGTCAAAACTAAATGCCAGATCATAATAGGGAATAGTCTCTTTTTGACCCCCTATTTTGCTAAAGCTGTCCCAGAAGACGACGATCTTTTTTTTTCCTTTTTTCTGTACGATATCATACATTTCCTGGTCTAAAAGATCAGGGCGATTCACCAAAATATAATCATAATAGTCCAGCTGGTTCATCTGTCTTATCAGATGTTCCCTTTTTTTCTGGTTCTTTAAATTTTTTCTTAGAAAAGTTTTAGAGAAAAAATTTTCTGCTCTTTCGTAGAAGTTTTTATATTGATATCTTTCGTTTGTAGCACTTATAGCCATTACAGAATCAAAATCTGTATACTTTTTTATACCACTAAAAATAACTTCATTAAATCCATAGTAATCCGGAGCAATAAATAAAAGTCTCTTTTTCATTTTGTTAAAATACAGGTGATCCAATTTGTAAAACTATATTTTTGATAAATTTCTTCGGAAGATTCCCTATAATCATCTGCCAGGAAATGGGTGATGTCAGACATGTTATACTCATTCAGAAGAAATATATTGCTGGAATTATAAAAGCTATATTCTTTTACCAATTCATTATTAGTGATTAATTTTTTTCTGTATCCTACGGCCTCAAAAACCCTGAAAGAAAGCCCTTTATGAATCGTGTTTTGAAAGTCAAGAATAATTTTTGAAGCTTTTGCATTTTTCATGTTTTCTTCAAAACTCATTCCGGTTCTTGTGAAATTTATAGGATATTCCCGGTACTTCTTGATATGTTTTTCTTTAGTGTAGATTACATTGATATTGGTTTTCAGATTTTTTTCCTGAAATAATATAGAAAGGTTGCAAAGCTCCTCAATACGATCTTTCATAAAAGTCCCTACGAAGAAAAGATCCTGTTTTGCTTCAGGTTTTTCGGGCAGATAGTCAAAATAAAAATTGTGAATATGCTTTGTCTGTGGATATCTTATGGTATCTCTTTCGTCAAATACAAAAAAGCTGTCAAAATATTGTATGGTATTTTCTGCTAAGGGGAATCTCTGCATTCCGTCCCATTGGTAAGCCACAGTGTAAGTACTTTTTTCCTGAATTTTGGCCAGAACATTTTTACTGAAGAGGTCAGGGCGTACCACAAGGGCATAATCTGCATGGCTGATTTTATCAAGAAAAAACAGCTGGGGGTGTTCCTTTTTTTCGGCTAACATTTTGGCTTTAAAAGTTCTGTTGTTGCTGAATGCCTTTTTATAAATATGAATTAAAGACTCTTCTGCACTCAGTTTTACCTGCGAACAATCGTGCTCTACAGTAAAAACTTTAAAACCAAGATACTCAAGATTTTTTTTAAAAACCTTTGGTAGCCCAAAATGATTGGGAACAGCTAATATGATACTTTTATCTTTAAAGTCGTTCATTGTTATATTGAATATCCTGCTTTAGAAAAATAAGGTCTCCAGAAATCTTTTTCCTTATTCCATCTATGGCAGCCAAAAGGAAGTTCTCCTTTATTGATGTTCATTGCTTTCTCCTGTTTGTTCTCAATGGAGAAGAGACAGGCTTCTTTATAATTAGGTTTAGAAAAAATTATACCATTTCTTTCAGGCTCGATACTAAAAAACACATCTTCGGCGTAAAATTGCCCTGTATTTTCAGGTTTTAAATAAATTTTTACTACCTCCGGAATGCTTTCAAGAACTTCTATAAACTTTTCTCTCTTTCTTAAAGACAGGCCTCCATTCCCTACAGCATTGTAAAGAAGAGATTTGTTTTTTTGCCACTTTCCATTCCCTTTAAAGTTGGTCATTTCTTTAAACTTGGCAATAGTTTTATCAAAAAATAATTTAAAAAAAGGAATATGTTCTGAACTCCGTATCCAGGGAGCACCAATATAATCGTAGTTTTTTTTACACCAATTTATAAGATCATCTTTAAATACAAAACAGTCAGATTGATAAATTAGTATATATTTTTCTGAAAAACTTTTATAAAAATTTACATTCATCATGAGTTGATTATATCCAAAAATATTTTTGAAATAATGGTCATCAAAACTAATGAATGAAGCATTAAAATCTTTATAGGCATCAAGAGAAAGACTTTTAGGATGTATAAAAGTGATTTTGTAACTTCCTAAAATATGAAATACCTGACTGAATGAAATCAAATCATCACGATCAGGTATTTCTTTATATATTGGAATAATAATATCTACCAAAGTTATTTTGAATATTCTAATACTGTTTTTTCAATGATCTTCACACAATCCAGTAATTGTTCTTCTGTAATTACCAATGGTGGTGCAAGTCTTATGATATTGCCATGTGTTGGTTTGGCTAATAGTCCGTTTTCTTTTAATTGTAAGCAAAGGTTCCATGCGGTAGAGCTTTCAGGACCATCATTGATCAGAATAGCATTCAAAAGACCTTTTCCTCTTACTTTTGTAATAAGGTCTGTCTTTTCAATCAGCTTTTCGATCTCGGCTCTGAAAACCTGTCCCAGATGTTCAGCTCTCTCAGATAATTTTTCATCAGCTACTACATCTAAAGCGGCTACTGCTACTGCACAGGCAATTGGGTTTCCTCCAAATGTGGAGCCATGCTGGCCGGGCTTAATGACATTCATAATGCTGTCATTTGCTAAAACAGCAGATACCGGGTACATTCCTCCGGAAAGAGCCTTTCCTAGGATCAGAATATCCGGCTGCACATTTTCATGATGACATGCGATGAGCTTTCCTGTTCTTGCAATTCCGGTTTGTACTTCATCTGCAATAAAAAGAACATTGTGCTTTTTACATACTTCAGAAGCATTTTTAAGGAAATTTTCATCCGGTACATATACTCCCGCCTCTCCCTGAATAGGCTCTACTAAAAATGCTGCAATATTTCCAGCCTCTCTGTTCAGAACTTCTTCCAGTGCGGCAACGTCGTTGTAAGGAATTTTGATAAACCCAGGTGTAAAAGGACCATAATTCTGATTGGCATCCGGATCATTAGAGAAAGAAACAATTGTAGTGGTTCTTCCGTGGAAATTATTTTCACAAACAATGATTTTGGCTGCATTTTCTGAAATGCCTTTTACCTCATAACTCCATTTTCTGGCAAGCTTTACGGCTGTTTCCACAGCTTCAGCTCCCGAGTTCATAGGAAGTACTTTATCAAATCCAAAAAGACTTGTGATTTTTTCCTCGTATTCTCCTAATTTTGAGTTATAGAAAGCTCTTGAAGTGAGCGCTAGTTTTTGAGCCTGTTCTACTAAAGCTTCCACAATTTTAGGATGAGAATGTCCCTGGTTCACAGCAGAATATGCTGAAAGAAAATCATAGTACCTCTTGCCTTCTACATCCCAAACGAAAACACCTTCTCCGCGCTCCAGAACTACTGGAAGAGGATGATAATTATGGGCTCCATGTTTGTCTTCAAGGTCAATGAAATACTGTGAGTTTTTTGTTTTTTCTGCTGTTGACATATATTTTGCTTTTTGGCAAATTTAAGCAATATTAATGAGATGAATAAATATTAGGATAATATGCTGCGTGGTAATAATTAAAAGCATATTTTGACGCTCATTGAGGGGTTTTAAAGGGAAAATTTACCTTCACATATTCACGGTTTCTATCAATAGCCTGAAATAGGTCGGAGACTTTGAATCTTTCTTATAAGTAATAAGCCAGGATCCTTAGAAAAAAAACGTATAAATTTTTGCAAAAACCAAATGAGAAATATTATCCTCCATTAATGAGTGTACACAAATTATTTATTTAAAAAAAAAAAAACTGCCTCAAATAAGAGGCAGTTTATAATATATTTCTAAAATAATCTTAGTGATTATCGTATTTTCTATCCATTACAAAATCTTCCATGAATTTTGTAGTATAGTTTCCTGCTAGATAATCTTCATTATCCATCAATTGTCTGTGGAAAGGAATAGTGGTTTTTACTCCTTCAATATAGAATTCTTCCAGTGCACGTCTCATTTTAGCAATCGCTTCCTCACGGGTTTGAGCCGTAGTGATAAGCTTAGCAATCATAGAGTCATAATTAGATGGAATACTATATCCGGAATAAACGTGAGTGTCTACTCTGATTCCGTGTCCGCCAGGGATGTTTAATCCTGTGATTTTTCCCGGAGATGGTCTGAAGTCAGCATAAGGATCTTCTGCATTGATTCTACATTCGATTGAATGTAATTTAGGATAATAGTTGATTCCTGAAATAGGAGTTCCTGCAGCAAGAAGAATTTGTTCTCTGATCAGATCGTAATCAATTACCTGCTCAGTGATAGGGTGTTCTACCTGGATTCTTGTATTCATTTCCATGAAATAGAAATTTCTGTGCTTGTCTACAAGGAATTCAATAGTTCCCACACCTTCGTATCCAATAAATTCTGCAGCTTTTACAGCAGCATCACCCATTTTTTCACGAAGTTCATCTGTCATGAACGGAGAAGGAGTTTCTTCAGTTAATTTCTGATTTCTTCTCTGTACAGAACAGTCTCTTTCAGAAAGGTGGCAAGCTTTACCAAACTGGTCACCTGCTACCTGAATTTCAATATGTCTAGGTTCTTCAATCAGTTTTTCCATGTACATACCTCCATTTCCGAAGGCAGCCACAGCTTCCTGAATTGCAGACTCCCAGTGATCTTTAAGGTCTTCAGCTTTCCAAACGGCTCTCATCCCTTTTCCACCACCACCTGCGGTTGCTTTGATCATTACCGGGTATCCCGTTTCTTCAGCAACTTTTACAGCGTGCTCATAAGATTCGATCAATCCGTCAGAACCAGGTACACAAGGTACACCTGCTGCTTTCATGGTAGCCTTAGCATTAGCCTTATCTCCCATTTTTTCGATTTGCTCAGGAGAAGCACCAATAAACTTGATGCCGTTTTTCTGACAAATTCTTGAAAAGTTAGCATTTTCAGATAAGAATCCGTAACCAGGGTGAATGGCATCTGCATTGGTAATTTCCGCAGCAGCAATAATATTAGGGATTTTAAGATATGAGTCTTTACTCATTGCAGGACCAATACAAACGGCTTCATCAGCAAATCTTACATGAAGACTGTCTTTATCAGCAGTAGAGTATACTGCTACAGTTTTGATTCCCATTTCTTTGCACGTACGTAAAATACGCATTGCAATTTCGCCACGATTGGCTATTAATATTTTTTTGAACATCTTCTTCAATTTGAAAATTAGATAATTTGAAAATTAGATAATGTTATTTTAATGTAGAATTTAATCTAACATCTAATGTCTAACATCTAACTTCTAAATTAAGATGGATCTACTAGGAATAATGGTTGGTCATACTCTACAGGAGTAGCATCGTCTACTAAAATTTTAACGATTTTTCCACTGATTTCAGAGTCAATCTGGTTGAATAATTTCATAGCTTCAATGACACAAACTACTTTACCAGCAGAAACTTCATCACCTACATTTACAAATACATCTTTATCAGGAGATGGTTTTCTATAGAAAGTTCCGATCATTGGAGACTTGATCGTTACATATTTACTGTCATCAGAAGCAGCCTCAGCTTTTTCAGAAGGTGCAGCAGCTGGAGTTGCAACAGGTGCCGGAGCCGCTGCTGCTTGTGGTGCAGTATGGTAAACTGCAGGCTGTGCATATACAGCATCGCTTCCAGCTAATGGAGTTTTAATAGTGATTTCGAAATCTTTAGTTTTGTATTTTACTTCTGAAACCTCAGCCTTAGATACAAACTTAATAAGATTTTGTATGTCTTTAATGTCCATAAATTTGATATTTGATTTTGGGTCAAAGATACCAAAAAAACGTAAAAAACAATAAAAAACCGCCTAATTTTATTAAAATTGGGCGGTTTTTGTATTAAAATGAGGTTTTTTTGAAAATCCCTCGATTAGTTTTCTTCAGTAGTTGCTACTTCTTTTTCCAATACTACTTTACCTCTGTAGTAAAGTTTTCCTTCATGCCAGTGAGCTCTGTGGTAAAGGTGAAGCTCTCCTGTTGTTGCATCTTTAGCCAATTGAGGAACTACAGCTTTGTAGTGAGTTCTTCTCTTATCTCTTCTTGTGGACGACTGTCTTCTCTTTGGATGTGCCATTTTGTAATAACTTTTTTAATTGATGAGCGATGAGATTCATCATCTCATCATATTTAAATTATTTTATTTAATTTTTATCTTTTAATTTTTTTAATGCTTCCCATCTAGGGTCACTTTCATGTTCTTCCTCTTCAGCTTCTTCAATTTCTTTGGGGCTGAATTGGTCCAGTACTTTAAGATCTTCATCACTTACATTAGGTGAAATCTTTTTCATCGGAATGGATAGCATTACATTTTCGTATATCAAATGTGCTACATTGAAAGCATGCTCTCCGGAAGGAATGGTAATAACATCTTCATTGCTATCATCATATTCTTCTCCGAAATTTACCAGGATCTTGATCTCATTCTCAATAGAATAGTCAAAGTCTTCATTTGTGACATCACAAACCAACTCAACTAATCCATGGATTTTAATCTCAAATTCTAAAAAAGTAGTGTGCTTATCCAGTAAGACATTCACTGCTATTCTAGGATTTGTAAATTCCTGCTCAGTTTCAAATAATTGAAAGAACGTTTTATCGATCTCAAACTTGAACTCGTGTTTTCCGTTTTTAAGTCCGGAAAAGCTTACGTCATAGTTTCTTAACTTGTCCATAAAATGAGTGTGCAAAAATATGCATTTTTTTTATAATAACAAATAAAATCTAAAACAAATTAATTTAAAACTTATTTTAGAGATTTAAGCTTCAGTTTCATCAGGAAGATCTTCATCTACTCCGTTGTCTGAAACCATTTTTCTAGGCTGCAGACGATTACTCATCAATTCGCTGTATTCATTTCTGTTTTTGAAAACACTAATGGCAGTGAAAATAGCTTCGGTAAAACTCTGTTCATCCGCAATATTTTTCCCCGCAATATCGTAAGCAACTCCATGATCCGGAGACGTTCTTATAAAAGGAAGTCCCGCTGTATAGTTGACACCCTCTTCATATGCTAATGTTTTGAACGGAGCTAATCCCTGATCGTGATACATCGCTAAAACGGCATCGAAGTTCTTGTATTTACTTGGCTGAAAGAAGCTGTCGGCAGGAAAAGGTCCGAATGCTAATACTCCGTTATCAGAAAGTTCCTTAATCGCTGGAGCAATGATTTCAATTTCCTCATTTCCTATTACACCACCATCTCCTGCATGGGGATTAAGTCCCAAAACAGCAATTTTAGGTTTTTGAACCCGAAAATCTTCAATCAGCGTTTGGTTTAATACTCTGATTTGTTTTTTTATTTTCTCTTTAGAAATGTTTTCTGCAATTTTAGCAATAGGGATGTGGTGGGTAGACACTGCTACTTTTAAATCTTCAGTGACCAGGAACATGAGTCCCTTTTTACTGAATTTTTCTTCAAAGTATCCAGTGTGTCCTGTATGTTTGAATCCCATTTTCACCATTTCATCCTTATTGATAGGAGCGGTTACCAAAACATCAATATCTCCTTTCATTAATGCCTCTGTAGCTGCTTCCAAAGAATCAATGGCCATTTTTGTGGATTCTTCTGTAGGAACTCCTAATTCTACATTCACATTCTCCTTTGTTAGATTCACCATATTAAGTTTTCCTTCCTGGGCTTGGGAAGCTTCGTTAACATAGTTGAAGTTAAGATTAAGCTTGAAAATATTTTTCTGATAAGTGAATAGCTTTCCCGAACCAAAAATTACAGGGGTGAAAAAATCCGTAATGGTTTTGTCTTTCAGAGACTTCATAATGATCTCTGGTCCTATGCCGTTGAAATCACCGATTGAAATTCCTACTCGTACTTTATGGTTTTTTGGGCTCATTTTGATTATCTTTGAAGATTATAATTTACAAATTTAGCAAAAAATAATATGTTCACAGGAATTATTGAAGCAGTTGGCGTTATTGAGAAGATTGAAGAAAAAGGAAGCAATATAGATTTTACTTTAACTTGCCCTTTTACAAACGAACTTAAAATTGATCAGAGTCTGGCTCATAATGGCTGTTGTCTTACTGTTGTTGAGATTAAAGATAATCAATATGTTGTTACGGCCATCAATGAAACTTTAGAGAAAACCAATCTTGGGAAATGGGAACTGGGGACTGTGGTTAATCTTGAACGCTGCATGAAAATGGACGGAAGGCTAGATGGTCATATTGTTCAGGGACACGTAGATAAAACAGGAGAAGTAGTCAATATTGAAAATAAAGACGGAAGCTATTTTATTACCATTAAGTATGAAGCAGATGGTAATTTTGTTACAGTTCCTCAGGGATCAATCACTGTAAACGGAATCAGTCTTACTGTTGCAAAAAGTGAAGACTCGCAGTTTTCTATAGCAATTATTCCTTATACCTGGGAATTTACGAATATGAACCATTTAAAAATAGGGGATCAGGTAAATTTAGAATTTGACATCATTGGTAAGTATATTGCTAGGTTAATTAAAAGATAGGATGTCAATAAATAAGTATAAAGGATATAGCTTAAGGAACCGGGTGTTTTTCGGTTTCCTGTTGGTATGCTTTTTAAGTGTTGTGGCAACTTCGCTTGTTCCGTACTTTGTTTTAAGGAATAATTCTTTACAGCAGAGTAATATCGACATGCAGGAGAAAACCAATGCTGTTATGAGGTATCTGGACTATGCTGTTAGCCGGACACTTGTCACGACAGAAGATCTGCCAAAAGTTTTAGGCAATAAAATTTTTGAAATAGCAGATATCAACCAACATGATATTATTATTTATGATCTGAAAGGGAATTATGTGCTTTCCAATAAAGATGAGAGTCTGGTTGAGCAGAAGACGATTCCTATAGAAATCATCAATAAAATCTTATCTACAGATGCCAGGGTAGACCTGACCAGATATGATGCTTCTAAAGATGCCAAGCTTACTTCTTCCTATCTTCTTTTGAAAAATAATGAGCTTGAACCTGTAGGGGTGGTTTATATTCCTTTATATCATAATGTATCTGCTTACCTTGATGTTCTTCATCAATATGTTAAATACATTCTTTTAGTAGATATATTCCTTATCCTTTTTAGTATCTGGATTAGCTGGGTGACGTCTAACAGTCTTGCAAAAACAATTACCAAGTTTTCAGATATGATTACCCGTATTACATTGTTTGAAAATGAAATGCGGCCCATAAGATATTATAAAAATGATGAGCTTAATGCTTTGGCCAGAGCTTATAACAGAATGATTCTGCAGATTCAGGATCAAAAGGAAAGACTTCGTTTCAAAGCATCGGAAGAAGCCTGGAGAGAAATGGCAAAGCAGGTTGCTCATGAGGTGAAGAACCCTCTTACTCCTATGAAGCTTACCATTCAGAATTTTGAAAGGAAATTTGATCCGGAAGATCCAAACATCAAGGAAAGGGTAAAACAGATGAGTAAAACAGTAGTGGATCAAATTGACCTGATTGCTACGGTTGCTTCTGCTTTCTCGGAATTTGCAAAACTTCCTGAAAAAAATAATGAGGTGATCAACCTGAATACTGAAGTTGAAGATATTTTACGCGTTTTCAATGATGACAGTGTTTTTATGCATGCTAATAAAAATAATATCATGATCAGTATGGATAGGATTTACCTTTCCAGAATTATCACCAATCTTGTAACCAATGCTAAGCAGGCAGAAAGTGAAGATAGAAAATTAATTATTAATGTTGATGTAGAACAACATCAGAGAAGGGTTATGATCTCTGTTCAGGATAATGGGATAGGAATTCCTGATAATATGTATGAACGGATTTTTGAGCCTAATTTTACTTCTAAAAACAGTGGAATGGGACTTGGTTTATCTATGGTAAGAAAGATGATAGAAGACTATAAAGGGGAAATTTCCGTGAAATCTGAAGTAGGGAAAGGGTCGACATTTATTATTACACTGCCTACCAATTTATAGTGAAATCTTTTAAGTTTAAACAATTTGAAATTCAGCAGTCTGAAAACGTCTTTCGTGTAGGAACAGACGGGGTTTTGCTTGGTGTGCTGGCAGATGTTGAGAATGCATCGAACGTGCTGGAAATCGGAACGGGAACCGGGCTGATTAGTTTAATGCTGGCACAGAGAAATCCTGAGGCTGTTTTTTTAGGATTGGATATTAATGAAGAGGCTGTGGCGCTTACAAAAGCTAATTTTGAAAATGCCCCTTTTCAGGCAAGACTCAGGAATATACATCAGGATTTTAAATCTTTCAATACAAAGGAATCATTTGATTTGATTGTTTCCAACCCTCCTTATTTTGAAGAATCTGTATCAGATAAAGATAAAATTGCACGCCAGACAGTAGAGTTGAACTTTAAGCAGCTTATAGGCCATGCTGCCGGACTTTTGTCTGAAAACGGACTTTTATCTGTGATTATTCCCAGTGAAGCCGGAGAGGTATTCACTTCGATTGCGAAAGAAAATTCTTTGTTTTTAAACCGTAGGGTCAATATTACAGGAATTGAAAATTCAAAAGTTAAAAGATTGGTTCTTGAATTCTCATTACTGGAAAAAAATCTTGAAGAATCTGATTTTATTATAGAAAAAAGTCCGAGACAATACTCGGACCAATATCTTGAACTCACCAAAGAGTTTCATATTTTTAATAGAAGGTAAAGGTTAGACATTAGATGCTGACTATTCAGCTTATATTTAATCCTTTACTCTTTCAAACCTTATTCAAATAGCTCAGCAGTGTCCAGTACGGAAACTTTCCCGTCTTCACATCGGATTGCTTCGCCCGGGAAGTTCTGGATCATATGATAATCATGTGTTGCCATTACTACTGCGGCTCCATTTTCAAGGGCTACCTGCTTTAGTAAAGTCATAATTTCATTAGAGGTTTCCGGATCCAGGTTTCCTGTTGGCTCATCCGCCAGGATAAGGTCCGGGTGATTCAGTAAAGCTCTTGCAATGGCAATACGCTGCTGTTCTCCTCCGGAAAGCTCGTGTGGCATTTTATGCTTTTTACTTTTCATGTTCACACTTCCCAATACCTCATTGATACGGTCTTCCATTTTTACTTTATCATTCCATCCTGTAGCTTCAAGGACGAATTTTAAGTTCTTTTCAACAGTTCTGTCTGAAAGTAACTGGAAATCCTGGAATACAATTCCTAATTTTCTTCTAAGGTTTGGAATGTCAGAAGGTTTTAGCTTTGCCAGCTCAAATCCAACAACAGATCCATGCCCTGATGCTAATGGAATATGACCGTAAAGGGTTTTTAAAAGTGAGCTTTTTCCGGAACCTGTTTTTCCGATAAGATAGCAGAATCTACCTTTCTTAATGTTAAGATTTACATCAGTAAGAACAGTGAAGTTTTTTTGTGCAATCTTTGCATGCTGTAAACTTATGATATTGTCTCCGGAGATATTTGTATGTGGCATAATTTAATTTTAAAGGCTGTTTTCTAACAAAATTTTTCAACTTTTAAAAATAGAAAAAGAAGTTTATACAACCTAAATTTTAGTAAATTTTAACAACAAAAAATGCCTGAAAAAGATCTTTTCAAGCATGATTTGTATATGATAAGGTAGAAATTATCTCTTAGCGCGTGCAGCACTTACAGTTAAACTCTTTCTGCCTTTAGCTCTTCTCGCAGCCAAAACTCTTCTTCCATTTGGCGTAGACATTCTTTCTCTGAAACCGTGTTTGTTTCTTCTTTTTCTTTCTGATGGCTGGAATGTTCTTTTACTCATTACTATATATTTAAATCGTAATTAATCTATTTATTTTCAGGTTGCAAAGATATAGAAATTTTTATAAGCTACAAATTTTCACTATCTTTTTTTAAAATTATTTGAAATGTTTTTTAATCAGAAACTTACAAATCCCTAATCAGAAACGAAATTCTGTGTGCAAAAATAATATTTAAATGATTTATATAAAAGCTTTATCTTTGAAAACTTTAATTTTAACGAAAATAAACACAACGATGTTTACACCAGCAGAACTTTTAGAAATCAATACATTACTTAAACCTGAAAACAAAATAGTTATTCTTACCCACTATAACCCGGATGGAGATGCTATTGGTTCCAGTCTGGGATTGAAACATTATCTGAAAGCCAAAGGAATTCTTGCTGAAGTGATTGTTCCTAACGATTTTCCGAAATTTTTAAAGTGGATGCCGGAATCTAAAAAAGTAATCATCGCTGAATACAAGAAAAAGCTGGCTTCCGATATGATTGCTGGAGCTGACGTGATTTTCTGTCTTGATTTTAATGCTCCGTCAAGAATTGGCCTATTGGGAGACTGGTTGGTTAGAGCACAGGGTAAAAAAATTCTTATTGACCATCACCAGCAGCCTGAACAATTTGATTATGTATATTCTGATACGGTCATTCCGGCTACCTCACAGATGATCTATCATTTTATCGAAGTGATGGATGATGAAAAACTGGTGGACCAAGATGTTGCAGAATGTCTTTATACAGGTATTATGACTGATACAGGTGGTTTCCGTTTTCGTTCTACAAGCGCTGCTACGCATAGAATAATAGCTAATCTTATAGAAAAAGGAGCAGACCCTGCTATGATAACTTCCAATACTTGGGATACCAATACGGTTTCCCGTCTTCATCTACTGGCTTTAATCCTGGGGAGAATAGAAGTAGTGAATGAGGGTACAGTAGCTGTTTTAAGCCTTACGAGAAACGAACTTAAAGAATATGGTTTCCAAAAAGGGGATACAGAAGGATTTGTAAATTACGGACTCAGTATTGCCGGAGTGAAAATGGCCGCATTTTTTATGGAAGACCTTTATGAGAATTTCATTAAAATTTCTTTCAGAAGTAAGGATGATGTAGATGTAAATCAGTTTTCAAGAAAATACTTTAGCGGTGGCGGGCATATTAATGCCGCAGGTGGAAAATCTTACGATTCATTGGCAGGAACTATTGAAAATTTCAAGCAATACATTGGAAAGGAAGAATTTTTAAATATGAAATAATTAAATAATAGTTTGTTTTTAATTTGGATTTATTGTACTTTAGGAAAGTAAATCACTAAAAAACAAACCATTATGAAAACAAAATTACTAGCATTCTTGCTTGCATTGCCGCTTTTTGCCAATGCACAATTTTCTCAAAACTTTGATGCAGGGACTACAACACCTGCAGGTTGGTCTGTCATTAACGGCGGAGATCTCAATGGATTTATCTTTGGTCCCGGAGCTCCGAGAAGTGTGTATTCATTACCCAATGCTGCACAAATTAATTATTCGGCTTCCGCACATGACGACTATTTAGTAACACCTGCAATTACTGTAACAGCAGGTGTTAATGACAGATTAACTTATTTTGTAAAAAATCAGGATCCTAACTATGTGGAAAGCTATGCTGTTAAATTATCCACTACAACGGCTACGGCAGCAGCGTTTACCACTGTCCTTACTCCGGTTGCTCTGGCACCTAATAAATGGACTTTCTTCTCTGTAGATTTATCAGCCTATGTAGGACAAACAGTATATGTGGGTTTCCAGGCTACTTCTGCAGATATGTTCAGGCTGTTGTTTGATAATATAAACAGTGATACTGCTCCTACTGCAGTTCCTAACTGTGCTGCATTGGTATCTCCAAGCAATGGACAGACAGGCGTAAATCCAAATGCTGCAACATTGACATGGTCAGCACCAACTTCCGGGGCTACAGTAGATAGCTATGAGGTATATCTTGATACCAATCCAAACCCTACAACTTTAGTTCCAAGCAGCTATTTATTTGCTGACTTTAATAATCTGCTAGGGAATACCACTTATTATTGGAAAGTGGTAGCGAAAAATGCTGCAGGTGTAGCGGTTGCATGCCAGACGAATAGTTTTGTAACAGGAGATTCATTTGCTCCTTATTGCTTTGGAAACCTACTATTCACCAGCGGAGTGGAGCCTATTACTTCAGTTCAGTTCAGTAATATGACCAATACTTCCTCGGAGGCATTAACAAGCCCTTCTCATGAAAATTTCGCCAATAAAGTAGCCTCTGTAGAACAGGGAGGAACTTATCCGATTACATTTAAAGGAAATACAGATGGTAATAATGCTACTAAGATTGTAGTATATATTGACTGGAATCAGGATGGAGATTTCTTAGATGCAGGAGAAGTGTATTTCGGTACTGCCGGTACTGCGGTAACGATAACGAATTCTACAGGTATAGATGCTATAACAGCAACTGGAAACATCGCTGTTCCTGCCACTGCTACATTAGGAAAAACAAGAATGAGAGTGAAAAAGAATTATGCAACCGGAACAACATTTTATTTAAGTCCGTGTTATTCTTCAGGGGGAACTCTTGCCGCTGTTTCAGGAACCAGTGGCTATGGCCAGGCTGAAGATTACAGTGTGATGGTAGTTCCTACAGGAACGCTTGGCGTTAATGAAACTAAGGCTAAATCAGTCCTTGCCGTCTATCCGAATCCTATGAAAGATATTTTGAATATTGCTACAGCTGATAGGAAAATAACAGAGGTAACGTTCTATTCTGCTGAAGGTAGATTAGTGAAATCTGTCAAAGAAAATATTTCCGCTGTTAATACGGATGATTTGAAATCAGGAGTGTATGTGGTAAAAGTAAAAACATCAGATTCTGAACAGACGTTCAAAGTGATTAAAGAATAATAAATAACTGATTAATATTATAAGCTCTCAATCTGAGAGCTTTTTTTATACCCTTTTTCTTCTAATTCAATACATGTATATTCATAGACCTGCTGAAACATTTCGTCCATGTATTTCTTATTAAAAAGGCTGAACTTTGTCATCTTGGGAGGGTCTAAAAATATATTGCAGTATTTCACTTTAGAATAAACGGATTTTGCAATGGCTAAGTGAAGTATGCGGTCAAATTCTTTCATCAGACTCATCTTTTTTAATTCATCATAGCTTATTGAATTCACATGGGAGGCGATCAGGAAATCACATTTATTCACAATAGGTTCAATAGGTAGATTGTCTAAAACACCTCCGTCTACATAGATTTTGTCTCCTATTCTTACAGGAGGAAGGATGAAAGGTACGCTAGATGAAGCCAGCAAGGGCCCAAAAAGTTCTCCTTCAGAGAAAAAATCAACAATACCATGGGTCATTTCCGTGGCAGTGACATAAACCGGTATTTTTAAAATATTGAAATTATCTTCGGGAAAATAATCCTTAAAAAGTTTTAAAATAAAATTGGAACTGAAAATTCCATTTTTTGACAGCTTCAGAGATGACCTTGAAAAAAAAGAAGTATGTTTGACGATTTCCATCATCTCATCGGGTGTTTTTCCAAAAGAATAGAAAGCGCCTATAATAGAGCCGGCACTGGTTCCGGAAATAATTTGTGGTTTCAGATTATATTCTTCCAGGGCCTTCAGAACGGCAATATGTGCAATCCCACGCATTCCTCCGCCTGAAAGAGTAAGGCCGATAACTGGTGGTTTCTTTTTTTTGAACGAGAATAAACCCATTGCGTCAATTATGCTTTACTAATATACAGGATTTTTTATAAATGCTGATTATGGCTCATCACAGTCAGCATCTATCTTGATGAAAAGGGATTCGAATTCTTGATTCATCCTGCCATCATGTGAGGGGCTCTGGATTTCACCGTTCATACAGTTTCCCCATCCAAAGGTAATCAGGTCTATGGCAGCATAATCCTTTTTGTCCGGTGAATTGAGGTGTTCGTTAAACAGGTTGATAATTCTTTCCGGATCTGCATTCATTTTACTCATCTGTTCTCTCAGTTTTTTCCATTCCGAAAACATCTGTTCATCCGTTGAGTTTAAGGCAGTGGTAAAATTCCGGCATTTGTTACCGGTATTGCTTTTTAGAAGTATTGATGGATCAGAATAAGCTGCTATCCGCAATTTTTCCATTTCGTACTTTTGTAGAAGTGATTCATATTGCAGCTTTTTTATATTTTGCCAATAGGGTACATTGACGACTTTAAGATGCTTGAGAAAAGCTTTTTTCTCAGCAAAATCCTTATCTAATTTTGCCAGGATTTTGGCATTATCACGTCTTATTTCCGTAAGGTCCTGAAGACTAAATACAGATGGAGTATCAAGCATGATTCCTCTCAGGTCAAACCACAGTGTATAGGCTCCTTTAATTTCTTCTTCAGTATATTTGTTAGCATCAAAATATCCTTTGCTGGTGCATAGATCGGTTACGAAATTGAAAACCTGCTGATTGGGTTTTGTGGGTACCGTATCGCTTTTTTTCTTTGTTTGAACAGTAAGAGAGTCGGTAGGAACCTTGTCGGTAGAAATTTGTTTTTCTTTTTTACAGCTTAATAACGTAAGAAAGAAAATCGTGTATATAGCGGATTTCATAGATTTTTAAAATACAAGCTTTTTAGGGAGGTTATGTAAAAGCTCAGTGTTGATAATTTCTGCACAGATACCTGGTTTTTCCCAGTGGCCATTGTGACCACAGTCTAATACATAAGATTTTATATTGGTTCTGTCCGGAAGGTTTTTAATGGTGATATCTGTTTTTACAGCATTGTCATGTTTACCTGCCAGTACCAGTATTTTGGCCTCCAGGTTTTCCATGATGTGTTTTTTGTCTGTTCTTTCTACCATACCTTTTACGCAGGCCAATGCTCCTAAATTGTTCGTGGAAAGAGCTGTTGCAAGGGCAACTTCGATTTTGCCTTCAAGGATATCTTTTTCATTTGGGTTGAATAAATTGGGAATTCCCGCTCTTGCATAATGGGCAAATGCGTCCTTAATGATTCTGTAGCTTTTTATACGCTGTTGTTTTTTCTCTTCATCATCCGGGAAATAGGTAGAGAAGAACAACGTCAAACTTTTTAAAGAATCGGGATATTTCTCGGCAAAAGCCAATGAAGTATAACCTCCCATAGAATGTCCTAATAGGTGTACTTTTTCTAAATTCTGATGATCCAAAACTTTTTTTACCTCCTCTGCCATCAGTTCCATGGTGTGAACTTCATCCAGAATTTCAGATTGTCCGTGACCGGGAAGATCAATTTTTAAAAGTGAAAAATCTTTGGAAAGATGAGGTTCCATATCACTCCATATAGAGAGGTTTTCCATAAAACCATGAAGGAGTACTAAAGTTTCTTTTCCGTTTCCTTTTTTTTCAAAGTTCAGCATGATATCAAAATTATAAAAGGTTAAAATAAGGCAGAGGATCTCCAGGAAACTCCTGCTGATTCAAATGTAAACAAAAAAGAGCATTTTTAAAATGCTCTTTCTCTTTTATTGAACTAAGTCTTTATAAACCTTTGTTTCCCAAGGTTTGATATCTGCAACGCCATAACGCTCTTTTTTTGCAATAGCAAGGTTGTCAAGCATATCTACAAAATTTTTATAGTTGGCTTCATCAGTCGGTTTGATAATGACGGTGAAGTTTTCAGGTTTAGGAGCATTTTTGTATGCCTCAGCAATGATTTTTGAAATTTTTATCCCACTGAAATCGGTCTCTTTCAGGTTATTTGTATTTAAATCTGTTGCATTGCTCTGATGATAAAATACCCGGTTGTCTTTTCCAAGAATAAATGTCACCTGATTTTCCTGGTCCATTACGATAGGCCCTGAAGGGGGATCTCCTTTTGCCGGAAGTCCCAGATCCATGACATTGGGTTTTGTAAAATTGGTAGTGAACATAAAGAAAGTAATCAATAGAAATCCCAAATCTACCATGGGAGTCATATCAACTCTTATTAATTTCTTTTTTTGCTTGCCGCCTTGTTTTTCTTGTGCGATTACTTCAGCCATAATTAATACTTTAAATGTTAAACGGTATTTGATGAAAACTTTTAAAACCCGATCGTAGTTTGGTTGAATTCATACAAAGTTTATACCTAAATTTCTTAAATGTTATGAATTTGTAAAAATTAATTATTATTTGACACGAAAAAGCCTTATGATGTTTCAATTTCATAAGGCTTTAAGATTTTTTAACTATATGATATTTATTTCTTTAGAATTAGTTTTTCATTTAAAATGATTTTTCCCTTATTTTCAATTTGAATCATATAAATTCCCGGAATTAGCTGAGAGGTATTTATTATTACTTTGTCTTCATGATAATTTTTAGACAATAGCTTTCTTCCGGATGTATCTGTAATGGTTACAACTGATCCGTCTGGGAGATTCCTGATATTAATGAACTCTTTGGCAGGATTAGGAAAGAAAGATATAGATTGGTTGGCTTTAACTTCCGCGGTAGCCAATGTTGTGGTAGGCATAAGTTTTACAATCCAGAAGTCTGAAAAACCATCTGAATGATTTCCTGAAACGTCTCCGTCATTAGAGTCTGTATTACCTGCAAGAATAAATCCTCCATCTGCTGTTTCTATTGCTGAATTCAGTTGATCTGTAGCACTTCCACCTAAGCTTTTCTCCCATATAATAATGCCTGTTGCATTAAGTTTGGCAACATAGAAGTTGTCTGTGAGGTCTGTTGAGCTCGTTGTAGTTCCCCCAATAAGATAGCCGTTATCTGATGTTAATTCAACAGATGAAGCTCCATCATAACCGGTTCCGCCAAGAAACTGTTTCCATTGAATATCTCCGGTATTGTTAAGTTTAAAAATCCAAATGTTGGGTGAATTACTATTTCCTGTAGCATCCCCGTCTGTAGAATTACTGTTCCCTGCTACAATATATCCACCGTCTATGGTTTGCTTTATTGCGGTAGCGTAATCATCATGACTGCCCCCTATCTTTTTTTGCCATTGTAGATCTCCGGACGAATTTAATTTTATGATCAGACAGTCGCTATAAGAAATGCCTCCGATTATGCTGTTTGTACTGCCGGCTACGATATAACCTCCTTCTGTAGTTTGCTGGATGGAGTAGGCGTAGTCTTCACTATTGCTACCATAAGATTTTTGCCACTGCAGATTTCCGGTTTGATCCAGTTTGATGATCCAGAAATCTTCCTCTCCATATGCAACGGTAACATCTCCGTTTGAAGAATTGGTATAGCCTGCGATTATATAGCCGTTATCAGTAGTCTGTTGAATGGAATAAGCCTGTTCAACAATATCTCCTCCAAAAGTTTTTTCCCACTGAATATTCCCTGATGAATCAAGCTTTACAATCCAATAATCAAAACTCCCGTGACTTCCTGTAACATCTCCATCTGATGAAGCAGCTGTGCCTGCGATAATATAGCCGCCATCATTTGTCTGTTGGATGGAGTTTGCTTCCTCAATACTGTTGCCTCCCAATGATTTTTGCCATTGTATCCCTCCCGAGCTGTTCAGTTTTACAATCCAATAATCAGTCATATAGGGCTGACCACCGGAGTGATTTCCTGTGACATCTCCATCGGTGGAACTTGAATGTCCTGCAACAATATAGCCTCCATCGGTAGTGTGCTTGATTGATTTTGCCCATTCTAGATTGCTTCCTCCCAGTGATTTTTGCCACTGGATATTGGGTGCTTGGGCATACATTGAAATAGAGCAGCCTAAGGTTGCCAGAATGTAAAATAACTTTTTCATTTGCGTTTAATTTAGAATTGTTTTCTAAATATATTGAAAAAGACTTTACTTGATGAAACAAGTTAGTAAGTGTTGATCTATTTCTAATAAGTGTAAAAAAAAGCCTTACCAATAAAATTGATAAGGCTTAGTCTATTATAAAGTAGTATCTATTTAGTCTTCTTGAAAAAATCTACTCCGCATTCTAAGAATTTTTTGAAATCCTCTTTTGGCATATATCCGGAAACAGGGGTATTGATCACTTTTCCGTCAGGAGTTATTAAAACATAGTGAGGCTGAGAGTTATTATTAAAGTTAACTTGTTGGAATAAGCTCCATCTGTCACCAATTGTTTTTACTTTTTTAATCTGTCCTTCTCCAAGGTCTATTTTAGTTTTTTGATCTTCAGGAAGCTCTTCTTTATCATCTACATATAAAGAAGCTAATACTACGTCATTTTGTAATATTGGTAGAATATCCGGTTCACTCCAGACAAATTCTTCCATTTTTCTACAGTTTTCACAACCGTATCCTGTGAAGTCAATTAAGATTGGTTTGTTTTCCTTTTTAGCAATTTCAATAGCTTTGAAAAAATCATGCTCCGGATGCATTCCTAAAATCCCATCTTTTTCATCGTGGAAATAGCTAACATTCAATGGAGGTAAAATACCACTTAGCAGCTGAAGTTTAGGACGCTCAGAAGGAATTAATCCCTGGATCAGATAAATGACAAATCCAAAACCTAATACCCCAAGGATCTTTCTGGTGATAGAGATCTTTGGTTTTTTATCATCATGCGGGAATTTGATCAGCCCGAATAAATATAAAGCAAGCCCTAGAGCAATAATGATCCAGATAGCAATGAAAAGCTCTCTTTTTAAGAAGAAAGTTTTGGAAACCAAATCCGCCTTGGATAAGAATTTTAAAGCTAATGCCAATTCTACGAATCCTAAAACAACTTTCACGGTATTCATCCATCCTCCTGATTTTGGAAGACTTTGTAAGGCCTGTGGGAATAAAGCCAATAACCCAAATACAATGGCCCAAGCCAACCCAAATCCTGCTAATGCAAAAGTCAGCAGCATAGGAACATTGGAAGATCCTGTTACCGCACTTCCCAGTAAACTTCCTAAAATAGGTCCTGTACAAGAGAAAGAAACGATCACCAGTGTAAGTGCCATAAAGAAGATTCCGATGATCCCTCCGGCTTCTTCTGCTTTAGAAGATTTATTGGCAATAGAACTTGGTAATGTTATATCATAATACCCGAAGAAACTTCCGGCAAAGAAAATAAAGATGATAAAGAAGGCAATATTCAGCCATACACTTGTAGAAATCTCATTGAAGATATTTCCGGCAATCCCGTCAATAATATGGAAAGGAATACTTAATAAGACAAAAATAAGAAGAATGAAAAATCCGTAGATAATGGCATCTCTTTTTCCTTTTGCTTTATCTTTACTTCCCTTGGTAAAGAAGGAAACCGTTAGTGGAATCATAGGGAAAACACAAGGTGTTAACAAGGCAATTAAACCTCCGATGAATCCTAAGAACAGGTAGGTCCAGTAATTTTCTTCTATTTTTGTAGACGCTGTACCACAGTCAGTTAATGGGTTTTTGAAATCTAATGTTTCAATTTTCAGCTGTTTAGGGTCTAATTTTGAAACTTCTGAAACGGTAACTTCCTGTTTTGGAGTATTCTCAGTAACTGTTTCAACGGTTTTTACTGAGTCTTTTACTGCCAGAGGTGTTTCTTCAACAGCCTCTTCAGTAGCCCCATTTGGAGTTACTTTTTGGTTAAATTCTAAAGTATTGGGAGCTAAACAAACCCTGTCGTCACAAGTCTGATACGTAATCTCCGAAGTAACATCTGCAGGTTTTGTAGGATCTTTTAATTTGAACTTCTGTTTGAAGCCGGCCGAATTGGAATAGAAAACAATAGTTCCTCCAAAAGCCTCAGAAAATTCTTCGTGCTTTTTACCGACCTCGGTAAATTTACCGATCAGTTCGATATTTTTTCCTGAAACTTTATACTCAGTTGGAATTCCGGTGTCTTCCGGTAAATCTTTTGAGTAAATATGCCAGCCTTTTTCCATGGTGGCATTCAAAACCGCTTCATACTGGTTATTTCCCAGATCGTTGATGGTGAATTTAAACTTTACAGGATTTTTTATCTGTGCATTAATTCCTGTCGCTAAAAATAGTAGAATTAATAAAAACCAATTTCTAAATTTCATTTTTCGTTTCATTAAAAATTTTGAGACTCCATTTTGTTTTCTCATCCTTTGTATATTTTCTGTCCTGTCTGAGAGGAAGTATTCCAAGTACGGAATTATTGCTGTCGGCCAGTATCCAAATTTTTTGCCTCGCTAAAATAGATAATTTTTCGTCCCTAAAAAATTTAGAAACTTTCTTTTTTCCTGAAAACCCGATAGGATAAAACTCATCACCATCCTGCTGCTTTCTCAGGCGTAGTGGAAACTGAAGTTTTTCAGCATCAAAATCCCATTCAAAATCCTTATTGATTCCATCAATCTCTTCAATAGTGTTTTTGAGGTCAAGATTGATTTGATCTTCAGAAAAATTAAAATGATCAATCAGGATAATTTCATCGGTAGACTTTTGCTCTTTATTTCGGTCAATAAATATCAATTCGTCACGGTTGATGACCAGTTGGTATTCTTTTGAAAAAAAAGAACTGTTGTTTTCAGCTGTGAAAATTTTAGGGATTTCTTCTTCCTGAGTAAATCCATATTTCTTTAAAATTTCAAACTTTATGAAATCGCTTTCCTGATCCAGCTTTTCCTTTGATAAGATTTTATAGTCTTGGTTAAATAGGGAAAGCTTATTTTCTATTTCTTCAACCTGTTTTCGAACAAAATCTTTAGTTTGATTCAGGTAGAAAGAACTTTTTTTAAAGTTTTCCAAAAAGTGATCATTGGTCTCCATGAGTTGGGGAACAATTTCATTTCTGATCTTATTTCTTAAATAATCACTTTTTTTATTGGATAGATCCTCACGGAATTCAATATGGTTTTCCTCGGCAAACTGATAAATTTCTTTTTTGGAAAAAGTTAAGAGTGGACGGAGAATATGATTGTCATGAGAAGGAATACCGCTCAGTCCATTAATACCAGCTGCTTTGGAAAGATTAATAATAAAAGTTTCCAGCTGATCGTTGAGGTGATGCGCGGTAACCAGAAATTCAAGCTTTTCCTGATTCTGAATTTCTTTAAAAAAATGATAGCGGAGTTCTCTTGCCCAAAGCTGAATAGAGTGGTCCGGTTTTTTATCTTTTTCAGAAACTTCATACAGATGAAACTTTATATGATTTTTCTCACAAAAATCCTGAACTACTTTCTGATCCAGATCAGAATCTTTACCACGAAGTTTATAATTGATGTGAGCGACCTGTATGTCACACTTTTTATCTTGTCCATTATCCCGCAAATCCTGAAATAATGAGGCCAGAACCATAGAATCTGCACCTCCGCTTACCGCCAGAAGGTAGGAGTGTTTTTCAGGTTGATCAACAAGGTTTTCTAATTGATTTTTAAAGCTTGGTTTTTTCAACATATACGTTGAGAATTTCTTTTATGCAAAGATAACCGATATAATTCAATTGAATTTTCCTAACTTTGATTGGTCTAAAAATGATTATTTATGAAGATTTTAAAAATTTTAGCAGTTTCTGCAATGGCGCTGGGTATGACATCTTGTGTAAGCAAGAAACAATACGATGCCCTGAGCACAAACTATAAGCAGTGTATTGAAAATATCGGAGAAAGACAAAGAGAAATTCAGGATTTGAAATCTCAGAATTCTGCATTGACAGGTGAGAATAGCCTACTGAAAAGCCAGCATGATGCGTTGAAATCATCGCTGGATGCATGTCTTTCAAATACAGGAAAAAGCTCTGCGAACATCGATAAATTGGTAAGTGAAATCAACTCTTCAAATTCATACATCAAACAATTGATTTCAAACAATGCTAAAAATGACAGCTTGAATCTGGCGTTGTCTAACAAGCTGAAGAGATCTTTAGATAATGTATCTGATGAAGATGTACAGGTGAAAGTACTGAAAGGTGTAGTGATGATCTCACTTTCAGATAAAATGTTATACAAAACAGGAGATTACAATATCTTACCTGCAGCTCAGGAAGTACTTGGTAAAGTAGCAAAAGTAATCAATGATTATGATAAATATTCTGTACTGATAGAAGGTAATACAGATAATGCTCCATTAAACTCTCCAAATTTACCTAGAGATAACTGGGATCTTTCTGCATTGAGAGGAACTTCTGTAGCTAAAGTCCTTCAGACTCAGTTTGGAGTAGACCCTGCGAGAATGACCGCGGGAGGACGTTCTGAATATAATCCTAAAGCTACAAACATGAGTGTTTCCGGTAGAGGTGAAAACAGAAGAACAGAAATCATCATTATGCCTAAGCTTGATGAATTTATGAAGCTGATGGATATCGCTCCAAAGAAATAATTAAATCAATTATAATATAACAGTAAATCCCGAAGAAATTCGGGATTTATTTTTTATACACCAAGATTATCTTCTATCAAAAGTAGATGGTGTAAGAATGCTTTCAAAGATGGAAATAGGGAGTTTTGCTTTTTGTGTAACTTTTAAAGTGATCACACTACCTATTTGATATAAAGAAATTGATGTCGAAAATCAATTGGATACATTGAGCCTGTTGGCTTTCTTTTAAAAATAGAAAGAGTTCTGAAAATAGTTGAAATAAACAGGAAAACTGAGAAATGGAGAGTGCATTTACTGATCAGAAATTACTTAATATGCCAGACCATAGAAAACAATAACACATGAAAAAAATTATTTTATCGCTAAGCATGGTAACCATTTTTTTTTCCGGAAAAGTTTTTGCCCAAACAGAAACCTCCGGAAGGAAAAAAATCTATAGAGCTACACATACAAAAAGAACGGAGCTTAAGCATACAAAGCTGAAAGTAAATTTTGATTATCAGAAAGAAGAGATGAACGGAGAAGAATGGCTTACCGCTTCACCTTATTTTTATCCGTCTGATTCACTGACACTGGATGCTAAAGGAATGCTGATCCACGAGGTGGCTATGGATAAAGAAGGACGTAAATCTCCATTACAATATGAGTACAAAAATAATATCCTGAGCATTCGATTAGATAAGACCTATCTCAAAAATCAGGAGTATACGGTTTATATAAAATATACTTCCCGCCCGAAGGAAGTAGAGAAACAGGGAAGTCCGGCAAAAGGCTTATATTTTATCAATGCTCAGAGTACGGATCAGAATAATCTGCCTCAAATCTGGACGGATGGGGAAACAGAATATTCTTCAGCCTGGTTTCCCACTATAGATAAGCCCAACCAAAAAACCACCCAGGAAATCTATATGACAGTTCCGGATAAATATGTTAGTCTTTCTAACGGAGTTTTAAAAGATTCCCGAAAAGAACCTAATGCTATGAGAACGGATCATTGGGTAATGGATAAAAGGCATTCTGTATATCTTGCTTTTATGGGGGTAGGTGATTATGCAATTGTGAAGGATCAGTGGAAAAATATTCCTATAGATTATTATATAGAAAAGGAATATGAGCCTTATGCAAAGCAAATCTATGGTCATACTCCTGAAATGATGGCGTTTTTCTCTAAAAAACTAGGCTATGATTATCCCTGGATGAAATATGCACAAATCTCGGGAAGAGATTATCCAAGTGCAGCCATGGAAAATACTACCGCCACTTTACACAATACACAGGTATTGCAGAAACCTGGACAGCTGGCAGATGAAAACCGGTGGGAAAATATTATAGCACATGAATTATTTCATCATTGGTTTGGTGATCTGGTAACAGCGGAAAGCTGGAGTAATCTTACCGTAAATGAATCATTTGCGAATTATTCTGAATATTTATGGTATGAATATAAGCATGGAAAGGATCAGGCAGATTATCATTTAATGTCAGAAATCAATAAGTATATCCATAGCCCTTCAGATTTTCAGAAAGATCTTGTAAGGTTTGATTATGATTCCTCCGAGGATGTTTTTGATTTAGTATCGTATCAAAAGGGAGGGGGGATTCTTCACATGCTTAGAAATTATCTGGGTGATGAAGCTTTTTTCGCCGGAATGACCGATTATTTAAAAACCTATGAATATCAAAATGCAGAGGCCGAGCAATTGAGGCTGTCATTTGAGAGAATATCAGGAAAAGACCTGAATTGGTTTTTCAATCAATGGTATTATGGCAGTGGAAATCCTCAATTAAACTACTCCTATACTTTTGAGCCCGTAAAAAAGCAAGTGGAAGTTACAGTCAATCAGTCTCAGGAAAAAGAGTTTGAGTTTCCTTTAGCCATTGATATTTATGACAATGGGAAGCCGGTACGGCAAAATGTATGGGTTGCTGCCAAAGCGAAAAATACTTTTAGCTTTAATGTTTCTAAAAATCCGGATGTAGTCAATATAAATGCAGACGGAATATTGGTTTCCGAGATTACGGATAAGAAAACTGCTGCGCAATATCTAATGCAATTCGTTAACTCTAAAGAATTTTCAAGTCGTTATAAAGCATTGACAGGCATAAAAGAGAATCTGGATGATCCTGCATCTATCAAATTATTATCTGCCGCCCTTAAAGATCCTTTCTTCAGAATCCGTATCAAAGCATTGGAAATACTAGATGTTTCCAAGCCTGAGCAGGGGAAAATATTAATTCCTGATATTGAAAAATTAGCAGCCAATGATCCTAAAACATTGGTGCAGGCAGCCGCTATTTCAGCGTTAGCAAAAACAAAGAATAAAAAGTATTTTCCTTTATTTGAAAAGGGATTGAATGCTACGTCCAATGCCGTAAAAGGAAGTGCGTGGCTAGCCATGATAACAGTAGAGCCTTCAAAAGCAGATGATTTGGCGGATAAAATTGATCTTTCCGATGCGTCCAAAGATATGCTTATTAAAATGATTCCCATTGTTGTTAAAAATAAAGTGACCTCCCAAATGAAGAATATTACTTCTATTGTGGCATTTTATCCGTTTATTAAGCCTCAGAATCCGGAACTGGGAAAATCTTCTGAGGAAGGCTTTAATTGGATTATGACTTCTGATAATGCAGAAGCTACGGAGGGTATTGTTAGAATTTTAAGTCAGGCAAAAACTGAGATGTTAAAAAATGCACAAGCCAAAGCGATGGTTTCTCAGATGTTGAAAGAAGGGCTGGCAAAAAAAATGGAATTTCTGAAACTGAATCCGCAAAAAGCTGAAAGTGTCAATAAACAGATCACGGCTCTGAATAAAATAATAGAAGAGTATAAATGATAGTTGTGAAAAGATATTTTAAGATAAGGGAGAAATCAACCAGAGAAATAAAAATCAAAGGTAATTACTATTTACCTTCAAGATCTATATAAAAAAATCCCGAAGTAATTCGGGATATGTTTTTTAATCAAATTAATTCTTCCTTTTTTAGGAGAGAAATAATTTTTTGCAAAAATGAATTGGATATTTCAGTCTTCGTTTTTTTTGCAGAAGAGGGTGTCTTACTTTTCAGTAAAACATTTTTTTGATTCTCACGGTTAGTTTGTTTTTCTTCTGCAATCATTTTCGTAGTGTTTTTACCCTTTGTTCTACTCGCAAAATTATACATATTGTAGCAGCAAAAACATCCGTATTTTCACGGTATTTTATATGGGGATTTTCCTGATAACTCGATCATGTCTATAGCGATTTCTGAATAGAATCTAGAAAACAAAATTCCCATGAAACGTATTTGCTCAAGATACTTTGTGTAAAAAATTAACAAAAACACAAGTAATTATGTTTTAAATTACATTGAATCATGTTATTAGTTAATGAATATTGTGTATATTTAAATCTCCATAAAAGGAAATATAATACAGAGGTATCCGAAAATCTTAAAGAGTAGGAAAATAATACTAAACAAAATAAATATGAAAAATTCAAAAAAACTTTCAAGAGAACAGATGAAAGAAGTACAAGGTGCTATCCGTTGGTGCAACCCTCAGATTATTTGTCGCGTTACAGAAGACTGCTGCGAAGGATGGGTATGTGGTACACCTGGTCAGTACTGTATAGCTTACTAATGATTTCTTCTACCTGGAAGCAAGTATATAAAGAGAGATTGATTTCTCTCTTTTTTTGTTTTGTACATGGAATAGAAACAAGGGTTGCTCAAAAAGAAATTTTAAAATCCTTAAATTTGTTTAAATTAAATTTTTATGAGTTTTTTTGAAGAAAAGAATCCTGAAATGGACAGGTATTTGGAGGCACATGCTTCTTCAGAATCAGAAATACTGAAAAAGCTGAGACGCGAAACCTATCAGAAAACGACACAGCCCCATATGATTTCAGGATATCAGCAAGGAAGACTTTTAACCATTATTTCCCAAATGCTCAAACCACAAAATGTTTTGGAAATAGGAACATTTACAGGATATGCTACATTGTGTCTGGCAACAGGACTTGCTAAAGATGGAAAAATTACAACATTGGATGTGAATGAAGATCTTGCCTATCTGCCAAAGAAATATTTTGAGACAAGTGAATATGCCAGTCAGATTGAATTCAGGCTTCAGGATGCTAAAGAGTTTTTGAAAGAAACAGATGAGGTTTTTGATCTTATTTTTGTGGATGCTGATAAAGAAAATTATGCAGACTATTTTAGACTCATTAAACCCAGAACGAAATCCGGATCGGTAATCATGTTTGATAATGTCTTGTGGTATGGAAAAGTACTGGAAGAAAACCCAAAGCAGAAATCTACGCAGTCTATTAAAGAATTAAATGATTTAGCGGCAAAAGATGAAGATTTCGAAAATCTTATTTTACCTTTGCGTGATGGAGTAAATTTTCTGAGAAGAAAATAAATTAAAAGATTTAAAAATTAAAAAAAATAAAAGATTTTACGGAATCTGATTCTTTAATCTTTAAATCATTCAATCTTTTAATCTTTTAATCTTAATGAATGAATAAAGGAATTTGTATTGTTACAGTAGCACCGGTCCGTGCTGAAAATTCTGACAAAGCGGAAATTGTTACGGAAATATTGTTTGGGGAAAGTGCTGATATTTTGGAGGTTAATAAAAACTGGACAAAAATAAAAATGCACTATGATGGTTATGAGGGATGGATGGACACAAAACAGTTAAAGCCTGTAACAGATGAAGAGCTTGCCAACAGAAAAGTTACTATCGTTACTGAAGACTTTTCTTCGGTACTCATGAACGACGGTAAAACTTTGCTGTCTATGGGTTCTGAAGTGGAATTTCCTGCCGTAGCTTCAAAAAGAAGCCATGACCTAAGGGAAAGTATTGCCTTAGCAGCACGTGAATTCCTTAATGTACCTTATTTATGGGGTGGTAAAAGTTTCTTTGCCGTAGATTGCTCTGGTTTTACGCAGTTGATTTATAAAATTCATGATATAAAATTACCAAGAGATGCTTCTCAGCAGGCTGAAGTAGGAGAAGCTCTTACTTTTGTGGAAGAAACACAGCCTGGAGATCTTGCCTTTTTTGAAAATGCTGAAGGAAAGATTATCCACGTAGGGATTATGCTGGAAAATCAAAAAATTATCCATGCCTCAGGAAAGGTGAGAATTGATACATTGGACTCCACAGGGATCTTTAATAAAGAAATGAATAAACATACCCATAAGTTAAGAGTACTTAAAAGTGTTATTTAAAATATGAAAATTTCCAGCATATTATTAATTGTAAATACACTATTGCTTATTGCAATTTGGGTCTTTACCGGAATTAAATATGCTGCATTACCAGAGATGGTTCCTACTCATTTTGACTTTCAGGGAAATGTAGATGGAGAATCCGGAAAAATCGCGATCTGGGCCCTTCCGTGTATTGCTACTTTTATTGCTGTTCTTTTTGTTGGATTATCCAGAGATCCCAATTCTACTTTACTGAACGTTCCTAAAAGTTTTCGTAATAAAGAGACTTTAGAGCTGTACATGTTTTCCCTGCAGTTTCCTGTAATGCTTTTACTTTTAGATATTATTATTGAGAGTGTTCGGGTAGCGGAGGGTAAGCAGACTGAGCTCAGTAATGTCATTTTTTTTATTCTAGGATTGCTGTTTACAGTGATTGGAGTAGGATTAGTGAAATCAATTCAGGAGAGATTCACAAAGAAATCTAACGATTAAATCAAATCAAAATTGAAACTGATTTACAACATATTTATTAGCCTTCTCATTTTCGGAATGAAGGTTTTTTCTTTGATTAATGATAAAGCTAAAAAAGGCGTTGAGGGTAGAAAGCAGTCTTTGAATAAAGTAAAAGCTGCGTTTTCAAAAGAAGACAGAGTAATCTGGATGCATGCCGC
Source organism: Chryseobacterium sp. KMC2 (assembly GCF_016756935.1). Classification (NCBI taxonomy): domain Bacteria; kingdom Pseudomonadati; phylum Bacteroidota; class Flavobacteriia; order Flavobacteriales; family Weeksellaceae; genus Chryseobacterium; species Chryseobacterium sp. KMC2. The sequence continues at coordinate 88,330 of NZ_JAESIT010000011.1, forward strand.
TAGTTTGGGAGAATATGAGCAGGGATTACCGGTTTTGGAACAACTAAAAGAAAGACTGCCGGATCATAAAATTCTGGTGACGTTCTTTTCTCCGTCGGGTTATGAAAATGTTGTTAAAAAGAAACATATCGCAGATGTAATCTGCTATCTCCCTTTTGATAAAAAAAATACTGTAAAAGACTTTGTATCACAGTTTAATACTCAACTGTTTTTTACGGTGAAGTATGATTATTGGTATAATCTGCTGGCAGAGCTTAAGAATAAAAATGCAAAAGTTTATGTGATTTCTGCATTATTCTACGAAAGGCAATCTTTCTTTACTTCTTATGGAAAATGGTTTGTAAAACAACTTCAGAGAAATGTAGATTGGTTTTTTCACCAGACTAAGTTTTCCCTTGCTCTTGCTAAAAGTGTAGGTTTAGTAAAATCTTCAGTAACGGGAGATACCAGATTCGATCGGGTCAGACAGCTTAGGCTACGCGACAATCATGTAGATTATATTGCCGATTTCATAGGGAATAATAAAGCAATTGTTTTTGGAAGCTCATGGCAGGCCGAGGAAAAAATTGCAGCAACGGTATTCCGAAAAAATTACGGATTAAAACTGATTTTAGCGCCTCATGACTTGAAAAGAGTGGAGCATTTAAAAAATATTTTCCCTGAAGCATTGTTGTATAGTGAAATACAGACTTCTCCAGCCACAAATCTGAATACTCAACTCTTAATTATAGACAGCATAGGTTTATTGTCCAAGTTGTATTCCTATGCAGATGTTGCCGTAGTGGGAGGCGGTTTTCATGATGCAGGACTGCATAATATTCTGGAGGCAGCAACATTTGGTATTCCTGTTATTTTTGGGAATCGGTATAAGAAGAATCCTGAAGCAGATGATCTTATTTCTGTAGAAGGAGGAAGATCTTTTGCTGATGAAGCTACTGCTGCAGAATTTGTCTTATTTCTTGCCAATGAGGATAACAAAGAAGAATTGGAAACCATGTCTCAGAATGCCCAGAAATTCGTCGACGGAAAGCCTAATTCTACAGAAATAATCCTTCAGAAAATCCTATCTTAAAAATCCCTGGCTTTTGATCTCTTTCATAATTGTTTCAAGATCCTCGGGAATTTTTTCACATTCAAGCCAGTTGATATCAAGACCATTATTGATGCAGAGCTTTTGCAGGTAGTGATTTTCAGAAATTTTATGTTGAGTGTCTCTCAGGAGTTCATCAATTTCCATCCAATAGTCTTCATCCAGCTTTTTAGCTAAAATCAGATACTTAAATATTTTATTAATAATGTAAAGATACAGCTTGTAGACATTATCAAATCTCTGCCTGCTGAGGTCTTCATTATATTCTAAAATGGCATTGATCATCAGTAGATTAAGAGAAATATCTCCAAATTTATCCGTGGTGATCTTTACATGTTCTGTAACTTCTGCACTTATTTTACGGATAATGGTCAGGAAATACTTGGCATTGCCAATATATTTTGAGGCTAAAAGAACCTTTTCCGCCACTTCTTTTTCCATTGCATTTCTTTTATCATCCGTGGTTTCAGGATCAATAAGTTCGAAATATAATTTTTTAGACAACAGTTTGTCCTTTTTTAAAAGTCTGAAAATAAGTTTATCCTTATCCGTGCTGGAAAAAGCACTCAGCGCTATTTTAAATTCTTTTGAATACTCCATTAATTAAAAATCTTTGAATACTTTAAAAATCCGTTTACTGCCCAGTTGACAGTATAATACAATGATTTTACAGTAGAAAAGCCCATGAAATCCTTATAGACTAAATATTGGTCTTTGATAATGTCCTTTTTCTTTCTGGAAACACTGTTTTCACGCATTCTGTATTTCGCCATTGTTTTGTTGATGGGCATTCCTTCAGGAATTACTTTCAAAAGGTTCAGCCACATCACATGATCCTCACGTTTACTTTTTACCGGGAATAAAAATTTCCCTACTCTTTTGGTATCATACATGGTTGAAACCGGGGCCAGTCTGCATGTTTTCAGAAGATTTGAAAAAGTGACTACTGTGTCTGCCATAAAATCTTTTAATATAGGCTTTAGATGCTCATCACATCGGGAGTAATTGCAGTACACAAGCTCTGCATTATGTTCCTGCATATAATCAGTCATGGTTTCTATATATTCCGGATACCAGTAATCATCAGAATCAAGAAAAGCAATATATCTTCCCTGAGCTCTTTCAAGACTTTTATTTCTGGCATTTCCTGCGCCACCGTTTTTTTCCAATACCAGTAATTTTATTCTGGGATCATTGTACTTTCTGAGGATTTCTACCGTATTATCTTTAGAAAGGTCATCCGTGATCAGCCATTCCCAGTTGTCATAGGTTTGATTAAGAACAGATTGTATAGTTTCTTCAATGAATTCTGCAGAATTATAACAGGGAGTGATGATGGAGACAAGGTCTTTCATTTGTGGTTTTAAATATGTTCAAAATTATAAAAATCTTTTTTCATAAAAGTGCCAGGAAGAAACTCCTATTCCAATTACGGTCAGCATACAGATAATACCCATTACATAAGGATTATAATCTTCAAAGAGTCCTAAGGTCTGGAATACCCGGATAACAGGGAAGTGGAATATATAAATGCCGTACGTAAAGTCTCCGTATTTTCCGAAGTTATTCAGGAATTTAAAAGAGTAGGCAATATACAGTACAATAATGCTGATCATGATAGGAGAGAACAGTTTTATTTTAAAAATAAGATCTATCCATACAGTGATTATAGCGATTATAAAAAGTGTATGCTTGTGCTGAATGAATTTGTTGAAATTAAAATACAAAAGCATCCCGCCAATGAAATAACATAATGATCCGGGTAATTGTCTTGATATGGCTGGTTTTCCTGTCATTTCAAAATAATTAAGAAATACCAGTGACAGAAAATACAGGACAATCAGACTTACATTTCTGTATTTATTGTTTTTTCCGAAGAATAAAAACATGAAGGGAACGGCAATATAGAAGCACATTTCTATTTTAAGGGTCCACAATGCACCATTTACAGCCTGGTTGCCAAATACCCCGGGAAGCCATGGTGATTTAAAATTCATGAAAATCGAATTCCAGAACCAATATTTGTAGACCTGTGCATTGCCGAAATATTCAGAAAATGGCAGCTTACTTACAAGGCTTAGTAAAACTGTGCAGAGAAATACCACCAATAAATAGGCAGGCACGATTCTGTTGAACCTTTTTTTTGCATAGCTTTTTAAGCTGGAAGATCTTTCATAACTTCTTGCAATTAAAAAACCACTGACGATAAAAAACGAAAAAACCGCGACTTCTACTGGGCTGTGTTCTAAAAATTTAAGTTGAGGAGAGACGCTTAAGGCGCCTAAATGTCCCACAAATACAATGAACGCCAGGAGAACACGGATAAAGTCAAAATTATTTTTCGTTATATCTTGCATTTTTTTCTTTCTTACCTACAAAAATAACTTTTTTAATAAAATAGAGAGCTTTTCGAAGGTTCAATATTTGTTAAATAAAGGCAATATCGTCCTTAAGTGTTTAAAAAAATGTATAAATAAAGGTTGACTCAATAATTTTTCACAAAAAATAGTAATATAAATCAAAAAAATTATAATTTTAGCCCTTGAAAAAATTGATCTATGAAGAAATTAGCACTACTATTTGCCGGGTTATCATTATTTGTAGCTACCGGATGTAATGATGATAAAGATCCTGTCATGGAGGCACCTATTGTGGGGGTCTGGCAGCCTTTAAAGGAAGTGGTTACCACCGTGGAAGTAAATGAGCAGCCGGTTTCGGATGTTATTACTTATTCCACATGTCAGAAAGAATCCAGATGGAGATTCAATACTGACGTTCTGGGCAAAAGAACTGACTGGGGAGATACAGCTACACCAGGGCAGTGTGCTATTATTTCTGATAAAAATTTCACCTATACTTATGATAAAAGCAGTAAATCTGTACAGATAAAGTATCAGGGGATTGTAGAGCCGGTTACTGCAAAAGTGGTTACCCTCGATGCTACAACGCTCAATCTAGCAGTAAGAGAAGAAACACAGGATCCGACTGTATTTAAAACAAGAACCTATACTTTCAAGAGAATTCCTCAGCCTTAATAAGTATACTTCAAGATATAAAACAGATCTCATCCCAGGATGAGATTTTTTTGTTGGGTACCGATTGGTAATTAATAATAAATTAAATTTTTATTTCTTTTAAAATCATTAATTTTGTGAATCTTGTTAAAAGAAAATGACATTCAATAGTTAAAGTCTAACATATAACATATATATAAAGTGTTTTACGATCATCAGCAGATAGAAAAAAAGTGGCAGAAATACTGGGAGGAAAATCAAACCTATAAAACTTCCAATAACACAGATAAACCTAAATTTTATGTACTCGATATGTTTCCGTATCCATCCGGGGCAGGGCTTCACGTAGGTCACCCGCTTGGATATATTGCTTCGGATATCTATGCGAGATATAAGAGACACCAGGGGTTTAACGTTCTCCACCCGGTAGGATATGATAGCTTTGGGCTTCCTGCTGAGCAGTATGCAATCCAGACAGGACAGCATCCGGCAATCACTACAGAACAAAATATCAACAGATACGAAGAGCAATTAAGAAAAATTGGATTTTCATTCGATTGGAGCAGAGAAGTAAGAACGTCTGATGCTTCTTATTATAAATGGACACAGTGGATTTTTATCCAACTGTACCACTCTTGGTATAATAAAAATACAGATAAGGCAGAAGCTATAGATACCTTAATCAAACATTTTGAAGAAAAAGGTACAGAAGGGCTGAATGCCAATCAAAATGATGAACTTAGCTTTACCGCAGAAGAATGGGTGAATGCTTCTGATGTGGATAAAGAAGATATCTTATTAAATTACCGTCTTTCTTACAGAGCAGAAACAACGGTGAACTGGTGTCCTGCTTTGGGAACCGTGTTGGCAAATGATGAGGTAAAAGACGGAAAGTCTGAAAGAGGTGGTTTCCCTGTATTCCAGAAAAAAATGATGCAGTGGAGTATGAGAATCTCTGCCTACTCTGAAAGATTGTTACAAGGACTTACCCAATTGGATTGGCCACAGCCTCTGAAAGATGCCCAGGAATACTGGATTGGAAAATCTCAGGGTGCTCAGGTGAAATTTCAGGTAGAAGGTCATGATGAGATCGTTGAAGTTTTCACCACAAGACCTGATACTATTTTTGGTGCCACTTTTATGGTGTTGGCTCCGGAGAATCCATTAGTGGAAACCATTACTACAGCTGCCCAAAAAGTGGAAGTAGATACTTATATAGAAGAAACTTCCAAAAAAACAGAAAGAGACAGAATGGCTGACGTGAAAAACGTGAGCGGAGCTTTTACCGGAAGTTATGCAGTAAATCCTTTCAGTAATGAGAAGATGCCGATCTATATTTCAGATTATGTATTGATGGGATATGGAACAGGAGCTGTAATGGCTGTACCTGCCCATGATGAACGTGACCACAGATTTGCTAAGAAATTTAACCTGGAAATTAAAAAAGTGGTGGAGACTGAAGAAGACGTTCAGGAGAAATCTTTTGATTCTAAAGATTCTGTCTGTGTCAATTCTGATTTCCTAAACGGACTGCATTATAATGATGCCAAGTCGAAAATGATTTCAGAAATCGAAAACAGAGGAATTGGTCATGGAACAACAAACTACAGACAGCGTGATGCCATTTTCTCAAGACAGCGTTATTGGGGAGAACCTGTTCCTATATATTATAAGGAAGGGATGCCATATACGTTACCGGTTTCTGCTTTACCATTGGAACTGCCAGAAGTTGAAAAATATTTACCTACTGAAGATGGAGATCCTCCATTAGGAAATGCAAAAGTATTTGCGTGGGATGAGGCAAACCAAAAAGTGGTCTCTACAGATTTAATTGATGATCAAACTATTTTCCCAATAGAATTGTCTACCATGCCGGGTTGGGCTGGAAGCTCATGGTATTTCCTTAGATATATGGATTCTCAGAATGACGGAGAGTTCTGTGCAAAGGACCTTTCAGATTATTGGGGACAGGTAGACTTATATATAGGAGGTAGTGAGCATGCAACAGGACACTTGTTATATTCCCGTTTCTGGAATATGTTCTTAAAAGACAGAGGTTGGATCAACCATAATGAACCTTTCCAAAAACTGATCAACCAGGGGATGATTTTAGGAATGAGTGCTTTTGTATACAGAATAGACGGAACCAATCAATATGTTTCTAAAAATCTGGCAGCCGATTATAAGACTCAGCAAATCCATGTTGATGTATCCTTATTAAAAGGAACTTCTGATGAATTGGATACAGAAGCGTTCAAAGCATGGAGACCAGACTATGCCAATGCAGAGTTTATTTTAGAAGATGGAAAATACATCACAGACCGTGAAGTAGAAAAAATGTCCAAATCAAAATACAATGTAGTTAACCCGGACGATATCTGTGAAGAATATGGAGCAGACGGTTTAAGACTGTATGAAATGTTCCTGGGACCTTTAGAACAATCTAAGCCTTGGAATACACAGGGGCTAAGTGGAGTCTATGGTTTCCTTAAGAAATTCTGGAATCTGTATTTTAACGGAGATGTATTTGAAGTTTCTGAGGAAGAACCTACCAAGGCAGAATATAAAGTTTTGCATACCTTAATAAAGAAGGTAGTTTTTGATATTGAGAATTTCTCTTTCAATACTTCGGTGTCATCATTTATGATCGCTGTAAACGAGCTACAGAAAATAAAATGCAACAAACGCAATATATTGGAACCATTAGCCGTTATCATTTCTCCGTATGCACCTCACATCTGTGAAGAGCTTTGGAGCTTACTGGGACACGCTACATCTATCGAATTTGAAAGATTTCCGGCATTAAATGAAGAATATCTTGTTGAAGATGAAATTGAATATCCGGTAAGTGTAAATGGTAAAATGAAGTTCAAAATTTCCCTTTCTGCTCAATTATCTGCTAAGGAGGTGGAAGATTTGGTGATTTCAAATGAAAAAATGCAACAGATTTTGGAAGGTAAAACCCCTAAAAAAATCATTGTTGTCCCTCACCGTATTGTGAATATCGTAATTTAAAAAAAAATTAACATTGGGAAATTAAAAAAAATGGGGTGCTAATTTTTTTGATTTTTTAACTCAAATGTTAAATTTGGAAAAAATATATAAAATATCTAAGAATAATTATTATTTTAAAATCGTATTAATTTTTCTTTATCAAAAAAAAGCAAAATGTTTAATTAAGACTCTTGCATTTTAATTAATTTTGCCTTTAATTTACACCCTGTAAAAATTTAAAACAATATAATTTAGTTAAATATGGAAATGAATGTTTCAAAAAATGATGAGCAAGTAGTTGCTAGAAAAGCGGGAGGTTTAAATCCAGCTGTTATTATTCCTATTCTATTTGCTATAGGAATTTGTATTTATTTATTCGTTCTTGGTAACCCAGGAAACTTTAAAGATGCAGACAAACTAGGTAGTGGTTCTGTAGCTTTCTCAAGTGTTGAAGGAAAAGACATTCACCCAGAGTCGTTTTTAGGTATTATCTACAAAGGAGGGGTTATTGTACCAATCTTGATTACTTTCATGATTACGGTAATTGTTTTCTCTTTTGAAAGATATTTCGTACTTGGTAAAGCTGCCGGAAAAGGAAACTTAGACAACTTCGTTGTACAAGTAAGAAGCTTACTAAACCAAAACAAAATTGATGAAGCTCTTGAAGAGTGCGACAGACAACAAGGTTCAGTAGGTAACGTAGTAAAAGAAGGTCTTACTACTTACAAAGCTCTTTCTCACGATACAACTTTAAATAAAGAGCAGAAAATGGTAGCTCTTAACAAAGCTATCGAAGAAGCTACTACTCTTGAGATGCCAATGCTTGAGAAAAACATGATGATCCTTTCTACTTTAGGTACGGTTGCTACGCTAATCGCACTTTTAGGAACGGTAATCGGGATGATCAAGGCATTCTTCGCATTAGGTTCAGGAGGAGGTACTCCAGATGCTGCTGCACTTTCTACAGGTATCTCTGAAGCATTGATTAACACGGCTTTAGGTATTGGTACTTCAGCAATCGCTATTATCCTTTATAACTTCTTTACTTCTAAAATTGATGGATTAACTTACAAGATCGACGAGATCTCTATGAGTATCCAACAGTCTTTTGCTGAATTCAACTAAGAATTAGCAAGGTATTTGCATTGGCAATTAAAAGAAGTTTAATTAAAAATATTTTATAATAATGGCGAGAGTCAAACCAAAAAGACATGGAGTAGTGACGGATATGACCGCGATGTGTGACGTTGCGTTCCTACTACTTACATTCTTTATCTTGACCACTCAGTTTAAAAAACCTGACGTGGAGCAGATTAAACCGCCATCTTCAATATCAGAGAAGTTACTTCCTGACGCAAGTTTGATGACTATCAACGCTACTCCAGACGGAAAATTTTATTTCCAGCCAGTAGAAAATGCATCAGAGAGATTACAGCTTTTAGACAAAATGGGCCAAAAGTATAATATTACTTTTGACAACAAACAAAAAGCATCATTTCAGAAAGTACAAGCTATTGGGGTTCCTATGAACCAACTGAAAAGCTATCTCGATTTGTCAGATGAGGAGCAGAAAAATTTCAAGAGTCCTAAAGGGATTCCTATGGATAGTACAAATAAGCAGTTAGTTGACTGGGTACAGCAGAGTTTGAGCGTAAATCCTGATTACAAATTAGCAATCAAGGGTGATGTTACGACTCAGTATCCTAAAGTTAAAAGCCTATTTGAAGGTTTAAGAGATATTGATTTTCTTAAATTCTGGTTGATTACATCACAAGAAGGTAAACCATAATATATCATTAGAAATGGCAGAAGTACAAGTACAGGAAAAAGGCGGCAAAGGCGGCAAAGTACGTTCCAAGAAGCAGAATACCAGAGTCGATATGACTCCTATGGTGGACTTGGGTTTTCTATTGATTACCTTCTTTATGTTCACAACCACATTTAGTAAACCGAATGTAATGGATTTGGGTCTTCCGGCTAAACCTAAAAAGGATCAACCGAAACCACCTCCAACAGAAATTAAACTTTCTAACTCAATTTCCTTATTATTGGGTAAAGACAATAGGATTTTTTGGCATCAGCAGGATAATACTTCTTTAACTGATCAGAATCTTAATGAAACTTCTTTCGATAGAGAAGGGATTAGAAAAGTAATTGAGCAGGCAAGAGCAAACGCGGCAGATAAAACGAAATTTACTGTTATTATCAAACCGACTGACGATGCTGTATATAAGAACTTTGTAGATATTCTTGACGAAATGGCAATTACCAAAAGTGAGCAATACGGGGTAACCGATGTGAAGCCTTGGGAGCTAGCCGTTTATAATAAGAAGGTTGGTAACTCTGGAGCTCCTGCAGCACCAGCAACAAAGTAATTTAACCATAAAATTGTAAAAATCTATGGCAGATGAAAATGTATACAATCAGAATCTTACTTTAGACGAGATTGTATTTGAAAATAGAAACAAGGAATATGGTGCCTACGATCTTAGACATCAGTATCCGAGACTTCTGACAAAATCATTTATTGTTGGAACGGCATTATTCCTGGTTGCGGCATTGTCTCCTTTTATTTATCTTACCATTAAGAGACTTACTGAGCCACCTAAGCAAGAAGTGAAGGCAGACTTGGTAGAAATTCTTCAGGAAGATAAAATTATTGAGCAGCCAAAAGAAGAAGAACCACCTCCACCACCTCCACCTCCAAAAGAAGAGGAGAAAATTGAGGTAATTCAGAACGTGGTTCCTGAGCCTGTAAAAGCTCCGAAAATTGAAACTCCACCACCACCGATTTCTAAGCAGTTGGAAACAACAACTGGTTTGAACAATCAGGAGGGGGTTAAAGCTCCGGCTTATACGCCACCACCGCCACCACCATCTACAGGTACTAAAGCTAGTACTGTGGAAGTAAAAGCGAATAATCCTAACGAGATCTACAAAGATGTAGACCAGTCTGCAGAATATCCTGGAGGTATGGGTGCACTAAGAAAGTTCTTAGGGGATAACTTCGATACTTCTCTAATGGAAGGAGGTGAAGGTACGCTTAAAGCTAAGCTTAAGTTCGTTGTAGAAAGAGACGGAACTGTTTCTGGTGTTACTATTGAAGAGAAATCTCCAAATGGCGACTTTAACAGTGAAGCGATTCGTGTAGTTAAGAAACTTAAAAAGTGGACTCCAGCGAAAAGAAATGGAGAAAGCGTTAGATCTTACTATAGCGTTCCATTTACTATGAACTTTGAATAATTAGACTTATTTATTCATAATATAAATAAAAAGAGAGGCATATGCTTCTCTTTTTATTTTTTTTGTATTTTTGTTACATGATGTTCAATTGGTTATCCCTGGTTACGGGATTGTTTTATATCGTTTTAGGAATTGTAGTCATTATCTATAAATTCTTTTTTACAATTTTGGAACCTGCTATTGCCTATGCAATGGGAACTGTTCTGATTATTTATGGAATTTTCAGGATTTACAGGGCGATTTCAAAAATTAAAAAATCGAAGAATGAAGAATAGTTTTAAGATTGTAGTTGTTTTTATTCTGAGTATAATGCTCATCAACTGCAAAAAGGAAGAGAAATCTCCGTCTTACAATAAAGGTGACCTTACAATTTTTACCGACGAATCTTTTCAAAGTGTTACAGAAGCATTGGCCGACGGCTACATGATCAATTATCCGGAAACACGTATTAAAGTTGCTACAAAAAAAGAGGATTTAGGCCTTCTTGACCTCCTGAATGGGAAGGCAAAGGTTATTGTAATGTCGAGAAACCTGACTACAGAGGAAGTGAAAACTTACGAAGAGAGAACTGATTTAAAGTTCTTACCCTCAAAGTTTGCAGCGGATGCAGTGGTTTTTGTAGTTCCTAAAAATTCTCCCAAGGAAAGCATTTCAATGGAAGAGATTAATGAGGGAATGTTATCAGAGAACAAAAATTTTATTTTCGATGGTACGAATTCCAGTAATTTGAATTTTGTTGCTGAAAAGCTGAAAAAACAGCCGAAAGATCTTAAGTTTTCAATTATTCCCGGGAATAAGAAAATCATAGAAGAATTAGGCCAGTATCCTGATAAAATTGGAGTGGTGGGATTAAATACCTTTAGCCGCCCTTACGATAAAGCTTCTGAAAAATTAAGAGAAATGGTTAAGGTGCTTCCTGTAGTACAGAAAGGGAAGCAGTACACTCCTGATTTTGAGGGGCTTCGTTCAATGGAATATCCATTTACAAGAGTTCTTTATTTTCTGGCAAATGAAGGTAATTTTAACATCGCTAACGGATTTATGAGATTTTCATGTACTCATTTGGGGCAGAAAATTGTTCAGAAAGAAGGTTTACAGCCTTATAACGTATACCGTAGAGAGGTACAAATGCGTTAAAAATTATTAAATTCACAATATACCCTATCAAAAAGTATTATTTTGGTCTGAAAATTGTGTAGAATATAACTCAAATATTAGAAATATAAAATGAAAGATATAATGAATATGAATGTAAAGAAAATTGCTTTTGGAGCAGCTGTGGTATTTTTTGCCGGTTTTACCTCTGCACAAACACTGCAGGATGGTATCAACAGTATAGACAGTGATAAATTTGCTCAGGCAAAAACTAACTTCACTGACATGATCACTAAAGAGCCTACTGCTGAGAACTACTTCTATTTAGGAAATACTTTCTTAAGACAGGGTGAACCAGACTATGCTAAAGCTATTGAAAGCTTTAACAAAGGGGTAGCTGCTGACGGAAAGAGTTATCTTAACAAGATTGGTTTAGCTGCTGTAAAACTAGGTAAAGGTGATAAAAGTGCTATTGCTGAAATTCAGAAAGTAGTAACCGATTCAAGAGAAAAAGATGCTGAAGTACTGTTCAGAGCTGCTGAAGCATTAACATTATTTGAAAAAAACAGTTCTCCTGATCTTGCTATTCAGTTCCTGACTAAAGCGATTGAAAAAGCAGAGAAAAAAGGAGTTCCTGCACATTACTATTATACATTAGGAGATGCTTACAGATTGAAAAGAATGCCTGGAGATGCTATGTCAGCGTATGATAAAGCATTACCATTGGCTAAGAACAAAGCGTCTGTTTATACGAGAATGGCTACCTTATGGATGGCTGCTCAACAATGGCAACAAGCTAAGCAGAACATTGATAAAGCTATCGGTGTAGATGCTACTTATGCGCCTGCATATAAAGCGCTTGCATCTTACGATATCAGATATCAGCAAAATGCTAAGGCTACACAAGACCTTATCAACTATACAAAATATGCTGATGAAGATCCATATACTCAGTTAGAAATTGCTAAATTATATTTCACTAACGAAGATTATACAAACTCTAAAACAGTATTGGATAAAATCTTTGATAAAATTGAAGATCCTATCAAATTCAAATTAAGAGCTTACCAGTCTTATGCTGATGGAAACTATGCTGAAGCAAAACAAAATATGGATACTTTTGTTTCTCAGGCAGAAAAAACAAGAGTATTACCTGCAGATCAAGGTTTACAGGGACTTATTGCTGCTGGATTAGCAAAAACAGAAACTGATGCTGCTAAAAAATCTGCTTTAACTACTGAATCTCAACAAAAAATTGCTATTGCAAAAGCTGCTAAAGATGAGACCATGAAGTGGGATCTTGAATTAGCTAATATTGCAGGAGGTGGTGGTGCTTCTCAGACAGAAGCGGATAAAGGACCAACTAACCCGACTATTGAAGGTTTGAAAAAGCAAGTTGCAGCTAATGCTCAGGATTCTGATGCTTTATTTAAATTAGCAACCGCTTACCAGGATGTTAAAAACTGGAATGGAGCAATTCTTACTTGGCAGAAAATGAGTGCACTTCTTCCAGATTGGGCACCTGCTTATTACAGCCAGGGATATTCTTACCAACAGGCTGGAAATAACGAGGCAGCAAAAATTGCTTACGAGAAGTTTATTTCTACTGTGAAACCTGCTGATCAGGAAGCTAACAAGCAGACTCTAGCTTATGCTTACTTTGCTGTAGCGTACATGAATAAAGATTCTGATGCTGCAAAAGCTAAAGATTATGTAGCAAAATCATTACAGCTTGATCCTACATATCAGGATGCTGTAAAATTAAATGCAGAAATCAATAAGTAATTTAAAATTTAAATTATAGATATTAAAACTTCCCATTCGTAATGTTTGGGAGGTTTTTATTTTAAACCTTATCTTTGGATACATGAAAACTGATATACTTGCTTTTGGAGCACATCCTGATGACGTAGAATTAGGCTGTGGCGGAACTATTGCTAAAATGGTTTCTGAAGGAAAAAAATGTGTTGTTGTAGATCTTACAAGAGGAGAACTCGGAACAAGAGGTACAGATGAAACAAGAAAAGCGGAAGCAGCAGACGCTGCCAGAATTTTAGGTCTTTCTGCAAGAGAGAATCTAGGAATGAAAGATGGATTTCTTGTCAATTCTGAAGAGTATCAGATGAGGATCGTAAAAATGATCCGCAAATACCGCCCGGAAATCGTCTTAGCTAATGCGATTGATGATAGACATCCGGATCATGCAAAAGGAGCGAAATTAGTGTCGGATGCGTGCTTCTTGTCCGGACTGAGAAAAATTGAAACAGTAGAGGAGGGCAAGAGCCAGGAAGTCTGGAGACCCAAGCATGTTTTTCATTACATTCAATGGAAAGATATCAAACCGGAATTTGTAATTGATATCTCAGAACATCTTGACAAAAAACTTGCGGCCTGTATGGCTTATAAAACTCAGTTTTATGACCCCACTTCTAAAGAACCTGAAACTCCAATTACAACAAAAGACTTTTATGAGAGCTTAACTTACCGTGCACAGGATTTAGGACGTTTATCGGGAGTTGCTTATGCTGAGGGATTTACGTCTGAGAAGTTAATTGCAATGAAAAATTTTGAAGGAATTATTTGGTAATTAAAAAATCTTTCCTATATTTGCACTCACAAAACGGTGATTGTAGCTCAGTTGGTTAGAGCGTCGGATTGTGGTTCCGAAGGTCGGGGGTTCGAGACCCCTCATTCACCCAAGAAAAGTACACTTTTTAAAAGTGTACTTTTTTATTTTATACCTGTTTCTAAGGTTCAATAAAAGTGGTTTTTTCTTTTTTCTGAGAATATTTTACCCATAATCTATTCATATTCTTCATGTCAACGCTCAAAAAGGGTATTACCTGTAACGGAGTTGTTGTTTTTAGCGGGCTAATAATATAATTAAGTGATCAAATAATCGATATAGATAATCAAATCAATAGGAACGGGCTTTAGCCAAAACATAGGATTAAAACAATCTGTATTTAAAAATTTTCGCTCTGCTTTTCTTGATATTCATCATAAAATCTCAAATTGATCCAATAGCACTGCAAAATTTTCCTATATTTAATCACACTAAGTTCAAATATGGAAATAAAGGTCACTGTAAAGCAGTTGGGGAAAAAACACCCTGTTCTTTCGGAGCAAAAAATTGAGATCAATTACGAGGATTCACACATTACATTACAGCATTTATTACAACTGGTTGTTCAGCAGCAAGTGGAGGCATTCAATGCACAGTCATTTGAGCTGGAAGATGAAGACTATACTAAAACTCCTCAGGATCATTATCTCAATATTCTTACAGATACCGGAAAAGCAGGTTTTGGAAGTATTTATAACTTAAAAAAGGCGGATGTAGACAAAGCGCAGGAAAATGTTATTCAGGCTTTTGAAGACGGAATGTTTGCTGTGTTTTATAATGACGAACAGCTGGAAGACCTTTCTCAAACCATAGACTTAAGTTTACAATTTACCTTTGCTTTCATCAGGCTTACATTTCTGGCAGGAAGTTACTGGTAATCTATTTATACTAAACATCAAAAAACATGGAAATCAACGAAAAGTTAGAATCAAAAAAGGTTATAACAAATTATTATGAAAAAGTAAGAAAAGACCTGATAGAGCAATCAGAAAATGGAATGTCTACTCAGATATTTCCTGATAGACCTTTGCTTAAGAAAGAAGTTGCAGAATTAGGCTTATTGCTGAGTGGAAAACCTAATTCTTATGAGATTGTAACTTTGGGTTCCAAAACTTCTGAAAAACTTAAAGACTATATAAAATCTGATCTCTGGGAAGATCAGGACTACTATAATTTATTGGTTTATTTCTTTGGGGGTGACGCAGATCTGGTAAAATATGTATGGAATAAAATGCCATATAAAATGTATCAGACAGGGTATTATCGACGTTCGTTTCGGGCTCCTCATCAGGAAGAATATATACTACTGAATCAGATTAATTTAATAAGAAGTCTCTTACGTCTTCCGCAGCGGAATGCTTATAATCAGGAATTTTATAACCTTTCATTAGAGGAGCAGATTATATATGACAGTGAAGTATCTAATAATAGCAGCCAGTTCTATATATGGTCGGCAGCTATTGATACGGGGAATACGGCCATTTATCGGTTGATTGAAGATATTATATTCAATAAACATACTCAGGGAAAAGTATCTTTGAATATTATCAAAGCTTTGCTCAACAGTGAACAGAAGCAGTGTTGGGAACTGGTGGAGAAACTTTTGCTTGCTGCCCAGCGTCAGGAAGGATTACGCCAGACGATATTAGAAGCCCTGGATGAAACAAGTATAGGTGCTTTGGAATATATGACCCATGTCATTGTAGAGCATAAACTCACTCGTTTTTCATCGGTTGTTCGGGCGGTAGATACCTGGACGGGCTTAGGATGGGAAGCAGAGAAAGAATCTGTGGTAAAAAATATTGTATCATTGGCTCATACCTATTTCAAAAATCCTGAACTGATTCCTGATGCTATAAAAAGCAAGAATAATAATGAGGTTTATATGGCACTTTGGGTACAGGCGGTATGGGATGTGGAAAAAACCGTACCTTATCTGCATCAGTTGTTTGAGAAAGGTAATGAGGAAAAAAAATGTTTGGCAATTAAATTTGCGATAGAAACGCAGAATCCTTACATTCAGATGCCTCTGTATTATAAAGCTGTGCTGGAAGGGGATATGCAGGTACTGGCGTTCACCGGACAGCCGCTTTCAGAATTATTAAGTGCCAATACAAAATCTAAATTTTTTATCAATAACAAAGATTATCCGGACTTTTTTGAAAAACTGCATGAGCTGACTCAAAAAATCGAGATAAAAGAAAAGAAATTTGAAGGAAAAGTATTCTCCTGGCTGAAGACTACGTTTAAAAAGAGCGATTTATATGCTTCCATGTTTTATCTGGTAGGAGAAGACAGCCATAAACTGGAGGTGATACTTTCTTATTTTGATCAGTTTGATCTTTCCTTACGGGAGCTGCTTACCCGAAATATTCTAGGGGATTTTTACTGTTATTCTTTATCTTATAATATCGGTAAACAGAAGAAAAATACGATAACCCCTTTTCAAAAAGAATTTGCCTTTAAGATTATAAAAGATAGGGGTGAATCTCTGATCGCTTCGGGAATCAATGTTCTGCATCAGAATCCTTTACATAAAGAGGAAGTAATGATCTTTTTCGATATGTTTAAAAGAAAGGGCGGAACTCTCCGTAAAAAACTTATAGAACTGGTGATTACACAGGAGGATGCCGAAATCACTCCTTTGATTGATGAACTCACAGCTAAAGGGGATATCGAGCAGCGGGCGGCTTCTTTGGATATGATGCTTCAACTTCAGAAAGAGAAGAGATTGTCTGCTCAGATTTCTCGATGGACACAGCAATATACCGAAAGGACAAAGGTATCCGAAAGAGAACAGAGTTTGCTGGATCAGCTTCATCCTTCCGATGATAAAAAAATACTTTCTGCTGAAAACGGATTCGGGTTTTATGACCCTTCTGTGATCTCAAAATATGCGTTACCAGCAGTGGAAGCGAATTCGGTATATGCACAGGCCGTTAAAACAGATAAATATGGATTTTCAAAGCCTCTGACCCAAGTAAAAGAAGAGTTAAAAAAACTTAATGATATATTTCTGCAGCATAAAGACTATGAGTATGAATCTGAAGACTGGAGTGGTTCAGTAACAGTTGAATTGATGGGAAATACTTTCCGTCAGATAAAAACTAATACCGATGGATTTACTCCACAACAGCTCGCTGACAATTATCCTTTGTCTGAAGTCTGGGAACAATGGTATAAAGATTCTGGATTAGAGCCCAGAGACCTGTTTTTGCTGACATTTGCAGATACTTGTGATCGGAAAGTATTCAGGGACTTTTTGGAAGATTATGTATTTTACAATCAGGGTGTTATTCCTAATCCTACGAAAGGAAACTATCACTGGGATAATGCGATTAATAAAATTCTTTACTCACTGCAGCATCTATTTGTATTTGAGGAAAAAGTAGATTTCTTACTTGACGCCTGCAGTACCCTGTTTGCTCATCTTCCTGAAAATATTATTAACTATAAAGGAAAAGATAACAAAGACTATTATTACTCATATCAAGGAAATGGCTGGCAGCAACTATCTTTCTTTGATGTATTTTTAAGGGCGGTTCCGTTGAAAAATCTTACTGAAGAACAACATCTCAAACAATGGAATTTATACCGATGGATGCAGTATAATGGATTGCAGGAAAATATAACAAATAGTGTTCCTCCCTTCCATATCTTTTGTAAAGCCTATGAGTTGAAAGCCATTACCCGAGAAGAGCTTTATGAGGGAATCCTCACTGCTGATTCTGCAATCAGGGACCTTACCATCACCAAATTCTATCATCATAATGAGAAATATCTTGAGGTATTTCCGTTCTTAAAACCGATGATTGAAGAAATACAGGATAAATTCCTGGATATAGAGCTTATTCGTGGGGATGTCAACACAGCTGTTTCTCATTTTGTACAGCAGTTTCAGACGATATATGGAACACATCGTTTTATTCAGCTTCTGAAAGGATTAGGAAAGTCCGGGTTATATGCCAATTATATATACAGTTATACTGGGGAAAGTATGACGAAGCAGAAACTCTTTTCCTGGCTTATTTCGAATTGCTATCCTCTGGAGAATGATACACAGGAAGCATTTAACGAGATGGTGAAAAAAGAAAAGATTACAGAACTTCGTCTGATACAGGCTGCAGTATATGCACCGCAATGGCAAAAGCTGATAAGTAATTATTTGGGTTGGAAAGGTTTGGATTCGGCGATCTGGTGGATGCATGCCCATACAAAAACAGGAGCTTATGAAGCGCAGAATGCAAAACTGGAAAGCGAAGTTGCAAAATATTCCTCAGTAGATATTCAGGAGTTTAAGGATGGAGCTGTAGATAAAGATTGGTTTACAAAAGCTTACAAAGAGCTAGGTAAAGCAAGATGGGAGATGCTTTATGAATCTGCTAAATATATATCTGATGGAAACGGACACCGACGGGCGAGGCTTTATTCCGACACACTGGCTGGCAGCTTAAAAATAAAAGAAGTGACGACAAAAGTAAAAGACAAGCGTGATCAGGATTATCTCCGTGTATATGGACTGGTACCGTTGAGTAAAACCAATCCTGAGAAAGATGTCCTGAGCCGTTATGAATACATCCAGCAGTTCAAAAAAGAAAGTAAGGAATTTGGCTCTATGAAACAGTCGAGTGAGGCACTGGCTATTCGGGTAGCATTAGAAAACTTAGCCCGAAATGCAGGGTATCCTGATCCGATAAGGCTGACCTGGGCTATGGAAACCAAACAAATTCAGAATCTTTTATCAAAAGAAACACAGGTTACCATTGACGGAGTTACAGTAGGCTTAATTATAGAAGACAATGGTAAAGCAGAGCTTGTGGTATTCAGAGATGATAAGCAGCTGAAGTCTATTCCGCCAAAGATTAAAAAAGATAAAGCTATCATAGAACTTGGGAACTACCGTAAAATCATGCGTGAACAATGGATGCGTTCCCGAAAAGGATTAGAGGAAGCAATGATCAGGGGAGATGAGTTCTTTTTTGCTGAAATCAAGAAACTTTTTGAACATCCTGTTATTGTAAAGCATTTAGAGAAACTGGTATTTATTTCCAATGATCATAAAATCGGATTTTTCCATGATGGAAACCTGATCAATACGGATGGTGAAATACAGGAATTAAATGAGCATCATACTTTGCGTATCGCTCATTGTGTAGATTTTCATCAGCATTCAGTCTGGAATGATTACCAGCATTACTGTTTTAAAGAAAAGCTTATTCAGCCATTCAAACAGATTTTCAGAGAGCTGTATGTTCCTACCCCTGACGAATTGAAAGAAAAATCTGTATCCCGTCGTTACGCAGGGCATCAGATCCAGCCCAAGCAGACTTTAGCTTTGCTTAAAACACGTGGGTGGAAAGTAGATTATGAAGAAGGCTTACAGAAAGTATATCATAAGGAAGGGTTCCAGGTCAAGCTTTATGCAATGGCCGATTGGTTTTCACCTGCCGATATAGAAAGCCCGACATTGGAAACGATAGAATTTCATTCTTTAAAAGATGCTAAGAATATTCCTTTTGAAGAGATCAGTCCAAGACTCTTCTCAGAAGTAATGCGTGATGTGGATCTGGTAGTCTCGGTAGCTCATGTGGGAGGTGTAGATCCGGAAGCCAGTCAGTCTTCTATTGAAATGCGGACTGTACTGATGAAAGAAACGGCTCGTTTATTTAAACTTGAGAATATAAAGATTGAAGGTTCACATGTATTGATAAAAGGGAGCTTGGCCGAATATAGTGTGCATTTGGGAAGTGCTGTAGTGCATCAGGTTCCCGGACATTATCTCTCCATACTTCCTGTTCATTCTCAGCATAGAGGCAGACTGTTTTTACCTTTTGCAGATGACGATCCGAAATCTGCTGAAGTATTATCTAAAGTACTGTTACTATCTAAAGACAATGAAATACTGGATCCAACGATACTTTCACAGATAAAACGGGAGTACGTATAAAATACAGAAAGTACACTTTTCAAAGGTGTACTTTTTTGTTTTTCAAACTTTACATTTGCTAAGCCATAAGCCATAAGCCATAAGCCATAAGCCATAAGCCCAATTTTTTACACAAAAAAAGCATCCTTTTTCAGATGCTTGTGTTTTTAGATATTCTTTTTTAAACTTCGTCGTCAGAATCAATCGTAAAAGATTTGCTTTTGAAGTCTTTGTCATGTTTTTCAGAAATTACATCCTCCCCCTTTTCATTAATGATGAAATCTGTGGACTCATTAAACATCTCCTGAAAACTTTTAAAATCTTCCTTATAAAGGTAAATTTTATGCTTCTCGAATGTAGCTTCCCCATTCTCTCCGAAATTTTTCTTACTCTCAGTGATTGTAAGATAATAATCTCCTGCTTTCGTCTCGCGCACATCAAAGAAATAAGTTCTTCTCCCTGCTTTTAACACCTTAGTGAAAATTTCATTTTCATGGCGTTCCTTGTATTCACTCATTGTTAGATATTTTTTAATCTTGTTAAGAACAAATATAAAAGAATTCTTTTAATCACAAAATTTTTTTTATGATTTATTTAACAATTGAGAACGAAACGGCTAAGCGGTTACAGAATTGGCAATTTCCGTGAGGTTGATGATTTTGTCTGCTTTTTGAGCGCTAGACTCTCTGTGTGTGATAATTATGGAAGTAGCATTGCCTATTTTTTTATCAATATTTTCAAGAATATTCTGCTCGGTCTCTGTATCCAAAGCCGATAAAGAATCGTCAAAAATAATGATATTTGGGTCCTTAATTAAAGCTCTGGCAATACAAATTCTTTGCTTTTGACCTCCCGAAAGCATGACTCCACGTTCACCCACCAGTGTTTTATATTGGTCTTTAAACTCGACAATATTTTTGTGAACATCGGCAATCTGAGCATATTCTACCACTTTTTCGTGAGAGGGATGATCTATAGCAAAACCAATGTTATTTTCGATAGAATCAGAGAATAAATAGCTTTCCTGAGGAATGTATCCTATAAAATCTCTGTAGTTGCTGAGATTGTGTTCTTTAAGGTTTTTACCGTCAATAAGAATCTCACCTTCTGTAGGATCTATCAGCCTGCATAGAAGAAGGGCTATGGTAGATTTTCCACTTCCTGTTTTCCCCATAATAGCTAAGGATTCTCCAGCATTAATGGTGAAACTCAGGTTGTCTAGTGCTTTGATTCCCGTATTTGGATATACATAAGAAACATTTCTAAACTCAATACTTCCCTGGATGGGATAATTTTCAAAATTTGAATTTACAATTTCAGATTTCTTATCCATAAATTCATTAATCCTCTGCATAGAAGCTTCAGCTCTCTGGTTCACCGAAGTAACCCAGCCAACCATGGAGAATGGAAAAATTAAGGTATTGATGTACATGAAGAAATCGGCAATTTTCCCTATACTTAATTCTCCTGCAATGTATTTTTCACCACCAATCCAGATAACGGCAACATTCAGTAATCCGATTACAAATAAAATAATAGTAAAGAAATAGGCTTCAGTTTTGGCAAGATCCAAAGCTTTGTTCTGGTAATCTGTTACCTTGATTCCGTAATTGTTTTTGATGTATTTTTCTCTTGCAAAAAACTTTACCACACGGATTCCTGAAAAGCTATCCTGAACAAAAGTTGAAATGGCAGACTGGCTTTTCTGCATCACTTTAGACTTTTTATTGATAATGGAACTTACCTTATAGATAGCATAAGATAGTATCGGAAGCGGCAACAATGTCCATAAAGTCATGGAAGCATCTGTTTTCACCATATAAATAGAAGTGATGACAACCAGGACAATGAGGTTCGCTACATACATGACACCAGGTCCTAGATACATCCTTACGGCTACAA
This sequence comes from Chryseobacterium sp. KMC2, assembly GCF_016756935.1. Lineage (NCBI taxonomy): Bacteria > Pseudomonadati > Bacteroidota > Flavobacteriia > Flavobacteriales > Weeksellaceae > Chryseobacterium > Chryseobacterium sp. KMC2. The sequence goes on from NZ_JAESIT010000011.1 coordinate 110,220, forward strand.
CATCTTCACTTAACCGGTTCATTAAATCTCCGATGGTGGTTTGTTTATAATCCGTCAAAGATAAATCCTGATAATGTCGGTAGATTTTATTTTTAAGTTCATATTCAATTCTTCTGGAAGCAACAATAATTGTCTGCCTCATCATGAAGGTGAAAAATCCAGTCAATAGGGAACACCCCACAATGATAGCAACATAAATAAGAACCTGGTTATTGAAGCCAAGATTCCCGTTTTTAGTGAGTTCATCCACGGATTTACCTACAAACTGAACTTTATAAATATTAAAAAAGTTACTGGCAATGATAAATAGTACTCCCCAAAACAATAGTATTTTGTGTTTCCAAAAATAAGGGTTTAAGGTTTTTAGAGCTTTCATATAGTTTTACAAAATTACGAAAATGTCATCACACTACGAATTTCATCAATTTTAAATTTTGTATCTTTGCAGGCATAAAAAAGCTCTTTGAATGTTAGGAAGACGACAAATCCGTGAAAAATTAGTACAAACAGTGTATTCGTACTATCAAAATCCTGTAAAGTTTGATGTTTTAGAGAAAAACATGTTCGCTGGAATAGAGAAAATCTATCATCTTTACATCTATCAGCTGAATTTTTTGGTGGCACTAAAAGATTTGGCAGAGCATCAGATCGAAATCGGGAAAAATAAGTATCTGAAGACAGATGCTGATATTAACCCTAACCAAAAATTCATCAACAATCAAGTATTAAAGAAGCTGGAAGAAAATCCTGAGAGATTATTTTTCACAGGCCAGCACAAGCAGTTGAAATGGGATATGCACGATGATTTGTTGGTAAAGACTTTCCAAAGAATTACAGCCGGAAAACGTTATCAGGATTTTATGAAAGAAGATGGATATTCTTTTGAGGATGATCAGAAGTTTATCGGTAAATTATTCCTTAGATATATCGCAGAAAACGATGATTTTCATGATTATTTAGGAGATAAAGAACTTTCTTGGTATGATGATATTCATATTGCCAATTCAATGGTTCAGAAAACCATCGGTTTCCTGAGAGAAGATGAAGAAAGCAGAACTTTAATTAAGATGATTAAAGATGAAGAAGATAAAAGTTTCGCTTCTAAATTATTGAGAGATACTCTGAATAACTGGGAAAATAACGAGAAAAAGCTGGAAGAGAGACTTGAAAACTGGGATTTGGAGAGAGTTTCTTTAATGGATAAAGTTATTTTGTCAACCGCAATTTCGGAGCTGGATAATTTTGCGTTTACGCCTTCAAGAGTGATTATTAACGAATATATTGAAATTGCAAAAGTATTTGCGACAGACCGTTCCAATATTTTTGTTAATGGTATTTTAGATAAATATTGTAAAGATCAAAATAGAATATAAAATGAAAAAGACGTTATCAATTATCGCCTTATCTATCATAGGCCTGGGATTAGTTTCTTGTAAAAAAGAAAACAAGGAAGTTCAAAGTGCTGAAACAGTAGCTGTTGATTCTACAGCTATAACAACTCCGGCAACGGCAGATTCTACAGCAACTCCTGCAACAGGTGAAGCTGCTGCTCCTGCTTCTAATGAACCTTCTACTTCTATCGCTTTGTCTGAAAGCAACTTCGATTTTGGAAAAATCAAAAAAGGAGATAAAGTAGAACACGTTTACGAAGTAACTAACACTGGGAAAAATCCATTGGTTATTTCTGAAGTTAAGCCTGGATGCGGATGTACAGCTCCTGACTTTACAAAAGAACCTATCATGCCAGGTAAAAAAGGGAAGATTACATTACATTTCGACTCTTCAAACTTCGATGGAAACGTTCAGAAGTATGCAGATGTTTTTGCAAATGTAGAGAAAGCTCCAATCAAATTAACGTTCACTGCGAACATCCAACCATAATTAAAAAAATATGTTGACATTATTTTTACAGGCACAACCACAAGGATCTTCATCTATGATGCTGATCATGATGGGGGTGATGTTTGTAGGGTTTTATTTCTTAATGATAAGACCTCAGATGAGAAAACAAAAACAGGAGAAGAATTTCCAGGAAAATCTAAAAGTAGGAACAAGAGTTGTGCTTACTTCAGGACTTCACGGAAGAATTGCTCAGGTTCAGGATGACGGTTTTGTTATCGAAACATTATCAGGAAAACTGAAATTCGAAAAAGCGGCTATCTCAAGAGAAATGACAGAAACCCGTTTCGGAGATAAAGCAAAAGCTGCTGATAAAACAGCAGACAAAAAAGAAATAGAAACTGAAGAAAAGAAATAATTCGGTTTGAAAATATGCAGAATCGGCGGGTGAACGAAGTTCACCCCCCCCTTCTCTTTTATAGAATATACTAAGCCGTTTATAACACGTAATAGTTATTTGGCAACCATTCATTTTCATTTTGAAAAAAGAAATTATCTTTGCCAAATGGATCAAAACGCAAATAAAACTGTTCTTATTTTAGGAGCCAATTCAGATGTCGCGAAACAATGCATCAAGCAATATATTGAAAAAGGACTTTCTGTAATTGCGGCTTCCAGAAATACCCGATCTCTGGAAGATTTTATCTCTGAGAATAATTTGGATCAAACTAAAATTGCCGTTTTACCTTTTGATGCCGCAGATTTTAATTCCCATCAGAAATTTTACGATCAACTTCCTGTAAAACCTCATATAGTAGTTTATGCTGCCGGTTTCCTGGTAGATAATGAAAGAGCATTAGCTGACTTTAGCGGGGCTAAACAAATGATGGAGGTCAATTATATGGGAGCCGTTTCCATTCTCAGCATTATTGCAATGGATCAAAGCAATAAACACCTGGAAAGAATGGTAGGACTCTCCTCATTATCCGGTGTAAGAGGAAGAAAAAGCAATTTTGTATATGGAAGTACAAAAGCTGCCTTTACTCAGTATCTGGCGGGTTTAAGACAGGAATTGGCTTCCAGAAAAATCATTATCAATGCATTGGTCATTGGATATATCAGAACAAAAATTAATGACGGATTACAACTTAATGAGTCCTTGATTATGGAGCCTGATTATGTGGCAGGATATATTGTCAATGCCGGCAATTCCTTTACTATTGTTCCAAATTTTAAATGGAAAATGATTTATCATATTCTCAGACTTCTGCCGGAAGGTTTAGTCGCTAAATTGCCGTAATGTTTTGAATATTAGCATTCAAAACGGTCCGTGTAATGAATGTTTTTATTATTTTTCCTGTCTGTTATGTATAATAATAAGAACCTTATTTCTTTAAAAGGGGAGTTCGGTATCCTCTTTGCTATTATAAAACCCAAAATTATTTCTTCGTACCAAGATTCAATTTTTGAAATGATCATTGAGTAAGCCAAACCATTCTGTTTCGCAATCAATTTATATTCATGGATAATACTTCTTCTTTAGCTCGAAAGGGCTAGGGCCTGTTTCTTTTTGGAAACCGGATGATGTTATACTCATTTTCATTTTAAATCTTGTACAAGAAGCCCATAACAGATATACAAATACTAAAATAAGAAGCAGACAAATGAACGATTTAGAATTAAACAACATTCAACAACACTGGGATTCTTTACTATCTTCAGCCATTTCATGGACACCAAGAATTATCACAGCAGTAATTTCTGCAATACTGATCTACCTGATTGGTTCATGGATGATAAGAATGATTAAAAAGCTGGTTGCAAAAGCGTTTAAAAAACGTAATATGGAAGCTTCTTTACAGCTTTTCCTTTTAAATATTATTAATTGGGGGCTTAATATTCTTCTTTTTATAGTGGTTGTTACCCAATTGGGAGTACAGACCTCAGCTTTTGTGGCGATGATTGGTGCAGCCGGTTTGGCAGTAGGTCTGGCATTACAGGGATCACTAACCAATTTTGCAGGTGGAATTCTTATTTTACTGTTAAAACCATTTAAAATAGGAGACTTTATTTCTACCAATTCCGGTGTTTCAGGAACCGTTGAGGCTATCGATATTTTTCATACCAAGCTGATTACCCCACAAAACCAATTAATTGTCATCCCGAATGGGGTAGTTTCCAATAACAGCATTACTAATTTTACCCAATTAGGATCCCGAAGAACTTCTTTGGATATAGGAGTAGCGTATGATGCAGATCTTAAACAGACCAAAGAAATATTAATGAGGGTGATCAATAACAACCAATATGCCTTTACAGAACCTGCCCCACAGGTAATGGTAACAGAACTTGGTGACAGTGCTGTAAACTTATCTGTAAGAGTGACCACCTCTAATGAGAATTTCTGGAAAATGAATGAGGAACTGATTATCAACTGTAAAGAAGCTCTTGATAAGGCAGGAATAGGAATCCCTTTTCCACAGAGAGATATTCATGTTTACAATAAATAAAAGGCATAAAACCTTAAAAAAAACCTGCATTGCTAACAATGCAGGTTTTTTTATTTTTTCTTTGACTTTGCTTTATGTTTCAAAAAGCTAAGAATCTCGGAATATTGATCAGTTTCTTCTTCGCTGATAACGTAGATAAAGGGAGTTCCTATTTCAACTTGAATCAAAATAATGTTACCGGAAACTTCATAAGTGATTTTTTTCCAAATACTTCTTACATCATACTGTTCACCTTTGATATAAAAGTTTTCTTCATCAAAATATAATTCTGTGACAGGATGATATCCTTTTAATTCATCAATATGCTTATTTATCTTAGTGGAGTAGGTTATCTTTTGATAATAAAAGTTAATAAGATAAAAAATGCAGGTAAGGCCTAAAAATACAATAACAAATTGTAAGAAGTTGTATCTGGTTTTATTGCCCAGAAGGCTATCAAAAATAAAAATGATAAATAATACATAAAAGAAGTTTCGTAAAATAGTAGGCATTTTCTTTTTCCATGAATAGTAGAAATACGTCCAAAGTTGTTTACGAATAATCTTCTCATTAAAATTTACTTGAATTCTAAGAGTGTTTTCCATGATTATAGTTTTCGGCAAAAATATCAAAATTATTCAATATTCTGCATAGTATTCAAAGCCTTTATCATATCAATACCCTTAGCCATAACCGGTTTAAACAAATCTCCTTTTTCCTTTATCCTATTCAGGGCATTATCAATATTAAAATCAGTAGGTTGCAATCCCGGTTTGAGCTCATTCCATTCCAATGGCATGGAGACAGATGCTCCTTGTTTGGGTCTTATGCTATAGGCACTGGCCAAAGTCTGTCCGGTTCTGTTTTGAAGATAATCCAGATAGATTTTTTTGTTATCTCTTTTTTGAAGGCTCCTTTCTAAGGTGGTAATCTTTGGGAGCTTTTCATTGACCTGTTTCATGAGTATATGAGCGAAATCTTTTACCTGGTCGAATTCATATTTTCCACCCATCGGAATATAAACGTGAATCCCTGTACTCCCTGAAGTTTTACAATAGCCTTTTACTGTAATAGATTGTAAAACTTCATTCACCTGAAGGGCGGTCTCAATAACCTCATCAAATGTATTCTTTGATGACGGGTCGAGATCCAAAACCAGATAATCCGGATGCTCAAGATCCGGCAGAGAGCTATTCCATGGATTGAAATCAATACACCCTAAATTATTAAGATATGCCAACGTTGCCTGATCATTACAGTAGATATAATCAATGTATTTATCATTAGATTCCGAGTATACCTTTGTTGTTTTGATCCAGTCAGGGATATGATCTCCGGCGTCTTTCTGATAAAAGCCCTGTTCTTCTATTCCGTTGGGAAAACGGTTGAGAGACAAAGGTCTGTTTTTCAGGTAAGGTAAAATATAGTCTGCGACTGATTGGTAATAAGTGATTACATCACCCTTGGTAATACCATCTTTTGGAAAATATACTTTATCCTGATGAGTGAGCTTTACATGATGCTTATTCAGTATGAGTTCAGTTTCTTTTTCGGAAGTTTCCTTTTTTCTGGAAGTGGTTTTTGTTTTCATTCCTTTAGATTTTTCGTTTTGACTGCTCTTCAGCAGACTTTTAATTTCTTCAGGTTCTTTATCCTCACGGATGGTGATAAAAACCGGATGCCGGAAAATTCCGTCTTTAGTAATCTCAGAATATTTGATTTCACACACCAGTTCAGGTGTTATCCATGTTACGGGCATATTCGTTTTGGGAATTATTTCAAAAGGTGAAATCCTGACTGTTAATTTTTGAAGTCTTTTGTAAAGTTCCTGCAATGAATTTTTATTGAATCCTGTTCCTGTATGGCCGCAATAGGTGAGTTTTTGATCAATATACTTCCCTAAAATCAGGGCTCCAAAACCCTGGCGTGAGCCTCTTGGTTCTGTAAAACCGCAAATAATAGCTTCATCCGTATTGGTGAATTTTATTTTAAGCCAGTCACTGGTTCTTTGATTTTCGATATATGGGCTGTCAGCCCGTTTGGCAATCATTCCCTCCAGTTTCATTTTTTTCATTTGGTTAAAAAACTCAATACCTTTTTCAGGAATATGATCACAATAGACAATGGTTTCAGTTTCAACCAGCGCTTCTTTTAAAAGCTCTTTTCGCTGAATAAGGGGCAGTTCCTCTGTGGAGTGGCCATTTAGCCACAGAATGTCGAAAACCTGATAAACAAGACTTAGACTGGGAGTATCACCAATTTGCTGTAAAAGCTGAAAACTGGGTTTTCCCCTGTGGTCATATGCTACAATTTCTCCATCCAGGATCATATGATGCTTTTGTCTTGCGAAATCACGCGTTACCCTTTCAAATTTTGATAAGAATGAAATTCCGTTTCTGGAGTAGAATAGGGGTTCTTTATGGCGGAGGTCTGCGATTGCTCTGTAGCCATCCCATTTTATTTCAAAAACCCAGTCTTTATCATTAAAAGCATTTTCCGAAAGCTTCGCCAGCATAGGTTTGATAAAGGTTGTAAGCTTTTTTTCGTTGGTTAAAGAATTAAAGCTTTTGAAAGGTTTCCCTGAAGTTATAACTTCTTTTTTGCGTTTATTTTCAGGCTTTTTTTTTCCTCTAAAAATTGGGTGACTAAAGATTTTGATGAGGTGTTTTCCTCAGCGTCATATGGGCTTTCTGCAAATTCATCTTTATGTTTAATCAGCAACCATGCATTGTTTTCAGCATTTTTCATTTTAACCAAAGCAAACTCGCCTTTCAGCTTTTTACCATGTAAGATAAACTTTAATGATCCGGAATGCAGTTCTTTCAACAGTTCCTTTTCGTCAGAAAGTGCAGTACTTTCATCCAACGGTTCATAGGTTCCGCTGTCCCATACTTCTACCTGCCCGGCGCCATAGTTTCCTTCAGGAATATTTCCTTCAAAATCTTTGTAATCATAAGGATGATCCTCTACCATCATTGCCAGGCGTTTATCCTGCGGATCTAATGACGGCCCTTTGGGTATAGCCCAGCTTTTCAAAACTCCTTCCATCTCCAATCGGAAGTCATAATGAAGCCTTGATGCTGCATGCCTCTGAATGACAAAAATCAATTTGTTTTTGCTCTTTTTTGTTTTCCCCTTAGGTTCACTGGTTTCATCGAACTTCCGTTTTTTTTGATAATCTTTGAGAGCCATTATGATGCAGATTTAGATTTAGAATTACTCAGGCTGGCTTTTAGCTGGGCCATAAGGTCAATCACTTTGCCTTCTTTAGCGGGTTGGGCTTTTTGAGCTTTTATATTCTTACCTTTCGCCTTCTGTTTGATAATCTTCATAAGGTCTGCAGAATATGTGTCTTTATACATGGCAGGATCAAAATCTTGTGAAAGTTGCTTGATAAGACTTACCGCCATTTTTAGTTCTGCCGGTTTCGGTGCTTTAAGTGCCGGAATTTTTAAATCCGAATAACTTCTTATCTCCTGATCGAATCTCAGGCGATTCAAAACTAAGATATTATCATGGTATGGGCGTATCATTCCGATTGTTTCACTTTCGCGGAGTACGAAAGTACCTATTCCGACCATTTTTGTTTCTTCAAGTGCTTTTAACAGAAGCCTGTAGGCATTTTCACCGTTTTTCTGAGGCTCCAGATAATAAGGAGTCTCAAAATAGACACTGTCTACTTCCTCTTCCTTTACAAACTGATCAATAGAAAGTATTTTTGTTTTTTCGGGACTTGCCGCTTCATAATCCTCTTCATCCAGAACGATGTATTGGTCATCCATGAGATAACCTTTGACAATATTTTCCCATTTGACTTCTTTTCCCGTATTCTCGTTCACTCTTTTAAACCGGATATTGGAAAAATCAGATTTATCGAGCATATCAAGGTCCAATTTACTGGTTTCCGTGGCAGAGTAAATCTTAACGGGAATGTTTACTAAACCGAATCCAATGGCACCATTCCAAATTGCTTTCATTGTCTTACGTTTTTAAAAATCAAGCAATTAACATGCCGTTGGAAGCTTGTGTGGTATGTGTTTGTACGCTTTTTGTCAAATGGCAATTGTTTTACAGATATAGTTTTATACCTTTATGTTTTCCAATTTGCGGGCAAATAATCATGGATGAACTTTTTAATTACATCAAAAAATTTGGGGTACTGAGTGATCAGGAAGAATTACTCATCTCTCAGGGAATCCATGAGATTAGTGTAAAAAAGGGAGACAGTTTTGTAGAAGCAGGAAAAGTAAGTAAAAAGATTGCTTTTGTGAAGGAAGGCGTTTTCAGATCTTTGTATTATAATAAGCAGGGAGATGACTTTACGCGATATTTTATCTATGAAGGAAGGTTTATCGGAGACTTTCAGGGTTTTACAGATCAGGTATCTTCTCATGAATACATTGAAGCTGTAACCGATGCCTTACTGCTTGTTATTGATTGGGATCATTTCAAGATTCTGGAAAAAGAAATTGTCATATGGCCTGTCTTATTTGCCAGAATTCATGTCTTTGTAGCAGAAAATAAACTTAAAGTAGCGAGTATCATGCTGAACCAGGATGCTAAAGCCCGCTATATTCATTTTTTAAACCATTATCCCGGCCTTGCTAACAGGGTTCCTCAATCTATGCTGGCTTCCTATCTTGGGATTACGCCATCTTCCCTAAGCAGGATCAGAAGAAATATCTTATAGTATTTTAACAGACAATACCAATTTCCATAAGAGGCAGAGCATATTCTGTTTCCTAAAATGATCAATCCCCAAAACTTTACCAAAGTTTAAGGGGCAGACTGTCAGTCTGGTACATTGTACGTGGCACAATATAAAATCCCACGCTTTTTGCCAAATGACAATGGTTCTCATGTCTGGCTAACCTAATTTTGCAGCATAAAATTAAAAATATGGATATTGTATTAGGATTACAATGGGGAGATGAAGGTAAAGGAAAGTTTATTGATCTTATCAGTGAAAATTATGACATTACAGCACGTTTTAATGGTGGATCTAATGCTGGACACAGTATAGAAAGGAATGGGCGAAGAATCACTCTTAAAATGATTCCTTCGGGGATCTTCATGAAAGGGGTACAGAATGTGATTGGTACGGGAACTGTTTTAGATCCTGTAAGCTTTAAAAAAGAAATTGCAAATCTTCAGGCTTTTGATGAAACGGTTCAGCCGGAAACGAATGTGATTATTTCATTGAAAGCTCACTTTGTATTGCCTACTCATAAGCTTCTGGATGTTTTTATGGAGGAGAGTCCTGATTATACAACTATCGGAACTACAAAAAACGGAATTGCACAAGCGTATTCAAATAAAATTTTAAGACAGAATGTAAGAGTAGGAGATATGTTTGCTCCTGACTTTAAAAGCAGAGTACGGCATATTTTAGAGAGAGATTACAAAATGCTTGCAGAAGGGAATGTGGAGCTTCCTTCTTTGGAAGAAATAAGCAACGAGTTTTTTGAAGCGGTAGATTTTCTTAAGAGGTTCAACTGTACAGAAACTGAAATCTATTTGAATACCGCTTTAAATGAAGGGAAAAATATATTGGCCGAAGGATCTCAGGCGGCCATGCTGGATATCGATCATGGTACTTATCCATACGTAACCTCTTCGTCTACTACGGCGGCGGGAGCCTGCAGCGGATTAGGTATTTCACCGAAAAAAATGGGTGAGATCTACGGGATTGCAAAAGCCTACTGTACTAGGGTTGGAAACGGAATGTTTCCTACAGAGCTTTTTGATGAATTGGGGGAAGAGATCAGGATAAAAGGAAATGAATTCGGCTCTAATACGGGAAGACCACGCAGAATTGGATGGTTGGATTTACCTGCTTTAAAATATGCTGTTATGATCAATGGAGTCACCCAATTGGTATTGACGAAAGCTGATGTTTTAAGTGGATTGAAATCAGTAGCTATCTGTACACACTATGAACTGGAAGACGGAAAAATAGAAAAGATTTCCGCCGTGCTTCCGGATAATGCAAAACCGGTACTGAAGTGGATGGAAGGATGGAACGCCGATTTTTCCAATATGAAAAACAGCTCCGAATTGCCTCAAGAATTACAAGACTTCCTGACGTTTTTGGAGGCAGAGCTGGGTATTCCTGTAGCTTACCTTTCTATAGGCCCGGGAAGAGAGCAGATTTTGAAATTAAGCAGTAAATAGTTAAGGCAAGTAGGTTTACCGGTGTTTATATAAAACAGAGGAGGTTAGGAAATTTATTTCCTAACCTCCTTACGTCTGGAAGAATGAAAAAGTTTAAGTTAATTGACCTTTGTAAGTTTAAAACGTTGCTTTGTATACGGCTGAACCGTTGTATCCGTACTACCGATTACAATAGGCGTAAGATTAGTTGTCAAACCATCTTTTACCTCTAATCGCAAGGATGGTGCATTTTTAGGAGCGAACCCAAAGCCATTATTTCCCAGATTGAACAATAACCATTTCTGAGAATCTGTATTAGAATTGGTTCTTAATTCTACAGCTGTTCCATTCAGTGTTCCGCTATTTTTTACGGTTAATACCTTTGTAGGATCCACTGAAGATTTGATGATATAATAACCATGATCTGACTTGGTGAACGTAAATTTCTGATTATTTCCTGTAGAGGCTGAGTTCAGAATAATATTAACTCCATCTGTAATGGTACTTCCGGAAATATCTAAATTTTTATCACTTGCTAAAGATGTTGTCAGCGTATAAGTTCCATTGATTGCAGAAGTGGCATTAACAGGTCCATACAAATGGTTAATTCCAGCATAATCACCAGCAGACAATGCTGTTCTTTGCTTGGTAAAAGTAGAACCGTCCAGTTTAGTCATTACAGGTTTGCTTGTATCAATAGCAAAGTCTGTGGACTGATACATCATTACTGACCCGAAATCAAATTCACCATTTCCTGCGTAATCATGGTAAAGGTTGAAGTTATGTCGGCTTCCTTCTATTGCCCTGTTAACATCTACAATAATATATTGATCTCTGTCCGGACGGCATTGTTTATGCATGATTCCCATAGAGTGCATCACTTCGTGAGCAATAATTGCGGGATAGGTAATATTATAAATTTTAATACCATTAACTGTGTTTTTTCCCCATCCAAGTGGAGAACTGTTTGTACTAGTAGAATAAGTAAAGGTGATATATTCAGTTTGATTGGTACGTTGAATAAATTGAACACTGGTTTGAGAGGAAATCATTTCAAACGCTTTGTTAATATTGGTAAGAAACGTATTATAATTCTGGGTACTCAGGCTTCCCTGGCTAGGTAATGTATAGTATACTGTTGCATTTGGCCATGTCTTAATAAAGGAGCTGACAATTGTACTTTTCTCCATTGTTGACAATTCAGAATTGGCCTGCATCTTTAATTTGTTAAATTGTTCGGAGGTAATAGTAATATCATCTGCATAAAAATATTCACCATTTACTTCATTGACATAAGTATAATTCCCATTAATTGATAATTTGTGAATCGTTGTGCCATTGAGCTTCGATGTTGTATGATCAATTGAAGCGTTTTCGGTATCTGACCTACATGAATTCATTGCCAAAACAAGGCATCCTGATAAGACTAATAATTTGCTTTTCATATAATATTAAATATTGGTTTTATTGATAAATTTTTCCAAATACGAACAGCGGCTCATCAGCATATGGAACATAGTACAGAGGTAAATTAATTCCTAAGTTTGATCTTAATTATCATTCAGCTGTGTTTTGTAAATATAATAACAAAAGTTGTATTTATATACATAATATAATGGTTGTTTTACTGCTTACTTTGCTTTACTTATGTATTTATTTCGTTGAAATATTGATTGTTTGTTTAAATTTTCCTATTAAATCGTGAATGAAGTTATTTCATGAGTAGTTGATATAAGATTAATATAATCCTAATATTATGAGAAAGTTTGTTTTATTCTGGTAAACTCAAACGTATGTGGGAATCCATCTTATAGACAGTAGAGTAGTATCACATCCGAATAGTTGCTTTTAAAAAGAATGATATCGGCAAATGAGGAGCTAGACTGGATGTTTCAGTAATTTTGGGTAAAAAAAAAGCGGAGAAAAAATCTCCGCTTTATATTTATGCTTTTAAATTCAATTGAAGTTCTAGTTCATCAAGCTGTGCATCAGCAATGGAAGCCGGTGCATCGATCATCACATCTCGCCCTGAATTATTCTTAGGGAATGCAATATAATCTCTGATGACCTCATTGCCATCAAGGATAGCTACTAAACGGTCAAATCCAAAAGCTAAACCACCATGTGGAGGTGCTCCGTATTTGAATGCGTTCATTAGGAATCCAAACTGAGCTTCAGCTTCTTCTTTTGTGAATCCTAACAGGTCAAACATTTTTGACTGTAAATCTCTATCAAAAATTCTGATAGATCCACCACCAATTTCATTTCCGTTCAATACCATATCATAAGCGTTAGCTCTTGCTTTACCCGGATCAGTTTCCAATAAGTGGATATCTTCCGGTTTTGGAGAAGTAAACGGATGGTGCATTGCATGGAATCTTTCAGTGTCTTCATCCCATTCCAACAGAGGGAAGTCAACTACCCAAAGAGGAGCAAATACATTTCCTTTTCTCAACCCTAAACGGTTTCCAAGTTCCATTCTTAAAGCAGAAAGCTGTGCTCTTACTTTATTCTCATTTCCGGAAAGAATTAACATTAAATCTCCTTCCTTCGCTCCGAATTTTTCAATGATCTTCGCAAGGTCTTCTTCATTGTAGAATTTGTTGACAGATGAGGTCTTCACACCATCATTCTGGAATTTTGCCCATACCATTCCTGAGGCACCAACCTGTGGACGTTTTACCCAGTCTACAAGCTCGTCAATCTGTTTTCTCGTATAGTCTGCACATCCTTCTACATTAATCCCTACAACCAGTTCAGCTTCATCAAATATTTTGAAATCTTTTCCTTTTACCAGTTCATTAAGTTCTACAAACTCCATCCCGAAACGGATATCGGGTTTGTCGTTTCCATATTTTTTCATCGCATCTGCGAAAGTCATTCTTGGGAAATTTCCAAATTCCTGACCTGTAATATCTTTTAAAAGAGTTTTAGTCATTCCTTCAAAAACATTCATGACATCTTCCTGCTCTACGAAAGCCATTTCGCAGTCTATCTGTGTAAATTCAGGTTGTCTGTCCGCTCTTAAATCCTCATCACGGAAACACTTTACAATCTGGAAATACTTATCCATTCCACCTACCATCAAAAGCTGTTTGAAAGTCTGTGGAGACTGTGGTAATGCATAAAACTGCCCAGGATTCATTCTGCTTGGAACCACAAAGTCTCTGGCTCCTTCCGGTGTAGACTTGATCAAAACAGGAGTTTCTACTTCAATAAAACCTTCATCAGATAAATAATTTCTTACTTTCTGTGCCATTTTGTGACGGAAGATCAGCTTATCTTTTACCGGATTTCTTCTGATATCAAGGTAACGGTATTTCATTCTCAGCTCTTCTCCACCATCGGTTTCATCTTCAATAGTAAAAGGTGGAAGTTGTGAATTATTAAGAACAGTCAGTTTTTCTACTAAAAGTTCAATTTCCCCCGTTGGAATATTGGGGTTTTTACTTACTCTTTCAATGACTTTTCCGGAAACCTGAATTACAAATTCACGGCCTAATTTCTTAGCTTCTTCCATTAGCTGTGCTGAAGAGCGATCCTGGTCAAAAACCAACTGAGTAATTCCGTAACGATCTCGAAGATCTATCCAAATCATAAATCCTTTATCACGGATAGTCTGTACCCATCCTGATAGTGTAACTTGTTCATTCAGATTTTTTAGAGATAGTTCTCCATTGGTGTGTGATCGAAACATAATTATTTGTTTAAAGTTCAATGTTTAAGGTTCCTATCCGAACCTTGTTTTTTTCGATGGCAAAGATAAGGTTTTTACAGGTTTTATAAACAAAAAAACTTCCTTTCGGAAGTCTTGTATATTTTTAATGAATTTTAGTTTTTAACTGCTCCATGCTCTATCAGGAGTTTTGCAGTATCTTCACTTTTTCCTATTTCTGCTAATTCCAACGGAGTCTTGTCTTTACATTTCTTATTAATATTTGCTTTGTTGTCCAGTAGAAACTTGACAAGAGTTTTGCTTCCATATAATGAACTGAATCCAAGTGGGGTATATGCTTCCTGGCCAATCGTAAAACATTTATTGTAATCTCCGGGAGCAAACTGTTTTTTAAAGGCAGCTATATTGTCAGAATTGATTGCTCTCATTTTCGCTTGGGAAAGTTGCTGTGCAGAAAGCATACCTGCATATAATGATATTCCAAATAGAAAGAGTGTAGAGATTATTTTTTTCATAAGAACTATTTTTAAGAATATACAAATCTAACTAAATTTTATTATCAATTGCTAAGTTTTGTTAATAATTGTAGTGGTTTATCTAGGGTATTGGTTCGAAAATAATAATAAAAATTATCTAAAAACCTTTCTTTATTGTCATTTGAAAATGTCGAATAAAAAGAATTGCATTATTATTCCAAAAGCTTAACAGCCTCTGGCTTTTCATATTTCTTGGCATAGTCCAAGGCAGTATACCCTTTTTCAGTCTTAGTATCTTTTTTAGCACCGTTTATTAAAAGTTTTTTCAGCAGCTCTGTATTGCCATACTTGGCAGCAAACATTAAAGGAGTCTTTCCATCACATGCTTTTTCTATATCGGCTTTTTCATCAATCAGCTTTTGAAACACCTCTTTACTGTTCATTTTAATGGTTAATCCTAATAAGGTGTAGGCATTGTTTTCTATTTGATAGCATGAGTTGATATTCTCTTTATTGACCAGTGTGGGAAAGTAGGCTGTATTATCATACTTCAGCATTTGTTTATGCTCGTGGGTGAGTTCCTGAGCAGAGATAAACAGTACAGTGCACAGTCCGAATACCAGACTGAGTATTTTCTTAGGGATTGAAGATAATTTCATGGTTTTTTATTTTTAAGGTTTAAATTCTAATATATCACCTGGCTGGCAGTCTAAAGCAGTGCATATTGCTTCCAAAGTAGAAACTTTTATGGCCTTGGCTTTTCCATTTTTCAAAATGGAGAGGTTAGCCTGAGTTATTCCTATTTTTTCAGCTAACTCCTGAGATTGCATTTTTCGTTTAGCAAGCATTACATCTATATTGATAATAATAGGCATAGTTATATTGTTAAGTCAGTTTGTGTCTGGAGTTCATATCCTTTTTTGAAGAACTCGATAATGAATATAATGATGATACCTGTAGCAAGGTGAAGCAGGATAAACATAGGATCAATGCTGTATACTGACTGATCTATGAAATATAAAACGATTGAGTAAATCGGTATGAATATGATGTTGAGGAAGGCAAATTTTCTTAAATACCGGATGGTTTCTTTATTAAAAATGATATCCGTACTCATTCCTTTAAAAATCCTGAACAAATAAAAAGTAAACAGGCTGTAGAACCCAAGAAAAAATAATATTGAAGTGAATGTAGAGAACGTAAAATTTCCTTTAATAACAGCTTCAGAAAATGGTATATTGAACTGGAATGCAAGAGCATTGGATGCAGTGCTGTCGACCTCATTATTAAAATTTCCGGTTTTAAAAATATCAGAGAAAAAAAGGGTTTCCTGATGAAGGTTGGTGTAGGCAACAATAAATCCGAAGATGAGATAACCTAAGTACAGCAATTGACCCATACAGCCAATCAGTAATATTTTGCTTAAGATTGTAGAGATAGATTTTTCGCCAATTAATTTCATGGGTGTTCATTTTATTGTTGTAAATATATAAATATTTATTGATTTACGATAAAAAATTATTGTAATTTTATTTTTGAATGAATTGTTAGCTCAATAAAGCTCAATTCTGCCCGGAACAGAGCAAAGATTTGTCATCTCTATAAAACTTTCCATATGCTAAGTCTTAATTGTTTTTGAATTGATATTTTTGTCAGGTAAACCAAAAATAGAATGACAAAATATATCAATTTCATAAAAAGAGCCCTAAGCGGAGAAGAAGTAGATTATACTAAAGTGGGTATAAGAAGTGCTGTGCTTTTTTTAGCAATACCTATGATGTTGGAAATGGCAATGGAATCGGTATTCGCTTTAGTGGACCTGTATTTTGTCGGACATTTGAAAGAGAGCGGTTTTGCCATTCAGACAGTGGGCCTTACAGAATCTGTACTTTCTGTAATGTATTCTATTGCTATCGGAATGAGTATGGCTGCCACAGCATTGGTAGCGAGAAGAATTGGAGAAAAGAATCCGGAGCAGGCTTCCAGAAGTGCTGCACAGGTTGTATTGGTTTCATTTGTTATCACGTTTGTCTTGAGTTTACTGGGGGTTGTCTACGCAGAGGAAATTTTAATCCTGATGGGGTCAAAACCCGAAGCGGCAGCTTATGGTAAAGATTTTACAAGAATTATGATGGGAAGCAGTACAGTGATTATGCTCTTATTTTTAATTAACGGAATCTTCAGAGGAGCAGGAAATGCTATGATTGCAATGAAAAGTTTATGGATCGCCAATATTGCCAACATCATCCTTTGCCCCATCTTAATTAAAGGATTAGGACCGGTTCCGGCAATGGGGCTTACTGGGGCAGCATTGGCCACAACCATAGGACGAAGTATTGGAGTGCTGTATCAGCTTTATCATCTTTTGATTGCGGATACCCAGATCAGGATTAGAATGGATTACTTTAAACCGGATTTTGAATCTATCAAATCTATTATAAAAATTGCAACCCCTGGAATTTTTCAATTTGTGATTGCTTCATGCAGCTGGATTTTTCTTGCGGAACTGGTAGCTACCACAGGTGGAGAAAATGCTTCCGCCGGTTATCAGACCGCACTGAGACTGATGATGTTTTTTATGCTTCCAGCGTGGGGATTAAGTAATGCCGCCTCCACCTTGGTAGGGCAAAATATGGGTGCTAATGAAATGCTGAGAGCAGAGCAGGCAGTCATGAAAACGGTGAAGTATAATGTGATTTTTATGTTAGCCGTCAGTCTGATATTCCTTTTTATGGGTAATTTTTTGGTAAGTTTCTTTACTCAGGAAACCGAGATCATGAATTTTGCAAAGAATGCCCTGCATATTATGAGTATAGGATTTATTTTTTATGGAATAGGTATGGTGATGATCAATGCCTTTAATGGAGCTGGAGATACCTGGACACCTACATGGGTCAATCTTTTTGGGTTCTGGCTGTTTCAGATTCCTTTGGCTTATTTTCTTGCAAAGCATTTTGGAATGGGACCTAAAGGTGTTTTTATTTCAATCCCGGCAGCAGAAACTCTTATTACCATCGTAGCCTTTATTTTATTTAAAAGAGGAAAATGGAAAAATGTTAAAGTGTAACAAAGACTAAGGCAGAACTATTGTACTCTTACCTAAAATCCATCCTGTTTTAGCAGTTTTTAACACTGTAATTGATTGGATTTTAATGGTATATTTCCTATATTCGTAGAACAACAAACATTTAATACTATGGGAAAAGGAGACAAAAAATCTAGAAGAGGTAAAATTAATTCGGGAAGTTATGGGAAAAAGAGACCTAGGAAAGCTTCAAGATCTATTGTAGCCTCTGAAGAAAAAACTAAGAAATAGTATAAGTAAAAAAGACCGAAGAATTAATCTCCGGTCTTTTTTTATAACAAATTAAACTAATTATTTTCCAAAAATATTTCCAAGGATACCTCCCAGGCCTCCTTGCTGTTGTTGAGTATTACCTCCACCACCAAGTACACTTCCCAGTATATCATTCAGTGGATTTCCTGATGATTGTGATTGTCCACCATTACCAAGTACGCTGCCAAGAATGTCATTTAAAGGACTTGATTGCTGAGCCTGTGCCTGGCTGGATGCGTTTCCAAGGATTCCCCCCAGAAGATCACCTAGGCCTCCGGCACCTACATTGTTTTGCTGTTTTTGTTGGCCAATATATCCCATTACTACAGGAGCTAGCATGGCCAGGATTGGTCCCAGTTTATCTATTGAAATTCCTGTATTTTGGGAAAGCTGGTTTTCTACAGTGCTTTTTTGCCCTCCGAAAATGTGATCAAGAATAGATCCTCCTTCAGCCTGTCTTGCTTCAACTTGTGATGCATCATTTAAAATACTGCCATTATGATCTTTATCTAAAGCGCTGTTTAAAGCTTCCGCTTCTTTAGCATCCTGAGATTTATTTCTTAAGTAAGAAATGATAAGAGGTGTGGCTACTGCCAATAAGGCGATGACCTGATTTTTGCTGATTCCAAATTTGTTTTCAGCCTGTTCAGCAACCTGGTTGCTGGTGTTCCCTGTAAGTAGGTCGATTAAGCTCATTTTTTGTGTTTGTTTAAAGTATTAACTATCTCAAAGTTATCAAAAAATATGGTTCATAAAATGCCTTCAGGTCATAATTATTGTTAAAGTTTTCTGATCTCTTTTTCAGTAAATCCTTTGCTTTTTAGGAGCTCAATATATATTTCTGCCTCTTCGGTCATCCAGAAGATAAGATCGGGGGCTACTTTCTTGTCTATTGTGAATTCCAGAATCCCCACATTGTTATTCATCCATGGATACATATAATATTCCAGTCCGCCCTTGTATTTTTTATAATTACCAAAATCCTGTCCTTTTTCAGTTGATGAAACAATTTGAAGGGATAGCACATAGAAGAGGGGAATGAAAATACATACCCATGACCATTTTTTTACCCACGGATATTGTACCTGAGATAGTCCATAGCCTATAGATAAAGCAAAAATCATATTGAAAGGGATAAAGAAAACGTAGTTATCCGTAACAGCATAGAACGTTGCAAAACCATATACACATAACGAAGCGGTAAAGAAAACAAAAAACATTTTCTTATTTGTCCGGTATAAAAAATAGATCCCGGCAATCCCTAAAAGTGTAAAGACATTAAAATTATAAATGATATAGACTACAGATTTAACGAGGTCCTGAAGGTATTGTACAAATGTTTTTTTGAATGAATTGGAAAGCCATTCTCCTCGTTCAGAAAAATAAGGAGAACTTAAAGATAACCCCTGGGAAACATTAAGAACGGTAATGGACCCGAAGATCAGTAAAAAAATCAATAAAGAGGAGTAGACATACTTAGTTTCTTTTCTGAAATAATACAGAAATAAAATAAAAGCTGGAATCAGCAGAATATTCTGAATATGCACCCAAAGACTGATGGCAAAAAAGAATCCGGCTAAAGGAATGTGTAGCTTCTTTTGCTCTGCAAAACTTTTGACCAGGGAAAAAAAGAAAAGGCTTAGCCATAGTGAATTATAGGTATAAACCTCTACAATTTCTGCATTTTTCCAAAACGTAAAACTAAATCCAAAAATAAATGCTGCTGCAACAGAAGCCCATTCTAGCTTTGTAATACTTTTTACGGTAAGATAGATTACGGAAACAGTAAGGGCACCAGACGTGATAATTAAAAACCGACTGGCTTCAATAGCATTGATTCCTGTAATATTCTTGATAAAAATAGCGGTATTGACATACAGAAAATGAGTAGTCGCTGTAGCCGTTGTCTCAAAATCTCCCTGTTCTACGGGAAGTATAAAACCGATAGCGTCAGCGAAAGGAATTCTTGTAAAACTGCCGAGATAGTAAATAAGTAAGAAAATAAAAAATATAAAACCTGCAGATATATATTTATTCATTCCTAGTTCTTTATGATAGGGACATTAGAGCATGCTTCTCCAAACATCAGCGACTTTACAAGTGGCTTTAGCTGTTCTACCAGTTCGATGTAGGCATTTTCCGGAATTTCTTTATCTGAGCATCCTTTTACTAAAACTCTTTTCCCTCTCATCTCTTCAAAATCATAAGTCTGAATAGCATTGTGCATCAAAATAACTTCCAGATCCTCACGGTTTCCAAAAACTATTTTTTTAGCAACCTCCGTAAGCTTGGCTGTCAATACAAAATAAGCCCAAAGAGGAATAATGGTATCCACAGAATTATAGATGTAAATATAAGCATCCTTATATTCATCAACATTGATGAGCTCCACTTTTTCACGGAAATCTTTTTCTTTCAGAATCATTTCCTGAAAAAGAAAGTCTTTAAGGTCAATACCCTTTCTCTGCCCTTTTGGAAGCAACGTACTAAGGTCAAAATTTACAAGGCCGCTTTCCGCAACTTTATTTCGGATTTCAAATTCTTCTGACATTTTTATCATTATCTTTGAACAAATTTACAAATTAAGATCAATATATATTTTAATTTGTTCTCTATCCTTACCATAGAGACCGCCCATGATTCATAATGATCCGATAATGGTAGGTTTACAGTGGGTATTAAAAAACAAATAATAAAGATTTCGGAAGAAATGAAATATTACATTATTGCAGGAGAAGCTTCCGGTGATCTGCATGGGAGCAATTTAATGAAAGCTTTAAAACAAAAAGATCCGAATGCGGAATTTCGGTTTTGGGGCGGAGATCTGATGGAAGCTCAGGGAGGAACACTGGTTAAGCATTACCGTGACCTGGCTTTTATGGGATTCTTGGAGGTTGTTATGAACTTGAGGACCATCCTAAATAATATTGCATTCTGCAAAGAAGATATCAGAAAAAACAGACCGGATGTTTTAATATTGGTAGACTATCCCGGTTTCAATTTAAGAATTGCCAGATTTGCCAAGGAGTTGGGAATCAAAGTAGTTTACTATATTTCTCCACAGCTTTGGGCATGGAAGGAAGGACGTGTGGAAACCATTAAAAAATATGTGGATGAAATGATGGTCATACTTCCGTTTGAAGAAGATTTTTACAGAAAACATGGTGTTCATTCCCATTTTGTAGGACATCCTTTGCTTGATGCTATTTCGGATCTTAAAGAAATCAGTACAGAGCAGTTTAAGAAGGAAAACGGATTGAATGACAAAGAAATTATAGCCCTTCTGCCGGGTTCCAGAAAACAGGAAGTGGAAAAAATGCTTGAAATAATGCTTTCGGTAAGGGCTCATTTCAAGAACTACCAGTTTGTGATCGCCGGGGCACCCAGTCTTCCGAAAGAATTTTATCAAAAATATGTGGATGACAATGTTCATTTTGTCTCCAACAGAACTTATGATGTATTGAGATGTTCAAAAGCAGCTCTTGTAACTTCCGGAACGGCTACTCTGGAAACCGCCCTGTTGAATATCCCTGAAGTAGTCTGCTACCGAGGCAGTACAATTTCGTATGCAATCGCCAAAAGATTAGTGAAAAATATCAATTACATTTCTTTAGTCAATCTGATTATGGACAGAGAAGTGGTGAAAGAACTGATTCAAAATGATCTGAACACTAAAAATCTGGTAGATGAGCTTGCCAAAATTTTAGAAGGAGAAAAAAGAGAACAGGTACTGAAAGAGTATAGCCTTCTAAGAGAAAAGCTGGGAGGTAAAGGGGCTAGTGACCATGCGGCTGAGGTGATTTTGAAGGTCTGAAATTTATTTAATTCTTGATAATTTAATTACTCTATTGAAAATGAATCATTTGAAACGTTTTTTATTACTTGTTGCATGTACGTTCTTTTTCTCAAAAAGTTTTGCTCAGGAGAATATTCCAAGAGATAAAGTTCAGATATTTTATTACGGCTGGTATGGAAATCAGGCAGTAGATGGGAGTCTTCAGCATTGGAATCATGAAATTATCCCTCATTGGAATAATCCTAAATGGAATAATCTGGGACATTATAAAGGAGATGATGATATTGGAGCCAATTTTTATCCTGCTTTAGGAAACTACAGCTCTAATGATGTAAAGATCATTGAAAAACATATGAAAATGATCAAAGAATCAGGTGTTGGTGTTGTGGTTATCAGTTGGTTGGGAAAAGATTCTTTTACAGATAAAAGTGTTTCGAAATATTTAGATATTGCAGATCGTTTTAATCTGAAAATTGCATTTCACATAGAGCCGTTTTATAAAACAATTACTGAGCTCAGAGATCAGCTTTCCTATCTTGTTAAAACCTATTCTGCTCATCATGCCTTTTATAAAAAAGATGGGAAACCTATGTTTTACGTTTATGACAGCTATAAAATTTCTCCGGAAGAATGGTCAAAGCTTCTTTCTAAGAATGGAGAGAAAACGGTGCGTGATACGGAACTTGACGCTCTTTATATAGGGTTGTGGGTGGAGGAAAAAGATGCTGCTTTTTTTGAAACTTCCGGCTTTGATGGTTTTTATACCTATTTTGCGAGTGAAGGTTTTGTATATGGAAGCACCACTTCAAACTGGGATTTTCTTTCCAGATTTGCAAAAGACCATAAGCTAATTTTTATACCTTGTGTAGGACCTGGGTATTCTGATACTAGGATCAGGCCGTGGAATGAAGCTAATTTCAAAAGCCGTGAGAATGGAAAATATTATGAAAGTATGTTTGATGCTGCTATAAAAGTGAAGCCTGAATGGATTGGAGTCACATCTTTTAATGAATGGCATGAAGGCACACAAATAGAACCTGCTAGCCCCAAAAAGACAAGTAGTTTTACATATGAAGACTATGGAAAAGATCCATGGATGTACATTAAAGAAACAAAACGTTTAACGGATAAGTTTTTAAAAGGGAAGTAAAAACTTTTTTATAAAAACTTAAATTGATAGCAAAAAAATAAGCGCTCTGTTAATCTCTTTGATGAGGTATAGAGCGTTTTTTAGTGATCGTAGAGTCGAAATCCAATTGATTAATTTCCTACTTTGGTAATGTAATTGATTGGAAATGTGAACAAACAACCTCTCCTTATTCTAACGTTATGTTTTATCCTTGGAATTCTTTTTCAGGATCATTTTTTATGGGAAGGTATTACTGTTTATTCCGGCATGCTTCTTTGCCTTGGAATTGTAGTTTCGTTATTTTTTTATTCCTATTTTTTGAACAAATCTAAACCGGTTTTGCTGGGTGTGTTGTTTTTTGGATTGGGAATTATTTTTCATTTTTTCAATACCTTTTCTTCTGTTGCAGGATTAGCTGTTAAAGAAAAAGAAACTGTTATTTTCAATATTTCTCAGAAATTGAATACAACGGAGAAGTATAAAAGGTACGAAGGAATAGCCATGGTTGGGAAGAAGAGCTTTAATACCATTTTATACATTCCGAAAGATGCTCATGAACTTGATTTTAAACATTACTACAAAGCCGAAGCTTATCTGACACGCATAAAATCTCCGAAGTATGATTTTCAGTTCGATTATGCCAGGTATCTGAAAAGGAAAAATATTGAATACCAATGTTATCTTTCAAAAAGTATTTTTTCAGCTGAGAAAAGAGATTTAAGTTTTTTTGATAAAGTGAGGCAACAGAGACTTGAGATTCTGCAAAGAATTGACAAAACGGGAATGTCTGAAAAAGCCAAAACTTTTTTAAAAGGAATTATCCTGGCTGACCGGACAGAAATTGATGCAGGAACAGTCCGGGACTTCAACAGATCCGGGTTGATTCATTTACTGGCTATTTCTGGAACTCATATTGTTGTGATCTTTGGGATGTTTTATTTTTTACAGATTCGGTGTATGTCTTTGCGGTTAAGAAAGTATGCTGTCATTTTCAGTTTGGTTTTTATCTGGCTGTTTGCAGGTTTTATAGGTTTTGGAAATTCTGTTTTACGATCTTGCATTATGCTGACGGTATATTTTATTTATATTTTACTTCAGAGAAAAACAGATCTGCTGCATGCACTGGGGTTATCTGCATTTATTATTCTTGTTTTTGATACCCAGCAGTTTTTTGATATTGGATTTCAGCTCAGCTTTTTGGCTGTTTTGGGAATTTTTTGGTTAAATGAGCCTCTGTTGAGAAAATTTCCAAAACAGGATCATTATTGGAAAAAATTACTCTTTAATACGATTACGATTTCCATTGCTGCACAGCTGGCAACACTTCCTTTGGTGTTATATTATTTCCATCAGTTTTCCTTTATTTCAGTCATTGCCAATTGTATTATTGTTCCTTTTTCAGAAGTCATTATTGTATTTTCATTTTTAATGACAATTCTTATCGCTTTTAGGATTGACTTTATGTTCATTACTGTAGTATATGATAATGCTATCTTGCTGTTACTAAAGGTGATTCACTGGTTTGCAGAGACCGATGTGTTATTTTTTGAAAATATACCTATGAATTTACCTGAAGTCATATCAGTATTGGGAGTGGTCTACTTACTGAGGTCTGTAATTTTAGACTTTAATTTTAAAAGTTCCATGAGGCTTTCAATGTCTTTTTTGGCCTTTTTAATAATAAGAACAGGGAGTGATGTTTTTGAAAATCAGAGAGAAGAGGTGTTATTTCAAGAATTCAATAAAAATAAAGTGTTTTTGGTAAAGAAAGGAAATGAGGCCTGTTTTTGGATTTCAGAAAGGACAGATCGGGACAGGGTTATCCGGTATTTTATCAATCCTTACTGTTCATCGAGGAGGATCGCACATTTTGAGATAAAAAGCTTCCCTTCTTCTGTTCGGAAAATTGTTTTTCAGGATCAGATTTATGAAGTAAAATAGGATAGAGTCTTTCTGATTAATTACGCTCTGTTTATCGTTGCGTAGTCTTATTTAGAAAGATTACAAACTGGTTAATTGTGAGATTTCTCACTTTTCAATATTGTTAACATTCCTTAATTTTGTGGGAAATTCAAATTTAAACTTATATGGCAGGTTTAACGAGTTCTACGATAGGTAGAAAATATGCTATGGCATTATCAGCTATGTTTTTGCTGATTTTTCTTATACTGCATTTGACGACCAATTTGTTATCAGTTCTTAATAAGGACGCCTTTAACACGGCTTCTGACTTTATGGGCTATAATCCTTTTGTGCAGTTCTTAATGCAGCCTATTCTTGGTTTTGCAGTAATTTTCCATTTTGCGATGGGGTTTGTACTGGAAATTAAGAATAATAAAGCGCGTCCGGTAAAGTACGCAGCAAACAATGCTTCTGTGAATTCTTCATGGATGTCCAGAAATATGATTATTTCCGGTGCTGTTATTTTAGCTTTCCTAGCGCTTCACTTGTATGATTTCTGGCTTCATGAAATTAATTACAAGTATGTGGAAGGAATCGCTCCTGATGCAGAACGTTTCTGGCCGGAACTTCATGAGAAGTTTGCTGACCTTTGGAGAGTGGCTCTATATGTGATCTCTTTTGTATTATTAGGATTGCACTTAGCGCACGGATTTCAGTCTTCATTCCAGTCTGTGGGAGCAAGACATCCAAAGTATACACCAGTAATCAAAGCTTTTGGGAAATGGTATTCAATCCTTATTCCTGCAGGGTTTATCTTAGTTGCTGTTTTTCATTTTATAACTCAATAATATCAATATACTAGTATGAGTAAATTAGATTCAAGAATTCCAGCGGGTCCTCTTAAAGACAAGTGGAAAAATCATAAAGACCATATGAACCTTGTTGCACCAAACAACAGAGATAAGATTGATATTATTGTTGTAGGTACAGGTTTGGCAGGAGGTTCTGCTGCTGCTACTTTAGCTGAGCAAGGATACAATGTGAAAGCATTTTGTTATCAGGATTCTCCAAGAAGAGCGCACTCTATTGCGGCTCAAGGGGGGATCAATGCTGCTAAAAATTACCAAGGTGACGGTGACTCTACCTATAGATTGTTCTATGATACAATCAAAGGTGGTGACTATAGAGCAAGAGAAGCTAACGTTTACAGATTAGCTGAAGTTTCTGCAAATATTATTGACCAGTGTGTTTCTCAGGGAGTTCCTTTCGGTAGAGATTACGGTGGCCAGCTAGATAACCGTTCATTTGGTGGGGTTCAGGTAAAAAGAACATTCTATGCAAAAGGACAGACTGGACAACAGTTGTTGTTAGGTGCTTATTCTGCAATGAGTCGTCAGATCGGTAAAGGTAGAATCAAGATGTACAACCGTCATGAAATGCTAGACCTTGTTATTGTTGACGGAAAAGCAAGAGGTATTATTGCAAGAAACCTGGTAACAGGTGAAGTTGAAAGACATTCTGCACACGCTGTAGTAATTGCTTCGGGAGGATACGGAAACGTATATTTCCTTTCTACCAATGCAATGGGATCAAACGTTTCTGCAGCATGGAAGATCCACAAAAAAGGAGCTTATTTTGCAAACCCTTGTTACGTACAGATTCACCCGACTTGTATTCCTGTTCATGGGACACAGCAGTCTAAACTGACTTTGATGTCTGAATCATTAAGAAACTCCGGAAGAATCTGGGTTCCTAAAAAACATGAAGATTCAGTAGCCATCAGAGAAGGTAAACTGAGACCGGAAAATATTAAAGAAGAAGATAGAGATTATTATTTAGAAAGAAGATACCCTGCATTC
Source organism: Chryseobacterium sp. KMC2 (assembly GCF_016756935.1). Classification (NCBI taxonomy): domain Bacteria; kingdom Pseudomonadati; phylum Bacteroidota; class Flavobacteriia; order Flavobacteriales; family Weeksellaceae; genus Chryseobacterium; species Chryseobacterium sp. KMC2. Next base: position 136,876 of record NZ_JAESIT010000011.1, read on the forward strand.
GGTAACCTTGTGCCTAGAGACGTTGCGTCAAGAGCAGCTAAGGAAAGATGTGATGCTGGTTTCGGAATTGAAAATAATGATACACAGGAAGGTGTTTACCTGGATTTCTCTACAGAAATCATGAAGAAAGGTAAAGAAGCCGCTATCGAAAAACATATTCATAACCCAACTGATCAACAGCTTTATGATTTAGGTAAAAGCTGGGTTGAGGAGAAATACGGTAACCTATTCGTAATGTACGAAAAGATTACTGCTGATGATCCTTACAAAACTCCAATGAAGATTTATCCTGCAGTTCACTATACTATGGGAGGTGTTTGGGTTGATTATAACCTTCAGTCTACTATCCCTGGATGTTTCGTAATTGGTGAAGCTAACTTCTCTGATCACGGTGCAAACAGACTTGGAGCATCTGCTTTGATGCAGGGGCTTGCTGACGGATATTTTGTACTTCCTTATACTATTGCAGATTATCTTTCTGCAGATATCAGAACAGGAGAAATTCCTACCAATTCAGGAGCATTTGATGAAGCTGAAAAGGGGATTAAAGAGAAAATTGATTTCTTCTTAAATAATAAAGGAACTCATTCAGTAGATCATTTCCATAAACAATTAGGACACATTATGTGGAATAAAGTAGGGATGGGAAGAACTCCTGAAGGATTAAGAGAAGCGATCAGAGAAATTGAAGAAGTAAGAAACGACTTCTGGAAAAATGTAAAAGTTCCTGGTGAAGGAGAAGGGATGAACACTGAGCTTGAAAAAGCATTCAGAGTAGCAGACTTCCTTGAATTAGGACAATTAATGGCTATCGATGCACTACACAGAAACGAGTCTTGTGGTGGACATTTCCGTGAGGATCACTCAACTCCAGACGGAGAAGCGGAAAGAGATGACGTAAATTACAAATACGTCGGAGCTTGGGAATATCAGGGAGGAGATATCAACGCGGAAGTGTTGCATAAAGAAGACCTGATATATGACAACATCGAGGTTAAAACTAGAAGTTACAAATAATCTCCAACCTATAAATAAAAAATTATGAGTGCAAAAAAAGGCTTACATCTTACGCTGAAAATTTGGAGACAAAAAAATAGTAAAACTAAAGGTCAGTTTGAGACCTATAAAATATCAGATGTTTCCACAGATTCTTCATTTTTGGAGATGCTGGACATCCTGAACGAAAATTTAATTAACGAAGGAAAAGAGCCGATCGCTTTTGACCATGACTGTCGTGAGGGGATCTGCGGAATGTGTTCTCTTTACATCAATGGTAGAGCACATGGTCCGGATACAGGGATTACTACCTGTCAGCTTCACATGAGAATGTTCAAAGACGGTGAAACCATCGTTATTGAACCATGGAGAAGTGCTGCTTTCCCGGTTATTAAAGACTTAATGGTAGACAGAAGTGCATTTGACAGAGTAATGGCTGCAGGTGGTTTCGTTTCTGTGAATACTTCAGGAAATACGTTGGATGCGAATGCTATTCCGGTTCCTAAAGAAGATGCAGACAGAGCTATGGATGCTGCTGCTTGTATCGGATGTGGAGCTTGTGTAGCAACATGTAAAAACGGATCTGCCATGTTATTCGTGGGAGCTAAAGTTTCTCAGTTTGCTTTACTTCCTCAAGGTAGGGTAGAAGCAAAAAGAAGAGTTCTGAACATGGTGAAAGCTATGGATGAAGAAGGATTTGGAAACTGTTCAAATACCGGAGCATGTGAAATAGAATGTCCTAAAGGTATTTCTCTTGAGAATATCGCAAGAATGAACAGAGAATATATGGCTGCTCTTGTAGATCAAGGATAGAATTGATTCAGATACATAAAAAGTCGTCTTCATTTGAAGGCGACTTTTTTTATGCAGAATATTCCCCCTGTTAAAGTTTGTTAACTTATTAATATGCTTTGGTATTCTTTGTTTAATAAGTCTATATTTGGTGGGTAATAGAATTGCTTTAATAAACAATTCTGAGACATTGCAAAGAGATTAATTATGTCTGAAACAGAAACTTAAATGCCTGTTTTCATAGGGGATAAGAAAATTTCTAAAAAAAATTATTAGTGTTAATTAAGAAGCCTTAAAAAGCGTATTTTTGTGTAATATTTAAAAATTGAAATGAAAAAATATCTTTTATTGTTTATCATCGCGATTTTCGTGATGTCTTGTTCAAAAAAAGTAGAAGTAAAAGGGAAAATTACCGGAGGTGCTCCATTAGAAAGAATTGAATTTGTAGAAGCTTCTGGAGTAGGGACTCTGCCTTTAATTAATATAGGTTTAGATAAAGACGGAAACTTTTCAGGAAGCTTCGAAGCTCCTAAAGATGGAATGTATGTTATTAATTATGCTAACAGACAAAACCTGATCTATCTTGAAGGGGGACAAAATGTAAATATCTCAGGAAATGGAATGACTTTCCCAAATGAATTTGTTATAACCGGAGATGCTAAAAAGAATAATGATTTTCTTCAGGCTACCCAGAAATTTTTGGGTGAGTACGGAAGTAAGCTAAATCTAAACCAGCTGATGGCTGGTGATGAAGCAGCATTCTTAAAGGGCATTCATAAAATAGAAGCTGATATCAACAAAAATGTAGATGATCTGGCTGCGAAAAATAATCCTAGTAAAGGACTTATCACCTGGAAGAAAAATGATATTAAAGTAACGATCCTTAATTTATTGGCTAATTACGAAATGTCACATGGTCCAATGGCTGGTAATCTAGCTTATAAATCTTCTAAAGCTTTTAAAGATTATGAAGTGAAGTTGGAAGATGATAAAGAAGCAATGGTAAAAACAATACCGCTTTACAGACAGTATTTACTTGTAAAAATGACGCCTGATTTCCAAAAGTATGCAGAAGCAAACAGTAAAGGAAAGACTGATATTACCACTTCAGAATTGTTTGCACAATATCTGAAGACTAAAAAGGATATCTCTCAAACTGCAAAAGACTATCTTTTAGCTTTTGTAATGGCTCAGACTGATATTCATCCAACGACTCCTGCCAACAGAATTGATAAAATCAAGAAAATTATTGATTCAGATATTAAAGATGCGACTATTAAAAGTGACCTTCTTAAAATGCAGATGGCTATTACAGGGCTTAAAATTGGAGATGCAGCTCCGGAAGCTCCTTTGGTGAAACAGGACGGAAAGGCTTATAATCTTTCTGAAAATAAAGGAAAACCCTATATGTTATTCTTTTATGCATCTTGGAACCCTTATATCAGCGAAGCTACAGTACCTGTATTGAAAGAAGTTGTTAACTTTTATAAATCTAAAATGAACTTTGTGTTTGTCAATGTAGATGATACAAAAGATCAGTTTGTAAAAACCAGCAATTCTCTATTGAAAGGTATTCAGGGAGTAAATGTTTACGGAGAAAAAGGTATGGAATCTGAGATCGCTAAAAAATATGGTGTATACGGATTTAAATTACCTTGTTTTGTAATCATAGACAAAGATGGTAAAATTGCCAGCAGATCATTTGTGAACCTGGGAGAACAGGAATTGGTAACTATTTTGGATAAATTGACAGGTCTTGCAGCGCCAAGAGTAGATCAAGCTCCGCAACAAATGCCACAAGGATTACAAGTGGATCCGTCTGCACAGCAACAGGCTCCACAACCGGCAAATCCACAACCAGCTCAAACGAAATAATAAACTTTAACATAGATGGAAACCTTATCTTCGGATAAGGTTTTTTTTTATTGTATTTTTGCAGAATTAAACCGAAAGTTTTCTTTCGGCTGTATTAGAAAAAATAGAAATAGAGATGTAGGAATGAAACCTTCCGGTTTCGTCCTGCCATTAAAAGAAATTGAGTTTACGGATGAAAAAGAAGAAGAAAGATATAATTCTTGAAAATATTAAGTTATTCGGAGCAGGGGCAAAAGGTGTCGCGATTGGAAAAACAGAAGAAGGAAAAACAGTACTGATCTCAGGAGCGGTTCCGGGTGATGTAGTGAATGCAAGAGTAAAAAAATCCAAATCCAAATATTATGAGGCAGAAACTGTAGAAGTTGTGGAGCCTTCGGCATTTAGGGTAGAGCCTAAATGTATTCATTTTGGAACGTGCGGTGGATGCAAGTGGCAAAATATGAGCTACGAGAAACAGCTTGACTTTAAGCAGGAAGAAGTATACAATAATATTAAGAGAATCGGAGGGATTGACGAGTTTGAAACGGTTCCGATCTTAGGGGCTGAAGAGCAGTATTTCTACAGAAACAAAATGGAGTTCTCTTTCTCTAACGCAAGATGGCTTACACAGTATGAAATAAGCTCTGAAGAAAATTTTGGCAGTAAGGATGCTCTGGGCTTCCATATCCCGGGAATGTGGAGTAAGATTCTCGATCTTAAAGAATGTTTTCTTCAGGAAGACCCTTCCAATGCAATACGACTTGCCGTAAAACAATATGGTGTCAACAATGGATTGGATTTCTTTGATGTGAGAAATCAGGAAGGTTTCTTAAGAACTTTAATGATGAGACAAAACTCTAAAGGAGAATGGATGGTACTATTCCAGCTTTATAGAGAAGAAAAAGAAAACAGAGAAAAACTTTTCGAATTTTTACTGGAGAAGTTTCCACAGATCAAAACGTTGGTATATGCTATTAATCCAAAACAGAATGATTCAATCTATGATTTAAATATCAATGTTTATTTTGGAGAAGGATATCTGATGGAAGAAATGGATGGACTAAAGTTTAAAATAGGACCAAAATCATTTTTTCAAACCAATTATAAACAGGCTTTAGAATTATATAGAAAAACATTAGAATTTGCAGACCTGAAAGGGGATGAAGTGGTTTATGACCTTTATACAGGAACAGGAACTATAGCACAATATGTAGCAAGAAATGCAAAACAGGTAATAGGAATAGAATCTGTGCAGGAAGCTATAGACGCGGCAATAGAACACGCTGAATTAAATGGTCTTACCAATTGTACTTTCTATTGTGGAGATATGAAAAATGTTTTTAATGATGAATTCATGGAAAATCATCCTAAGGCGGATGTTTTAATCACGGATCCACCAAGGGACGGAATGCACCAGAAAGTAGTAGAGCAAATCTTAAAGCTTGCCCCGGAAAAAGTAGTTTATGTGAGCTGTAACTCAGCAACACAGGCGAGAGATCTGGCACTGATGAAAGATCATTATACTTTGGTGAAAATATTACCGGTAGATATGTTCCCACAAACCCATCACGTGGAAAACATTGCTTTATTGGTTAAAAAATAAATTTATTTAAATTTGAATTTCAAATCTTAGTATGAGATACTTTAAATTTTTCATAATAACCTGCCTTTTGGGAATGCTTTTTTCCTGTGGTGGAGACGATGATATCTGCGAAAGTGGAGAAGGAACCCCGAGAATGAAAGTGGCATTTAGATCAGCGGAATCGGGAAAAGATAGAACATTGGATTCGCTATATGTAGCCGTTGATTACGGTTCCGGAAAAGTTCAGTTAGGAGGAGTAGCGAAAGCCGATTCCAAACTTATTCCTTTAAGAGTAGATGACTCTCCATATACTGATGTGTATTTTAGATTAACTAATAAGGGATCTGAAGCCAAAGTGAGAGTGAAGTACACGACAAAGTCTACCTATGTATCTCCTGGATGTGGTATGAAAAAAGCATATGAGAATTTAACCTCAGAATTAATAACTCCCAATCCTGTTCAAAACCTGGAAGCCGGACAAAATCAAATAGAGAATGAAGACAAGACTAATCTTTACCTTCTTTTTTAGTATACTAGGAATACTGAGCTGGGCACAAGATAAGAAAGAGACCAAAAAAGAACAATTGAAATATGAACCTAATTTTATGGTTGGTTTTGATGTTCTGAATACAGGGGCCGCTTTCTTTTCAGACAGGAAATTGTATCAGGGATTTATTTCTTCAAAAATAAGAGGAAATGTTCATGCTGTTGCTGAAGCTGGATTTGAGAAAAATATATATCAGAAAAATGGATATGATGCCAAAGTAAATGGACCCTTTGTTAAATTGGGTGCATTTTATATGTTGGCGAAAGATGCAGAAAATGAATTCAATGGTTTCTATGCAGGTGGAAAGCTGGGTGGGTCATTTTATAAACAGGAATATATGGCCATACCGGTGCGTGGGTTTGGGGGAAGCAGCTCTTCGGTAGCTTTTCCTTCTTCGTCACAATCCTCTTTTTGGCTGGAAGGGACATTGGGAGGCAGGGTACAGCTCTTTGAGTCCAACTTCTATATCGATGTAAATCTGCAGCCCCGTTATTTGGTATATACTACAAAACAGGACGATATATCCCCAATGATTATTCCCGGATTTGGAAGAAGCTCTTCCAAATTTAATATGGGATTTGCATGGAATATAGCATATAAATTTTAAAAGGAGCGTTGAGCTCCTTTTTTTTGTGATTACGTTTTATAGGGAAGTAAACTGGTCTTCATTCCGGCTTACTTTTATGATAAGACTAATTGTGATATTATAATAGTATATCCGGTAAAAGTGCCATGTTTATTACGAAAGTTTTTGTTTTTTGTCTATATTGAAAAACTAAATTTTTGAATTGTTTTTGTATTATTATAATGTATTTTACTTTTGATTATCGTATTTGTTTTAAATAATGATTAAAATTTAATAATTAGTAGTATAAAATAATTATATTTGGAAAAAAATATAATTAACTTTTTATGAAAAGACTACTTACTACTTTGATGTGTGCTTTAGTAGGGGGGACAGCGTTCGGACAGTGGACGCCCGCTACTATTAAGGTAGACAGCAAAAAAAGAGCAGTGGACATGAAGGCCACTAACGTAGGATCTAATTTCAAATTGGACTTGAATCAGCTTAGAGCTCAATTGAAAGGAGCTCAAGAAATGGGAGCTAATGCTAGACCTGTTGTTATTTCCATCCCGACCTTAAGTGGTAAAATCGAGAGATTTAATGTGTACAGTTTTCCTGTGGTTGTAAAAGAACTTGCAGATAAGTATGAGCTTGGTTCATACATAGGAACTTCTGTTGAGGACCCTTCCCGACAAATTAGATTCTCTGTAGCTCCAAATGATTTCCAGTCTATGTTATTTAAAGATGGAAATTATGAGTTCGTTGAACCTGTTGACAAAGCAAACGGAATATATTCTCTACAGCTTAAAAAGAACAAGACAGGAGAAAAACCTTTCGTATGTAGCACAATGGAAGAACCAGGTGCTGTAAAAGACCTTGAGAACTTATATAACAGCGGAAAATCATTTGCTCATAATTCCGGAACTTTTAATAAGAATTCCGATAGAAAGTACCGTACAATGAGAGTGGCAATCTCAACTACTGCTGAGTACACGGCTTATTTTGGAGGTGTTCCGGGTGCATTAGCACAGGTGAATGCTACACTTACCCGTGTGAATGCTGTTTTTGAAAAAGATTTTGCATTGCATTTAAATCTACAGTCTTATCCAAGTTTGATTTTTACGAATGCTGCAACAGACCCATATTCTCCTGCTGCGCAAATGAATAACTGGAATGTTCAGTTACAGCAAACGCTTACCAGTGTAGTAGGAAATGAAAACTATGATATCGGACATTTATTTGGAGCTACAGGTGGTGGTGGAAATGCTGGATGTATCGGATGTGTATGTATAGATCCTGCAACTCCAACTTCTAAAGCAAAAGGATCTGGGTTTACATCTCCGGCAGATGGGATTCCAATGGGTAATAATTTTGATATAGATTATGTAGCTCACGAAATGGGACACCAGTTGGGTGGTAATCATACATTCTCCCATGGGATCGAAGGATCTGGGGTAAATGTTGAACCGGGATCAGGATCTACTATCATGGGATATGCAGGGATTACAGGAGCGACTACAGATGTGCAGGCGCATTCCGATCCTTATTTCCATAGAGCAAGTATTGGTCAGATTCAAACCAACCTAATCAGTAAAACATGTGATATTGAAACCAGTGTTGCAAACAATGCACCTGCAATCGCAGCGCTTTCTCCTTATACAATTCCTAAGAAAACTGCATTTGTACTTACAGCTAACGTTACAGATGCTGACGGGGATCCAATGACGTATACATGGGAAGAAATGGATAGTGGAATGACTGCCAGCCAGACTATTGATAAAAATAATTTAGGACAAACAACTTATGGGGCGTCATTCAGATCGGTATCTCCTTCTAATACCCCAACAAGATACTTCCCTAAATTTTCTTCTGTACTTGCAGGAGCTTTAGATAATTCATTAAATACCTGGGAATCTACTTCACAGGTAGCCAGAACTTCTAAATTTGCCATTACAGCAAGAGATAATAATGCTGATGTAACACAGCAGCAAACTAACTCTGCACAACAGACTATTACAGTTGGAAATGACGGACCATTCCAGATCACTCAGAATTTCCTTTTTGCGAATGCTCCTTCTGACTTAACTTGGGATGTTGCCAATACATCATCGGCTCCTTATAATGTTGCCAATGTTAAAATTGACTATTCAACAGATAACGGAGTAAACTGGACAGTTCTTTCTGCTTCTACTCCTAATGACGGTACGGAATCCTTTACAATACCTTCGTCTTTAAACGGACAAACTATTGTGGTAAGGGTTTCTTCTATTGGAAACGTTTTCTATACTCTTAAGAAAATTCCTGTAACTAACCAGGTAGCATGTGGTTCTGCTCCTATTGGTTTAGTAGCTCAAAATATTACACTGAATGGTGCTTCTGTTTCTTGGAGCCCGGTTGCTGGAGCTGCTTCTTATGCTGTGAGATATAGATTAGCATCTGCTACTCCTTGGACTCAGCTTCCGGATAGCAATACGAACTCTGCAACATTATCAGGATTGTCAGACTGTACTGCATATCAGGTTCAGGTAGCTGCTATTTGTGGTGGGGTAACAGGTCCTTATTCTGCAACTACTGCCTTCTCTTCTGCATGTGTTACTTACTGTACATCAGCAAGTAGTAGTGGTCAGTATAATTATATCTCCAATGTTACATTGGGAACTGTAAACAATACAACTGGAGGAACAACATACTCTAACTTTACAAACAATACAGCATTACAGCCTGTTTTGTTAGTAAACAGCTCAAATACAATTAATGTTTCTCTTACTACCAATAATGCAGGTGCATTAGTGAATGGAATGGCAGCATGGATTGATTATAATAAAAATGGATTATTTGAAGCCTCTGAAAGAGTTCTTGATATGCCAATAACTTCTTTGATACTTGGAACTACTCCTAATACAGCAACATTTACAGTGCCATCAACTGCGGTAACTAATACTCCGGTAAGAATGAGAATTGTTACAGTTTTAATAAATCCAGATTATATTGGCGAGAGTCTTCCTGATGATTTTGCATGTGGAGATTTCCCTAATGGAGAAGTTGAAGACTATAATGTAATTATTGCAACTAATCTTGGAACTTCTGAGACAGGTACTAAAAACAATGGAATTCAGATCTATCCAAATCCTGTAAATGATGTTTTAAATGTAACTAAAGTTTCTGATAAAGCAGCTTACAAAATTTACAGTGCAGCGGGTCAGCTGATAGACAGCGGAAATATCAACAGTGGAAAAATTAATGTTTCAGCATTAATTAAAGGTGGATACGTAATTACAATTGAAGATAAAGGTCAGGATCAGTTTAGATCTAAGTTTATCAAAAAGTAATGTAAATCTTTATAACATTAAATCCCCAAGTTTCTTGGGGATTTTTTATTTTAAATCATATTGGGCATTATTGTGAAATTTTTTCAAAAAAATATTTTAATAGATGTGTAATAGTGAAAAAATTATTAGATTTGTGTAATTATTAAAATATTAACATATGGAATGAAAATTACTTTTTTAATACAGTTTATCTGTAAAATGAGATGTTTCGAAAAATATGTTTGAACGTCTCAACTAGGAAAACCTTATAATTCTTGACTATTCTTATCACTATTAAATTTAAAAAAATATGAGTGTACTTTTACTCTGTAAAATGAGCAGTCCCAGAAGGACTCTCATAACATTACTTTGTATGGTCTTCGGTCTATTCCTGCAAGCACAAACAATCACGATTGGTACAGGAACATCAACTCAAAGATATCCTTTGAGTTGTTATTATGGATTCGAAAGATCATCTTCACTTTATACAGCTGCAGAAATTAATACAGCTGCGGGAGGAACCGTCCTGTCCTTAGGATGGAATGTGACTGCAGCCTCTACTGCCACCATGCCGGTAAAGATTTATTTGAAATCTGTACCCGCTGCAACAACAACTCTTACTGCACAAAACTGGGTTAATGCCACTGCAGGAGCTACTTTAGTCTATGATGCCAGTTTAACTAATTTACCAACAGGATGGAATACCATTACATTACAAAACCCTTTTTATTATAATGGGTCAGATAACCTGTTAGTGTTGGTTGAAACAAACTATGGTGGATCCGGAACAGGATCTTCATCAGGAAGTGCAGTTACGTATAGTACTGCTACATCAAAACATATGTATATTCAAGGAGATACCAATGCTCCTACAGGAACAGGAACCGTGACTTCCAGCAGACCAAATATTCAGATTACTTTTGGTCCGCCACCTTCATGTATTCCTCCTGGTGCCTTGAGTTTAGGAACGATCACTGCTACAAGTGCTGTAGTAAACTGGTCAGCATCCACACCTGCACCTGCAGGAGGATACGAAGTATATTACAGTACGACCAATACTGCACCAACAGCAGGAACTCCTCCTTCACAAACAGTGACAGCACCCACAGCAACACTTTCTCCACTGGTGCCGAATACCAATTATTATGTTTGGGTACGGGCAAAATGTAGTGGAACGAATCAAAGCTGGTGGGTAGGACCAATCGCTTTAACTACACCACCTACTTGTCCTCCAATGCCTACTACGGGATCATTATCTATGGGAATGATCACACCTACCAGTGCAGTACTGAACTGGACAGCTTATGGGTATACCCCTGCAGGTGGATATGATGTATATTACAGTACCAATAATACAGCTCCTACTGGGGCAACTCCTCCTTCACAAACAGTGACAGGATTAACAGCAACACTTTCTCCACTGGTGGCTAATACAACCTATTATGCCTGGGTGAGAGCAAGATGTAGTGCAACTGATCAAAGCTCATGGAGCGGACCAATTTCCTTCTATACAGGGTATTGTGTACCTACAGGAGGTACGGGATCAACTTCATATTACCTGAATAATATTACGAGTACCGGAGGTATTTCTAACTTAAATTATACTGCTGCTGCTTACCAGGCATATGTTAACAGTACAGCCAGTGTATTTTCAGCAATACCTACAAATACAATAACATTGAATTTGGCTTCTGCCGGAAATAATACATATCATTATTATGTTTGGATTGACTGGAATAACGATATGAGTTTTACCGGTACTGGTGAACTTATTTTTGCTTCCACATCGTATAATGCCACTGAATCTGTATCCATTCCTATACCGGCAACTCAGGCTCCCGGAAACTATAGAGTAAGAGTTGGTACAACATATTCCGGTACAATGGTTCCATGTGGACCGGTATCAAGTGGTAACTATGTAGATTTCAATTTAAACGTAATTGCTTTACAGCCATGTAATACATTGCCTCCAAGTAATATTACCGTTTCAAATATTACGGCAAGTACTGCTCTTGTAAGCTGGGTTCCTTCTACAGGAGCAACATACAAATTGCAGTATAGAAGAACTGGAACTTTACCATGGACTGTGGTTGATTTAACTGCTCCATTATCAAATAGCTATACTATTCCTAACCTGATTGATGCAACTCAGTATGAATTTCAGATAGCGACGATATGTGGTGGAACTCAGGGAGCATTCTCTCCTGTGGCGAACTTTACCACCCTTGCTCTTACTTATTGTGATCCAAGCCCTGTAAATACAACATCGGATGGTTATATCAATAAGGTAGTCGTTACCCCTACGAATGCACCACTTATGGTAAATGATTCAGGGTATGATGTATATAAAGATTATACAACAGATGCTACCAAAACAATTATATTGGTAAGAGGATCAGCAGGAAACAAAATTAGTGTTAATAAATACTGGCCGGGATCTACATCTTCTTACGGTGTAGTGGCATGGATTGATTATAATAGAAACGGATTATTTGAAACCTGGGAAAAAGTATTGGATACTTCAAGCAGTACCACTACTCCGGTAAACAATACCTTTTCATTAGCTGCTTTACCAGCTGGAGCTGTTTATAGTGGAGCTCAGCCTACACGTATGCGTGTTGCTATGAAACAATATGACGTTCCTATTCCATGTGGTGCATTTGATGCATTTGATTACGGAGAAGTGGAAGACTATCCGGTAAGATTTATTGATCAGCCTGTATGTTCTACTACACCTCCAACGAATGTTACGGTTTCAAACCTTACAGCTACGAGTGCAACTTTCTCATGGGTAGCTGCTACAGGAGCAACTTATAATTTGAGATACAGAAGAACCAATCCAGTGGGTGCCTATACAACGGTAACCGGTATTACAGGAAATACTTATACTATTCCTGGTACAGCACCTTTAACTGAGCAAACGGACTATGAAGTTCAGGTGGCTACAGTATGTAATGGTAGTACAGGTTCATACTCAACAGCAGTACCATTTAAAACACCACCTTTATCTTATTGCCAGATGGTAGGTAGTGGAAATAACGACCACATTTCAAATGTAACAGTTACTTCTTCTAACCTTGGGGTACCTGCTATGAGTAATACTTCAGTGCAGACGAATTACATCAGCTATACCAATGCACAAACCCTGATTACTCTTGATATTGAATCTACAGATAATAAAATATCAGTAGCGAAAGGTTGGACAGGTGCTACCAATAATGATGCTGTTTCAGCATGGATTGATTTCAACAGAGACGGACAGTTTACTGATGCAGAAAGAATTCTTAATTCTGCAGCCAGTACAACAACTCCTGTTACAGCTACATTTATTGTTCCTGCAGGATCTTATTCCGGACCACTGACTACTACAATGAGAGTGGTGTTAAAACGTTCAAGTGCTCCGGTAATGTGCCAGAATGCAGTGAATGGAGAAGTGGAAGACTATAGAGTAATGTTGAGACCATGTAGCAGTGCTACTCCGGGAACTCCTACTATTGTAGCTACTCATAATAGTGCTACTATTACCTGGACGGCAACAGGAGCTAATGTAAGTTATCTTGTAAAATATAGAGTACAGGGAACTACTGCATGGACTGAAGTATATGCTTCTGCAATTTTAGGTAATATGCCACTTGTTATCAATGGTCTGACTCCGGCTACCACTTATGAAGTTCAGGTTGCAGCTGTTTGTGGAACTACTATTGGTACTGCAACACCTATAAAAACATTTACAACGAGATGTGATCCTACGCCTCCAAATGTTACGATCAGCGCTATTACTCCTACAACAGCATTGGTTACCTGGGCACCGCTTGCGGCAAGTTCTACTTATGTGATGAGATACAGAGTAGTGGGATCTGGTACAGCAGGATGGGTTGAAGTAAATTTACCGGCTGCTCCTGCCAATACCTATGTGCTTGGTAGTGCAACTCCGCTATTACCTTATACTACATACGAGGTTCAGATTGCCAATAAGTGTGTAGGAGAAAATACCCTGAATCCATATTCAAATCCAAAAGTATTTACGACGGAAAGAATTTGTGAAATTGCTCCTCCTGGATTAACGATTACACAATTATTGCCAACAATGGCAGAAGTTAAATGGGATCCTTTCCCAGGAGCAACATACGTGTTGAGATATAGAAAAGTAGGTATTCCTAGCTGGACAGAAGTTCCAACACCTGTTAATAATGTAGTATTGTCAGGATTGACAGAACTTACAAAATATGAAATGCAGGTAGTGAATATCTGTAATGGTACACCGGGTAATTATACACCTCTATATTACTTTACAACACCTACCGTAGTGTATTGTAATATGGGTTCTCAGAATTCTACGGGTGAGCATATTGCTAAGGTTACTGTTAATCCAAACGGAAAACCTAGTATGGAAAACGCATCCGGTGCCTCTTCTTATACAGATTACACAGGAGTTACTGCTAAGTTTATAGAGTTGATTCAAGGATCCACAGACAATGAAATTATCATTGAGAAAAAATGGACAGGAACTAATCATAACGAAGGAATTGCAGTATGGATCGATTTCAACAGAAATGGTGAATTTGATATCAATGAGAGAGTGTTTACTTCACCTCCGAATACTACCACTCCGGTATCAGGAAAATTCAGTGTTCCGGCAGATGCATTTGTAAGCATGACAGATTACAAATATGTAGTGATGAGAGTAGCTATGCAAAGAGATGGAGTACCTGTAAGCTGTGTTAACTTTGCTAACGGTGAAGTTGAAGATTATACAGTAAGAATTTCCAAAAAGGCAGTTTTAAATCCTATTGATCAAACTGAGATCATGATTTATCCTAACCCTGTAAGTTCAGTATTATATGTGAAGAATATTAGCAAAAGAGCTAAATATAAAATCTATAATGCAGCAGGACAGGTGATCAACGATGGAATTCTGTTGAACAACCAAATCAACGTAAGCAAATTAATCAACGGTGTTTATGTAATAGATATTGAAGATAATGGCAATACGGTTCAAAAGAAATTTATCAAAGAATAATTCATTAAAATTTCTATAGAATAAGCCTCCAGCAATGGAGGCTTATTTTTTTTGATATAAATATAAACTTGATATTTGAATAATATATATCTATACGTTGTGATTTATTGAATTTTTTCGTTCAAATGTATATTTTTGTTTATTTTATTAATTAACATCGAGTTTTATTATTGTATTCGTAATTTATATGCATTAAATTATTGTTAATTCATAAAAAAAGGCTTAGGTTTGTGAGATTAATATAAAGTTTTATAAAATTATGAAAAAAACTTTTACTTCTTTCTTGTTCTTTTGTTTACTTGTAATGGTTCAGGCTCAATGGTCACCAACAATATACAATGGAAAAGAAACCGGAGACGGATCTAAAACCAGGAGCTATTACTCTTTAGACCTTCCGATGTTAAGATCTCAACTCTCAAAAGCACAGGAAACAGGAAAAAGTGCCAAACCTGTGGTGGTTTCTTTGCCGACTTTAAAAGGGAAAATAGAACAGTTTGCTGTATATAGTTTTCCTGTTGTCGTGAAAGAGCTGGCGGATCAATATCAATTAGGTTCTTATGTGGGAGTAGGGATAGATGATCCAACAAAATATTTAAGATTCAGTTTAGCGCCTAATGATTTTCAATCCATGATCATTACCAGTGAAGGTTCCGAATTTATAGAACCTGCCAATGCAGCTAAAACAATTTATAGTGTACATCCTAAAACTCAGGGTGGTAAAAACGGTTTTGTATGCTCAACTAGGGAAAGAGAAAGTGATCACCAAGAAATAGAAAATCTTTATCACGAGGGTAAATCTTTTACTAATCAGTCTACAGACTTTAGGCGATCTTCTGACCGAAAATATAGAACGTTGAGGTTGGTCATGTCTGTGACGGGTGAATACACTCAATTTTTTGGAGGTACAGTGGCAGGAGCTTTAACAGCTATTAATGCTACGCTTACCCGGGTAAATGGAATCTTTGAAAAAGACTTTGCCCTTCATTTAAATTTACAAAACTACCCGAATGTCATATATACAAATCCCAATAGCGATCCTTACTCTCCTGCAAACATAGGAAACTCTCCTCCCAATTTTCCATGGAGTACAGAACTGCAGCAGACATTAGCTTCCAATGTGGGCCATGCCAATTACGATATTGGGCATTTGTTTGGTGCATCGGGAGGAGGAGGAATGGCCGGATGTATAGGATGCGTTTGTTTAGATCCGGGTAATCCAAATCCGGCAACAGGAAATGGTAAAGGATCAGGATATACTTCTCCTTCCAATAATATTCCACAAGGTGATACTTTTGATGTTGATTTTGTTGCTCATGAAATGGGGCACCAACTGGGGGGGAATCATACATTTATGTACGAATATCAAACACCCAATGTGCAATTTGAACCCGGTTCAGGTACAACGATTATGGGCTATGCTGGGGTAGCAAACGGTAATGCCGGTACTGCTCCTTCTCCTGGAGGCACGTTTGATATACAGCCCAATAGTGATGCTTATTTCCTTAGAAACAGTATTAATCAGGTTCAGACAGTCTTAACTACTGCGACATGTGACATAGAAACGCCAATAACCAATAATCCTCCTGTTATCGCTGCTCTGCCTACCTATAATATTCCTAAAGGAACGGCATTTGTTCTGACAGCTTCTGCCACAGATGTTGAAAATGATCCAATGACCTATACCTGGGAACAGGCAGATGCCATGCTTAATAATACTCCTCCTATTGATAATATCAATTTAGGAAATACAACTTCAGGTGCATCATTCAGGTCTGTGATACCATCTACAAGCCCTACTCGTTATTTTCCTAAATTGTCCTCAGTATTAGCGGGAGTTTTACATGATACCAATGGTTGGGAAGCTGTATCTACTGTGGCGAGAACAACAAAATTTTCAATAACAGTAAGGGATAATCACCCACTTGCCAACCAGCAACAGACTCAGTCTGCGGTTCAGACCATTATTGTAGGAAATAACGGACCTTTTAAAGTTAATCCGACAACCGTTTATAATAATGGTCCTACCAATGTAACCTGGGATGTGGTGAATACCAATGCTGCTCCTTATAATGCCGCTAACGTTAAAATAGATTTTACAACAGATAACGGAGTAACCTGGAATGTGGTGGCAGCTTCCACCCCTAATGACGGAACCGAATCTCTTGATTTTAGCCCTTTCCCACTTATCGTTGGAGGAACAGCAAAGATTAGAGTAAGTGCAATTAATAATGTATTTTATGCTGTCGGTAATGCTCCTATTGAAACGCTGCCTATCTGTAGTACCACCAATCCACCGGGTGGAGTTGTGGTATCGGCTATTACACAAACATCTGCAACCATTACCTGGAATGCGTCATTTAATGCTACTTATGTAGTGCGGTACAGAGTAGTAGGAGCGGCAAACTGGACAACATATACTCCGACCCCTATTACAAATACGGTAAACCTTACCGGTTTAACAGCCGGAACACATTATGAGGTTCAGATAGCCAATATTTGTTCAGGAGTAACAGGACCTTTTTCTGCAGTTACAGTTTTTATGACTCCCTACTGTACTGCTACTTCCAGCAATACGGGTAATGGATATATTTCAAATGTAACGGTTTCGGGAACCAACGCTTATACCATGAGCAATGATTCCGGAGCAAATAATTATATGGATTACTCGACAATTGTAACAAAATTAATAACACTGGTGAGGGGAACAGCCAACAATACTGTTTCTGTTTCTAAATCATGGCCGGCTGCCATGAGTAATAAGGCGGTAAGTGTTTGGATAGATTTTGATAAGAATGGGACATTTGATACTGCTGAAAGAATTTTAAATAATTCTAATAACCAAACTACTCCGGTAACAACAATATTTCAGGTACCTGCCACAGCCTATGCAGGAACGCTTACCACCCGTATGCGTGTAGTGCTTAGAGATATGAATAATCCTGCAGCCTGCGCCTCATTTGCAAATGGGGAAGTAGAGGATTATGCAGTAAGGATTATTGATCTACCAGCGTGTACCAGTGCTGCTCCTTCTAATATTGCCATTACAAACCTTACCCCTACATCGGCTAATATATCATGGATGGCAACTACCGGAGCAACTTATATACTGAGATATAGAAAAGTGGGTACAGCTACATGGACAACCATAAATCCTGTACCAGCTCCTGTAAATAATTATACCATTCAAGGTCTAACAGAGCAAACTCAATATGAAGTCCAGGTAGCCACCAAATGTAATGGAAGTCAGGGAAATTATTCTGCTTCACAGCAATTTACGACTCCAGCAGTCTCCTATTGCCCGATGACAGGTACAGGAACTAATCATCATATCTCAAATGTAACGGTTACCTCGATCAATCCCGGATTACCGGTTATGAGTAATAATTCCGTACAAACCAATTATACCAGTTATACAACTCCTAATACCTTGATTACTTTGGAAATCGGATCTACAGCCAATAAAATTTCTGTAGCAAAAGGGTGGACGGGAGCAACAGGAAATGCGGCGGTTACAGCATGGATTGACTTTAACAGAAACGGACAGTTTGAAAATACTGAAAGAATTCTAATTTCTTCAGCAAGTACCACAACGCCTATTTCTGCGACATTTGATGTACCCTCAGGTGCTTATTCAGGGCCATTGACAACTACCATGAGAGTTGTTTTAAGTGGAACAGCTCCTGTAATGTGCCAAAATGCAATAAACGGAGAAGTAGAAGACTATGCCGTACAGCTGAAACCCTGCAGTACCAGTACACCAACAGGACTTACATTCAATACCATAACTCATAACTCTGCGATCGTTAACTGGACTGCAGCGACCAATAACCTTACCTATCTTTTACAGTATAGAGTACAGGGAACAGCTACCTGGACGGATGTATATGTTACTGCTATTCCGCACACGTTAAACAACCTTGTGCCTTCTGCTACTTATGAAGTACAGGTTGCTGCTAATTGTGGGATTACAAATGGAACATTTACACCCATTGGAACATTCTCTACCCGATGCGATCCTACACCTCCCAATATTACAATCAGCAATATCACGGCAAGCTCTGCACTGATTACCTGGAACCCTGCAGTAGTGGGAGTATCCTATATGATGAGATGGAGAAAAGTAGGAACTACAGGTTGGCCAAATCCGGATATTACCTTGCCTGCAGCTCCTGCCAGTACCTATACACTTGGTAATTTAGCTCCATATACCCATTATGAAGTACAGATTGCCAACAGATGTGCAGGGGAAACCACATGGAATCCGTATTCAAATCCAGCTGTATTTACAACAGAAAGAATATGTGAACTGCCCCCTCCGGGGCTTACCATAACACAGTTATTCCCAACATCCGCATACATCAGATGGGATGCTTTCCCCGGAGCCACCTATGTGCTGAGATATAGAAAGGTAGGGATACCAAGTTGGAGTACTATTCAGGTGCCAACGAATACTTATACGCTAACAGGGCTTTTGGAGTTCACAAAATATGAAATGCAGGTTGCTAATGTTTGTAACGGTACTCCGGCTGCTTTTACTCCTCTGTATTATTTTACAACTCCTACAGTGGTCTATTGTAAAATGGCGTCGGGAAGTTCGGCAGGAGAGCATATTGCTAAAGTTACCGTTAAACCTAATGGGAAACCTGTCATGGAAAACGCATCAGGAGCTTCTAGTTATACAGATTATTCCGGAGTTTCCAGCGCGTTTATAGAACTTATTCAGGGGTCCGCAGACAATGAAATCAGTATTGAAAAAGCATGGACCGGCCAAAATTATAATGAAGGAATCGCAGTATGGATTGACTTCAACAGAAACGGTGAATTTGACATCAATGAACGTGTGTTTAGTTCACCACCAAATACCACGACACCTGTTTCCGGAAGATTCAGTGTGCCTGCAGATGCATTTGTAAGCATGACAGACTATAAATATGTATTGATGAGGGTAGCTATGCAGAGGGATGGAGTTCCGGCAAACTGTATCAATTTTGGCAATGGGGAAGTGGAGGATTATTCGGTAAGGATTTCCAGAAAAATAATTTCAAACCCTCTAAACCAGACTGATATTTTGATTTATCCTAATCCTGTAAGTTCCATATTATATGTGAAAAATATCAGTAAGAGAGCTAAATATAAAATTTATAATGCAGTAGGGCAGGTAGTAGCTGAGGGTATCCTGTTGAATAATCAGATGAATGTAAGTAAACTCATCCATGGAGTGTATGTAATAGATATTGATAACAACGGAACAACCGTGCAGAAGAAGTTTATCAAAGAATAGTTTTTAGATTTTTTAATAAAAGAACTCGTTAGAATTTTCTAACGAGTTCTTTTTTATTCTATACTAAAGACGATTTTTTCCGTCTGTTCTTTTAAATCTTCAAGATTGGTATTGTTATAGATTACACAATCCGCTATTTTGATTTTATCTTTTTCAGGCATTTGCTTTTCCATAATTGTTTCTACCTCCCGGTAGGTTTTATGGTCTCTGTCCATGACCCTCTTAATTCTGATATTATCTTCTGCAGTGACCAGAAGGGATTTATAACATTGTCTGTTTAATTTTAACTCAAACAACAATGCCGTTTCTTTAAAAACTAAATATTTGGTCTGTTTTCGTATCCAATTCTCAAAATCAATACGTACAGCAGGATGAATAATTTCATTTAATTTTTGAAGCAGATCTTTATTATTAAAAACCTTATCTGCTACAAATTTCCTGTCATATAAACCCTCTTTATCATATGACTGCTCTCCGAGGAGTTCTTTGATCCGGATCTGTAAATCCTTATCGTCATTGACAATTGTTTTAGCCCGGTCATCAGAATAGTAAACCGGAAAGCCCAATTCCTCAATAAAACGGGCAACTGTTGTCTTTCCCGAGCCTATACCTCCCGTTAATCCAATGATCTTGGGTGATGGTTCCGGTTCGGTCTGTTGTGTCTCTGAATGTAATTCTTCCATAATTAAAAATTAATATCCAAAAACATCATTAAAGGTGAATGTTTCATCAAGTCTTACTCCTTTTTCCGTCATCTTAAGGCTTGCCAGTTCATTATGGGCATCGTGTTCTAAAAACAATAGATATTCGTTATCTACACATTGTTTCAGGAATTTCCCTTTTTCTTCTAAAGTTAAAAGAGGTCTTGTATCATATCCCATTACATAAACCTGATTCACATGTCCGGCAGTAGGAATAAGATCCGCTGCGAAAACAACTGTTTTTTCCTGATATTGGATTACCGGAAGCATTTGTTTTTCCGTATGTCCATCTACAAAGATGACATCCATTTTTAAGTCCGGAGCAAAACCGTAATTTCCGGTAGTAGGAAGGGGAAGAAAATTCAATTGGCCACTTTCCTGTATCGGAATAATATTTTCCTTCAGGAAACTTGCCTTTTCTCTTGCATTAGGCTCTGTTGCCCATTTCCAGTGATTTTCATTAGTCCAGAATTGCGCATTTTTAAAAGCAGGTCTGTATCCCGTTCTGTCATCATTCCATTCTATGGCTCCACCACAGTGGTCAAAATGAAGATGAGTAAGGAATACATCTGTGATATCTTCCTTTACAAAACCATATTTTTTTAAATTTTTATCCAGGTTATCATCTCCCCAAAGAGAATAATGTCCAAAGAATTTATCATCCTGCTTATTACCCAGACCACAGTCTACCAGGATTAATTTTTTACCGTCTTCAATAAGAAGAGAACGGGTTCCGAGTTCAATTAGATTTTTTTCGTCTGCTGGGTTTGTTTTTTCCCACAGACTCTTTGGGACGACTCCAAACATGGCACCGCCATCCAGTTTAAATTTTCCACATTGTATTGGATATAGCTTCATATATATTTTGATTATTTTTTTATTAATTTCATTTTCCCAGCAATTTTTCTGGAATTATCATCTGATGTTTCAAGTTGAGAGATAATATTGTCAAAATCACTTTCTTTTCTATTTTGAGAAAGCTTTTGTTTAATGAATATCTCTGTAGGGATGATCTTAATACCAAAGGCTCCTTTCATTTCTTTTTCTACAAACTCTTTTCCCATATCTTTCACCATCATCGGGCATTGCTGAAATTTTTCATATTTGGATGTTAATTTATCTAAATGAGCATAAAGTTCATCATGATCCATCAATTCTACATTTCCGCGGATCTGTACTGCTTCATAATTCCATGTAGAAACATTAACGTGATCATACCAGCTGCTTGATATATAAGCATGCGCACCCAAGAAATCACACAACACTTCATCCCCGTTTTTCAAGATTTTTGCCTGAGGATTAGCTCGGGAAATATGAGTTTCAATATAAGAATTTTCCGGATTATCCTCATTAAGCATCATCATAGAATGAGTAGCGCGAATTTTATCAACAGAAGAAATTAATAAAGCGAAAGAATTTTCACTGATAATTGCTTTCATTACATTAAAATCTTCACTTCTGTATAATTTAGGTATAAACATAAATCCGTAATACTTTTTCTATTATTAAATCTAAAAAAGCTCTCCCGGGCCTTTAGGTCTTGATATATTCAAATGGATATAAGCCTTTTCTGTAACCTCCCTTCCTCTTGGGGTTCTGATAATAAAGCCTTCCTGAATTAAAAAAGGTTCGTATACTTCCTCCAATGTTTCCGGGTTTTCTCCAATCGATGTTGCCAGTGCGGAAATCCCAACAGGCTTTCCTCTGAAGTTTTCTATCATGACACGCATAATCTTATTATCCATTTCATCCAGGCCAAACTCATCTACATTGAGAGAGTTGAGTGCATATTTTGTAATATTAATTTCAACTTCCCCATTACCTTTGATCTCTGCAAAATCACGAACCCTCCTTAGGAGTGCATTCGCAATTCTGGGAGTTCCACGGCTTCTTCTGGCGACCTCTATAGCGGCATCTTCATAGATTTTTACCCCTAAAACTCTGGCACTTCTCTGGATAATCATAGATAAAAGCTCAATAGAATAATATTCCAGTCTGCTTTGAATTCCAAATCTTGCCAGCATTGGTTTGGTAAGCATACCACTTCTGGTTGTTGCTCCCACTAGCGTAAAAGGGTTCAGTCCAATTTGAACACTTCTTGCATTAGGCCCTGTTTCCAGCATAATGTCAATTTTGTAATCTTCCATTGCTGAATACAGATATTCCTCCACAACAGGAGAAAGACGATGGATCTCGTCAATGAAAAGAACATCATTTTCTTCCAGATTAGTCAGTAAGCCTGCCAAACTGCCGGGCTTATCCAAAACGGGACCTGAGGTAATCTTACAGTTTACCCCGAGTTCATTAGCAATAATATTGGCCAATGTTGTTTTCCCCAGACCCGGAGGGCCATGTAAAAGGACATGATCAAGTGCTCCGCCTCGTCTTTTGGCTGCGGAAACAAAAACTTCAAGATTTTCCAGCGTTTTCCTCTGTCCTGCAAAATCTTTAAAGCTCTGGGGACGCATCTGTTCTTCCTGCATCAGCTCCTCGCGTGAGTAGTTTTCCTTATCTGGATGTAAAAAATCTGGCATTAATTCATTTCATTTACTTCAAAGATAGGAATTTTAGACTAAGGTTGAAGCTTAGATTAATAAAACGTTGAATTGAGAATAAGGTTTATGCTAAGATTAAGAGCAGGATGTAGAATGAGTAGAGCTAAGGCCCATAAATTGAGATTTTTTAAGTATTTTTGAGAGAGAAAAATATTGATAATTGATAGCATATTTTTCAGAAAATGATTGTTTAGAGAGATAAAAGTTGATGACTCCCACTAATTACAAATTCAATTTGAAGAGAGGAGATCAGCCTTAGTTTAAATCTTAGCCTTAATCTAAAAAAAAATGAAATTAATAGGACCATTTAAGCAGATAGTAACACTTGCTAACTTACCATTAAGAGGAAAACTTTCCGATGAACAGCTGGAAATTATTGCTGATGGAGGAATTCTGGTAGATAACAATAGCATTCAGAAAGTTGGGAATTTTGAAGATCTTAAGATCGGAAATCCTGATATAGAAATTGAGAAGATAGAAGGAGAACAGGTTGTTCTTCCTGCATTGGTAGATTCTCATACCCATATTTGTTTCGGAGGAAACCGTGCCAATGATTTTGCAATGCGTAATGCCGGAAAAACATATCTGGAAATTGCTGAAAGTGGTGGCGGGATCTGGAGCTCTGTACAGCATACAAGAAATGCTTCAGAAGAAGAATTGCTCACCACCTTACTGGAAAGGATTAATTTTCTGATTGATCTCGGAATTACTACCATTGAGGTAAAGAGCGGGTATGGATTAGATGTGGAAAATGAGCTGAAAATGCTTCGTATCATTAAAAGAGCCCAGGAATTTACCCCGGCTACTTTAGTTCCCACCTGTCTTTCTGCGCATTTGAAACCAAGAGATTTTGAAGGCAGCAATCCCGAATATCTGGAATACATTCTCACTGAAATTTTACCCAAAGTAAAAGAAGAAGGTTTGGCGCGCCGTGTTGATATCTTTATTGAGAAATCTGCGTTCCAGCCGGAAGAAAGTAAAGCGTTTTTGCTTAAAACTAAATCTTTAGGTTTTGAAATTACGGTTCATGCAGACCAATTTACCCCTGGAAGTTCGAGAATTGCTGTAGAAGTAGGTGCCAAATCTGCAGACCATTTAGAAGCTACTGTTGATGAAGATATAGCCTTTTTAGCACAATCTGATACTGTAGCAACAGCCCTTCCGGGAGCAAGCTTAGGTTTGGGAGAGAAGTTTACTCCGGCCAGGAAGTTATTAGATGCAGGCGCTATTGTTGCCATCGCCAGTGACTGGAATCCGGGATCAGCCCCAATGGGGAATTTAATTACCCAGGCTTCCATATTAGCTACTTTTCAAAAACTGACAACAGCTGAGGTATGGGCGGGAATGACGTTCCGTGCGGCATTTGCACTTAACCTGGAAGATCGTGGAACCCTGGAAGTAGGGAAAAAAGCTGATTTTGTCACTTTTAAGACTCATAATTTCCAGAATGTACTTTATAATCAGGGAAGTTTGAAAGCTGAACACGTGTATATTAATGGAAATCTGATAGGGTAAGTAAAAGGTTATTCAGGATATGGAGGAAATGGAATTTAAGAAAAAGCTTGAGTACAAAGATTTTTGGGACTGGTTTTTAACGATGGAAAAGAAATTCTTTGAAATTGTAAAAGAAGGCGGACAGGAAGCTATTGAAAAAGACTTTTTTGATATCATTTCTCCTAAACTTAATCAAGTCAATGAGGGGTATTATTTCCTTACCGGAATGTTTGATGAGGATACAGCAAAATTGATTATTACCGTAGAAGGAGAAGTCAAAAATATCGTCTTCGCTGAAGAACTTATTGAAGCTGCTCCCGAACTTAACCATTGGATATTTACAGCTTTAAAACCAGCAATAGATATACAAAATCTAAACATAGAGCTGGGAGATCATAAATTCTCAAAGGATACTGTTTCTTTTTATGCCAATGAACAGGAAGAATATCCGGATGAGATTGATCTCGTGTTTGTGTATCAGGGTACTGCTGAAAATAAAAAGGCAGTCACTACAGGAGTTTGTGTTCTTTTAGATAATTTTTTGGGAGAATTAAACTTTGCAACGCAAATCGATACCTTTACGGTTATAGGAATAGATCAGGCGGAGAAAGAGCTTGTCCCCATTGAAAAGCTGAAGGACTTTCTGGATTGGAGAGAAAGGGAGTTTATAGAGAAGTATAAAAGTATAGAGAGAGATGATAAAGAAGAAAAATTTTCTATTCTCAGGGCATATCTGGAAAATAGCAGACCCCTTATAGCCAGTATGAATCTCTCTTTATTACAATATGATGCAAAGGCTTCTTATCCATGGGTTTCAGTACTTAAAATCCACTATAATGGAGATGATAACGATGGACTCCCTGAAAAAGAAGATTTTGAAAAATTAAACGATATTGAGAATAAAGCCATTGAAGAACTGAAAAAAGGGGGCTATTTATATATAGGAAGGGAAAGTGCGGACAATATAAAGGAAAGCTTTTTTGTGGGTAAAGACTTTAGACAGGCTTCTAAAGTTTTTAAAACAATCATACAGGATAATCCCGGATATAAAATATCATTTGGAATCTTCAAAGATAAATACTGGCAATATTTTAAAGATTATGAAAATGCCCATTAAAGGCAAATGATACAATAAAAAAAGTAGTTTTATATATAAACAATATTGGTTAGCTTTACTGAATATAACTATGTAAATACAATTGAATTTTTAAAGAATTATGGTTCAAAATATTTGGCAGGGTAGATGGGATGGAGAAGAGCTTCTTTTCCACAGAATATTTCAAAGAGTAAAAGAAGAGCAGAATTACGATAACATTTCACCTAATGATTTCGTTCTGCATGGTTTCGCAGTAGACGAAGGAGTAAGAAGAAATAAAGGCAGGCAGGGTGCTAAAGATGCCCCGGATGTGATCAGGAAAAACATGTCTAATTTTCCGGTAGTACTTCCTGACTTTTCCATGCTGGATTTCGGGAATATTACCTGCGAAGACGGTCATTTGGAAAATGCACAGAATAGTCTTGCCAAGAATGTTTCTAAAGTTCTTTTAAAGGGCGGAAAATCTTTAGTGCTCAGCGGAGGTCATGAAGTGACCTACGCTCATTATCTGGGGCTAAAAACAGCCTTTCCGGAGCAGAAAATAGGAATCATCAATATAGATGCCCATTTTGATAACAGGCAGCCCGAAAAAGAAGTAGGCCCAAGTTCCGGAACAGGGTTTTGGCAGATTGCGCAGGAAGGACCAATCAATTCCCTTCATATCGGAATCCAGAGGAATTCAAATACCTTAAAACTTTTTGATACCGCCCATCAGTATGGGATGAAATATATTCTTGCTGACGAACTTTTTTTTGAAAACCTTCCTTCTATTTATCAGCGTATTGATGAGCTGTTAGACAATGTTGATTTCGCTTATCTTACCATTTGTATGGATGTTTTTAATGCTTCTATCGCTCCCGGAGTTTCAGCTTCAGCATATAATGGTATCTTTGCAGATGCAACCTTTATGCATTTTTACAGGCATATTTTAAAAAATAACAAACTTGTTGCGCTGGACGTGGCTGAAGTGAACCCTTCTTTCGATATTCAGGATCGAACGGCGAGGCTGGCAGCATGTCTGGTAAATGAATGGCTGATGATGTAAAGATAAAGTTATATTCTTCCGATAGAGAAAATCACTATTTTATTTATCCTTAAGGAACGAAATTTGCTGATCTTTTCCGTGCTTTTACATAAAAGCGCGAATAAATTCATTAGCTGAATTTAAAACAGAAATTATATTATGGAACAATTAATTGAAAGTAAGCTTATTAAAGCAGATAAAGCTTTTTCAGTGTGGAGAAAAATGCCGTTTGAGGAAAGGCAGAAGTTAATTGCAAAAGCAGCGGAAATTTTAAAGAATAATTCAGAAAAATTTGGAAGGATCATTACTACAGAAATGAATAAACCCATTTCGGAATCCATTGCTGAGGTAGAAAAGTGTGCTTTAATGATGAATTATTATGCCGATGCTGAGGATATTTTAAAACCCGAAAAAGTTGAATCTGAATTTACTTATTCTGAAGTTCATTATGTTCCGAAAGGAGTCATTTTAGGAGTTATGCCCTGGAACTTTCCTTTTTGGCAGGTATTGAGATTTGCTGTTCCTGCAATTTTAGCGGGAAATACAGTGGTTTTGAAACATGCTTCCATTTGTTTTGGAAGTGGAAATGCAATCGAAGAAGTTCTTTTGGAAGCTGGCTTCCCGGAAGGTATTTTTCAGAATTTAGAGGTAGGGCATAAAGCTGTAAAAGAAATTCTTGAGCACGATGTTGTAAAAGGGGTGAGTCTTACAGGTAGTGGAAAAGCAGGAGGAGAAGTAGCTTCAATTGCGGGATTAAATATCAAAAAATCATTACTTGAATTAGGTGGAAGTGATGCTTTTATCATTTTTGAGGATGCAGATCTTAAGGAAGCAGCAAAAGCTGGGGTGAAATCAAGACTTCAAAACTGTGGACAAACCTGTACTGCAGCCAAAAGATTTATCATTGATGAAAAAGTTGAAGATGAATTTTTACCAATATTCATCGAAGAATATAAAAAATACGAAATTGGAGACCCTTTCAGTAAAGAAACTAAATTAGCCGGAATGGCAAGACCTGACCTGGCTGATGAGCTGGAAGCTCAGTTCAACAGAGCGCTGGAAAATGGGGCTGAAATTATTATTCCTTTGGAAAGACTTTCAGAGAATCAATTTAAACCTGGTTTAATCAGGGTCCAGGAAGGAAACCCAATTTTAAAAGAAGAGCTTTTCGGGCCTTTGGGTATGGTGATGGTTGCAAAAAGTGATGAAGAGGCGTTACAGATTGCTAATGATATCCCTTTCGGACTTTCTAATTCTGTATGGACTCAAGATAAGACCCGTCAGGTGTTCTTTATTGAAAACCTTGAATCCGGAACAGTAAATATCAACAGAATGACAAGTTCTGATCCACGTTTTCCATTTGGTGGAAGCAAGGCTTCAGGATATGGAACCGAGTTATCATTACTGGCTTTAAAAGAGTTTGTGACGGCAAAGACAATTGTAGGAAATTAATGTACAAAGTATAAAGTATTGCTTTGTATGGATAAAATAAAACCTCCCGAAAATTATTTCGGGAGGTTTTTTATATCGTTAAAAAAGAAAATTTTTCTCTTTATACTGTGGTCAATCTCAATGTATTGGTTTTTCCACCTTCATAAGATGGAGTTGCATTAATGTTGATCACAAAGTCTCCGGTTTCAATATAACCGTAGTTGTGTGTCAGCATATTCACCTGAATGATTGTTTCATCAGTAGATTTCTTCATATCATAGTAATACGCATGTACTCCCCAAAGAAGGTTCAGCATTGTAATTACTCTTTTATTTCCACTGTATACAATAATCTGAGAATTCGGTCTGTGAGCAGCAAGCTGGAATGCCGTATATCCCGAGTGAGTAAGCGTAACAATAGCTGAAACATTTGTTGTTTTTGCAATTCTTACTGCAGCAAGACATACTCTGTTGGTAATGAATCTTTCATCTATACAGTTGTAGTCTTTTTCAATCGGTTCATTTTTATGTTGATAGAAATGAGTGGTTTCGATATTCTTTACGATTTTTGCCATGTTTTCTACCACCTGTACCGGATATCTTCCTACGGAAGTTTCTCCTGAAAGCATTACGGCGTCAGCACCATCCAATACGGAGTTGGCAACGTCATTCACTTCAGCTCTTGTCGGTGTTAAGCTATTGATCATGGTCTCCATCATCTGAGTAGCAATAATAACCGGCTTGGAATAGAATCTCGCCTTTTCTACCAGGTTTTTCTGGATAGCAGGAACCTCTTCCATTGGAACTTCCACACCCAGGTCACCACGGGCAACCATAAGACCGTCACATTCCAATAAAATTTCGTCAATATTTTTAACACCTTCCGGCTTTTCGATCTTCGCAATGATTGGTGTTTTGAATTTACCGTTAGGGTGTTTAGCGATTAATTCTTTTAAATCAATAATATCTTGTGCATGACGTACGAAAGAAAGAGCAATCCAGTCAACTTCCATATCTAGCATGAAGTTAGCGTCCTGGATATCTTTCTCAGTCAGGGCAGGAAGAGATACTTTTGTATTAGGCAGGTTCACTCCTTTTTTAGAACTTAGAGGTCCCCCCTGTATGGTCTTAGCCTTTACTGTATCTTTTTCGTTGGTTTCAGTAACTTCCAGTACCAATTTTCCGTCATCAATAAGGATTCTTTCCCCTACTTTTACGTCTTGTGGAAACTGTTGGTAAGTCATAAATACCTTCGTAGAATCTCCTTCCATCTTTTCATTGGTGAAAGTAAGAATGTCACCAGGATTAAGGTAAGAACCTTCCTTTACTACACCTACTCTCAGTTTGGGCCCCTGAAGGTCACCCAAAATACCCACTGAATACCCGTACTCACTGTTTAGTTCCCTAATTATATCAATATTGTTTCGAACTAAGTCGTAATCTGCATGTGAAAAATTTATTCTGAAAATATCAACACCCGCTTTCATTAAATCTAACATCACCTCCTTCGATGAAGAAGCAGGTCCTAGTGTTGCGATAATTTTTGTCTTCTTTAAATACTTATTCATAATACTGGATAATTTGATAAAGTTCTTCGTCAGAACTCAATGTGTAATCTTGAATTGGAAACACAAGATTTTCAGGGAGCAAAATTACGGAAAAATCAGGAAACTGTTCCGAACTATGTAGAATATATTCCACATCTGCCTGATTATTTAATAAAAATTTAATGTTTTCTTCTTCTGTAAAGAGCTCGGTCTGAACTTTTTTTTGTTTACTTTCCGAAGATTTGTTTGAAATAAAAGTAAAACAGGTCTTCGTAGACTTGTGATAGGCCTCGAATCTCGGAAATAAATAGTCATAATAATCTCCATGAAAGATCAGGTCTTTTTTTCTGGAGAATTTAAGATCGTTTGTTTGATTTATTTTATAGAAAAACTCATGATCGGGTATATCTTTTGCTAATCTTACCAATCCTATGGCAATATCTTCAAATTCTATATCATCAAGATCATAAAGTTTTTGAATTTCCAAGTATGTTTTCTTTTTTATTTAAAATATAAAATGCCCGCTGTGCTGCCTTTTCTTCTGATTTTTTCTTCGATGTTTCTGTTGCATTGGCAATTTTTTCATCTCCCAACCAGACATGACATCTGAATACAATCGCCTTATTGGCCTGTATTTCTTCGCAGGTTTCGTACTTTATATTGACCTTCTTTTTCTGGCTCCATTCAAGCAGGAGGCCTTTATAGCTTACAATTTTATTTTCAAGTTTGTTAATCTCGGAAGGGGTAAGCAGCTTATCCAAAATAATCTTTCTGCAAATATCATAATGGAAGTCCAAATATACAGCCCCAATTAAAGCTTCAAATAAATTTCCGGAGATATTCTCGCCCAAAGCTGCAGAACTGTTCTGTTTTTGCAGAAGGCTTGTAAGCTTTAGGTTTTCTCCTAATTTATTAAGATTTTTCCGGTTGACAATCTTAGATTTCATCTGAGTCAGGTACCCTTCATTAGCCTGAGGATAGGTCTGGAACAAATGACAAGAAATAATTGTACCCAAAACAGAATCTCCCAAAAATTCAAGTCTTTCATAATTGCTGTCTTGATTTTTAGAAGAATTTTTCAAAGAGAAAGCCTCACGGTAAAAAGCAATATTTTGTACCTCCGTACCCAACACTTTTTTAAGCTCGGTACTGAGAAAATATTCTCTTTCCGTTAACTGTCTTTTTCTTTTTTTAAGAAGGAATTTAGAAAAGTATTTCTGTAACTCCATTCATTGAATTTAGATTTTCTTAAATAGAACGCAAGCGTTATGCCCACCAAATCCAAAAGTATTACTCATGGCTACTTTTACATCTTTCTTCACAGCTGTATTAAACGTAAAGTTTAGTCTGCTGTCAATATTTTCATCATCAGTAAAATGGTTGATGGTAGGAGGAACGATACCATGAATAATAGTTCCCAGTGCAGCGATAGCTTCAATAACACCTGCGGCACCCAGAAGGTGACCTGTCATTGATTTTGTAGAATTAATCTGAATGTCATAAGCATGCTCGCCTAATAACTTTGAAATTGCGTTGGATTCAGCAATATCTCCTAATGGAGTAGAGGTACCATGCATATTGATGTGGTCTACTTCATCAGCAGTTAAGCCTGCATCTTCCAAACAACTTTTCATTACCAGATAAGCACCAAGGCCTTCAGGATGAGGAGCGGTCATATGGTGTGCGTCAGCACTTAAACCTCCCCCTTGTAATTCTGCATAAATTGTAGCACCACGTTTTACCGCGTGCTCATATTCTTCAAGAATAATACATCCTGCCCCTTCTCCTAATACAAATCCATCTCTGTCTTTGTCAAAAGGTCTTGAAGCGGTAGTTGGATCATCATTTCTTGTAGAAAGTGCCATCATTGCATTAAATCCACCGACACCACTTGCTGTAACGGCTGCTTCTGAGCCTCCACATACAATAACGTCTGCTTTTCCTAGCTGGATCAGCATTTTGGAATCAATTAGAGCATTGGCTGAAGAAGCACATGCAGATACAGTGGTATAATTAGGTCCGTGGAAGCCGTATTCTATTGAGATATGTCCCGGCGTAATATCCGCGATCATTTTAGGAATAAAGAATGGGTTGAATCTCGGAATTTCCGTGTTTGCCCATCCTAAAACTTCTGTCTCAAAAGTCTCTAAACCTCCGATTCCGGAGCCCCAAATTACACCGACTCTGTTTTTATCTACATTGTCTTCCATAATTTTGGAATGTGCTACAGCCTCTCTGGCTGCAACAAGTCCCAATTGGGTATTTCGGTCCATTTTTTTAGCCTCTTTCTTATCGAAATGCTGTAAAGGATCGAAATTTTTCACTTCGCAAGCGAACTTTGTCTTAAAGTTTGTGGCATCAAAAAGAGTAATCGGAGCGGCACCGCTCTCACCTTTCACAAGGTTTTCCCAGTATTCTTTTGCATTATTTCCAATCGGTGTTATTGCTCCAAAACCGGTTACAACTACTCTTTTTAATTCCATAAACTTTGTTTAATTTCTTTTTTGTTGAAGAATATTATTTATTTACTACTTCTTCGATGTAAGCGATAGCGTGTCCTACAGTAGTAATTTTTTCAGCCTGGTCATCAGGGATTTGAATATTAAATTCTTTTTCAAATTCCATGATTAACTCAACTGTATCTAGTGAATCAGCTCCTAAATCGTTAGTGAAGCTAGCTTCAGGAGTTACTTCTGTTTCTTCAACGTCAAGCTTATCAGCGATGATAGCTTTTACTCTTGATGCAATGTCTGACATAGTAAATTATTTTTTTAATTGTTAGATGGTGCAAATATATAAAATTCTTTACGATAAAACATTTTTTTAGTCTTTTTTGTGGACCTGTAGCCTTCATTTTGGAACTTTAGACTTTAGTGTTTTCGTTTTCAGTAGGTTATATTTTGTGTTTCTATATGGGTGTGAAATCAATTCTAAAAGAGATTGAGGGTAAAGTAAGGACCTGTATCTTTTAAATCTCTGTTTTTTTGACTCCTGATTTTATAAATAAAGTATTAGAACTAAGACATCTGGAGCTTTCTTGAATTCCAAAGTTTATTGCATTGGCATCTCTGATATTGAAAGCTAAGCTGCATGAAAAATAGAATGATCTTTGGTCGGATTCGGGGTGAAATTTTTATATAATACAGCCATTATCTTTTAAATAAAGCTCGTTTTTAATTCTTTTTACCCCGGATCGAAGTTGCCGTATGAATGTTTTTAATTCAATATACCATTCATTTCTGTTAAAATCACAGGTTCTCCATCGGTAATCAGAATGGTGTGTTCATGCTGAGCCATATGTCCACCCTTATTACCTACCATAGTCCATCCGTCCTTAAGCTCTACTGCAATAGTTGAAGAGGTGGAAATAAAAGTTTCAATGGCTACTACAGAATTTTTTTTGAACCGCCTGGAATCGAAACGATTTCTATAATTCAGTAATTCATCCGGTTCTTCATGAAGGCTTCTCCCTACGCCATGACCTCCAAGATTTTTAATGACTTTAAAACCTCTTTTTTTAGCTTCTGTTTCCATAAGCTGTCCGATGTCTGCTATTTTTACCCCTCCTTTTATATTGCTGATTGCTTTTTCCAATATGTATTTAGAGGCATCTACTAATTTTTGATGTTGGTTGATGTCTTCTCCAACAATAAAAGAACCTCCGTTGTCTGCCCAGAAACCGTTAAGCTCTGCGGAAACATCAATATTGATTAAGTCTCCTTCCTGTAAAATCCGTTGTTCTGTAGGGATACCGTGGCAAAATTCATTATTTACACTTATGCATGTCCAGCCTGGAAATCCATAGGTAAGATAAGGAGCAGAATTGGCACCGAACCCTGAAAGTATCTTGGCGCCATATTCGTCAAGATCTTTGGTCGTCATGCCAGGTTGTGCATAATGAATCATCTCCTTCAAAGTATATGCAACTGCTTCACTTACTTTCTGCATTCCGGTTAATTCATATTCATTTGTTATTGACATTTTTCTTTTTTTTTCTTAAATGTAAGTATTATATCTTTATTTTATTGATATATATAGGTATACATTCATTAAAATATAAATTTATTTGTCTTTGATAAAGAAAAACAGGTAAATTTAGACTAGCTAAAACCATTACAATTTAATTCCATGAATTCAATTATTTTAAACAAACGAATATCAATACTGATGAGCTTCCTGCTTGTTATATTGACTAGCTGCACCTCTATTAAGCTTATCAGTGATTATGACGAACTCACAGACAAGAAGATTGTAGCGCTGCAGGAAAAGGTGACCGGATTTGTCGTTAAAATCCGGGATGAAATTGGTACAGATAAGGCTAAGTATGTTAACTATAAACCCTTTTATCAGGAGGTTAAAGTGGATCTGGAAACCCTTAAAATCCGCACTAATGCCATCGATAATAATAAAATAGTACAGGATCAGGTTTCTACATTGGCCACATACATAGACAATTTAGAGAAGGTCCATAAGTTGGGTTTTAATGATGTTTCCGAGGTGGATCTTATCAACAGCCAGTGTAATACTATTTTTACAGCCCTTACTAAATTACAGCTTGGCCTGAAAAGAGGTGAAAAAAAATAACCATAAAAACGAATTAAAATGGCAGATATAGACTATAGTCAATTATTGAAAGATATGCTGACAGCAATGAAACAATCATTCACCAATGACTGGAATGATGCTCAGCCTTACGCAAAAGCAGAATTAAACTCTTTCGTAGACAATATCAAGTTAATTAATAAGCTAAAATCTGATGGGAAAATCACTGAAGAGAAAGCGAAATTGTATCTTGAAATGCAAAAGGGGTCCATGAGAATTGTTCTCTTAACCATAGATGGGTTGACGATATTAGCGGTTGAAAATGCAATTAATGCAGCACTGGATGTCGTAAGAAATACGGTAAATACAGCAATAGGCTGGACTATTTTATAAACAAAGATTTGTTACAACTTAATAAAGGGCAGGTGAAGAATGATTCATTTGCTCTTTTTTTTGTTTAAAATTGGAGCGTTTTGGATGTAAAATAAAAAAGAGAAAATGTAATGATTTACAAATTCTCTTTTATCTTTTTAGTGGAGTTGGAGGGATTCGAACCCTCGTCCAAACAAGCAATACATAAGATTTCTACATGCTTATTCTACCATTGATTTTCGACTGAAGGCAGAGGGCAGACACCCAACTTCCAGCTTGTCTTCTAAAGTTTTCGAGTTTCAGCCAAAGCATCTGAAACCTTATTCCCGCATTCCTATATCCCAGGATCAAACGCCGCAGAACAGAGCATTTGTGAGATATCTTGCTTCCTTACTATCTTCAGGAAAACGCTTGATCTACTATACTTCGATATTAAGCTGCAAGAGCGAACTCTTCGTTGCCAGTTAAAGTTGTGTAGCAAGGGATTAAAGAGATCGCGCTACGGTTCTCTGCATGCTTACTTACCCATTGATCTTGCTGTCGAAACCAGTCAACCCCATGAATAAAGTGAATGCAAAGATAATGCTTTTTGTTTATATATCATTATTGTAGGTCTTTTTTGTGACGAATAAGTGATAAGAAGGTATATTTGGTGTGATTGAGAGGAGAAAAGGGTAGGGGTAGGATCAATAAAACAGGATGCTTATCACGGAATGTTAATTAATTGTGGATAAAATAATTAGCGCATGCATTGCCCTTTAATACTGGGTTTTTAATCCTATATTGAGTTTAAATGTGATAGTTTTTGGGTATATATTTTGTGATTTAAGAAAAAATGTCTAGTTTTGCAATCCAAAATGAGATGTAAAATATGTTAATAATACCAGTAAAAGATGGTGAATCCATCGACAGAGCTCTGAAGAAATACAAGAGAAAATTTGATAAAACAGGTACAGTTCGTCAATTAAGATCTAGACAACAGTTTATTAAGCCTTCTGTGACTTTAAGACAATCTAGACTGAAAGCTGCTTACAAACAAAGAGCACTTAGTAAAGAAGAACAGGCTTAAGATTTTTTCTTAGACCATATACTAATTCACTCCTTAAATTCTTATATTTGAGGAGTGAATTTTTCGTTTTTATACCTGAAGTAATGCTGAATAAGTTTTTAGAATATTTAGAGTTCGAAAAGAGGTATTCTCCTCATACTATTACAAGCTACAGAAAAGACCTTGATGACTTTTCTTGTTTCTACCTTAAAACAGAGTCGTCAGAAGATATCTTTAAGGCAGATAAAAAAATCATCCGAAACTTTATTGTAGAATTAAGTGAGCATGGTATTTCAAAAAGAAGTATCAACAGAAAATTATCCTCCCTCCGCAGTTTTTTCCTTTTCCTTTTAAAAATAGGTGAAATTAAGGTTTCTCCTGTAGAAGGAGTTTCCTCCCTGAAATTTTACCCCGAGAAGCAAATACCCATGTCTAAAGAG
Organism: Chryseobacterium sp. KMC2; assembly: GCF_016756935.1. NCBI lineage: Bacteria > Pseudomonadati > Bacteroidota > Flavobacteriia > Flavobacteriales > Weeksellaceae > Chryseobacterium > Chryseobacterium sp. KMC2. The sequence goes on from NZ_JAESIT010000011.1 coordinate 173,070, forward strand.
GAAATGGGGGATCTTAGCGAGCGGATTTTAGAACACACTCATGATATCCTGGATAAATGTATCATTGAAGTACTGTATCAAACCGGTATACGGAAAGCTGAGCTTTGTGGCCTGATATTTGAGAATGTTGATATAGAAGGAAATGAATTAAAAGTAATTGGAAAGGGAAATAAAGAAAGAGTGGTTCCCATTTCCGAAGATCTGTCTGGGCTCCTTAAAAGTTATTTGGAAATAAGAAATCCACAGGCAGAATTCAAATCCTGTTTTTTCGTGAATAAGAAAGGGAAAAAACTCAATGAAAAATTTGTTTATGTGGTAGTTAATAAGTACCTTAGTCTTGTTACAACGAAAGAAAAAAAAAGTCCTCATATCCTTCGGCATAGCTTTGCTACTCATGTGTTGGATAATGGGGCGGAGATCTCCAAAGTAAAAAAAATATTAGGGCATTCAAGTCTTGCCAGTACTCAAGTCTATACGAATGCTAATATTGAACAATTGAAAAAAGTGTTTAATCAAGCTCATCCTCGAGCGTCTAAAAAAGAAGAATTATGAAGATTTCAGTTCAATCAATTGGTTTAACTCCACACGAACCACTAGAATCACACATTGAAAAAAAAGTAAGCAAATTAGGAACCTTCTATGATAAAATTCAGGAGTGCAAGGTTTTCTTAAAAGTGGAAAATAACTCCGATAGAGCTAATAAAACCGCTGAGATTATTTTGGCTGTTCCGGGGGACGATATTGTGGTTAAGAAGACAAGTGCAACTTTTGAGGAAAGTTTGGATCTATGCGTTGATACAGCTAAAAAGCTACTAATCAAGAAAAAAGAAATGGCTTAGAAAAAAAAGTTAAAAAAAGTTCATAAAAAATTTGAGAATTCAAAAAATCCGTTCTATATTTGCACTCGCAAAAAAGGAACAGCGATCTTTTGAATTCTTTTTAATTTGCCTCCATAGCTCAGTTGGCCAGAGCACGTGATTTGTAATCTCGGGGTCGTGGGTTCGAATCCCTCTGGAGGCTCATTTTAATATAAAACTTTGGGGAGATTCCAGAGTGGCTAAATGGGACTGACTGTAACTCAGTTGCTTCGGCTTCGCAGGTTCGAATCCTGCTCTCCCCACATTTATATTATAAAAAAAACTTGCAGGATTAAAGAATTATTCTTAGTTTTGCACAGCGTTTACCAATGGTTTTGGAAACAAAATTGCGGAAGTAGCTCAGTTGGTAGAGCGTCAGCCTTCCAAGCTGAATGTCGCGGGTTCGACCCCCGTCTTCCGCTCAAAATAATCACCTTATAAAAGTGATATTTTTAACAGCTGAAATGTATAGAGTAGAGTTTCTCCATCAGTTTCAGTTCAATTATTAAAATGCCTCCATAGCTCAGTTGGCCAGAGCACGTGATTTGTAATCTCGGGGTCGTGGGTTCGAATCCCTCTGGAGGCTCTATTTTAATATAAAAACTTTGGGGAGATTCCAGAGTGGCTAAATGGGACTGACTGTAACTCAGTTGCTTCGGCTTCGCAGGTTCGAATCCTGCTCTCCCCACTTTTATATTAAAAAAAAACTTGCAGAATTAAAGAAATATTCTTAGTTTTGCAAAGCGTTTACCAATAATTTTGGAAGCAAAATTGCGGAAGTAGCTCAGTTGGTAGAGCGTCAGCCTTCCAAGCTGAATGTCGCGGGTTCGACCCCCGTCTTCCGCTCAAAAAAATCATGCTAATTCAGTGTGATTTTTTTATTTGATGCCGACTTAGCTCAGCGGTAGAGTGCTTCCTTGGTAAGGAAGAGGTCACGGGTTCAAGTCCCGTAGTTGGCTCTCAATTTTCCCGGATTTTATTCGGGAATTTTTTTTACCCAAAATTCAGTGATAAAAGTAAAAGCCGAAAAATAGAACGAGGGTTATTATTCATTTCATCTGTTGCTTTGACAATATATCCGGATGGTGTTTAAATTTTTTTATATCATCTTTAGAATTGCAATCATAAAATTTTTGTTAAATTCGTGTAAAATATATTTTTGATGAATATTCTTTTACTAGAAGATGATCTCATTCTTTCCGCAGAACTTTGCAGATTTTTAGAATCTAATAATTTTAGCTGTGATAAAATCTATGATGGAGAAACTTTTCTTCGTCAGATTAAGAACAATACCTATGACTTGTATCTGCTGGATATTAATGTTCCCAAAATAAATGGATTGGATGTTTGCCAAACCATCCGTTCCTTTGATAAAAATACACCTATCATCATTATTTCGGCGTATGGAGATATTTCGGATAAAAAGGATGCCTTTACCAGGCTGGCAGATGATTATCTTGTAAAACCTTTCCAGTTTGAAGAACTGCTTTTAAGAATCAATTCTTTACTGAGAAGGAAGGCTCCATCTGATGCTTCCGATCAGGATATTATCAGAGTTGACGATCTTATCATCAATAAAACAGAACAGAAGGTATACCGTGGAGGTAATGAGATTACACTTACTTTAAAAGAGTTTCAGCTATTGGTCTATCTTGCCGAAGCACAGGGAAGAACTGTTTCTAAACAGCAGATCACAGAACATGTGTGGGAACATAATTTTAATACCAATACCAATACGGTAGAGGTCTATATCAATTTTTTAAGAAAAAAGATTGATAAGGATTTTAAAATAAAACTGATCCATACGCGCTCCGGGTTTGGATATTACTTAAGTCCATTATAAATGTCTTTAAAAAGAAAGATTGCTTTAACGATCAGTATTGCCTTTTCACTGCTTTTTGGAATGGTGATGGCTGTCATTTATTTATCTTTCAATGATTTTAGACGGGATGAGTTTAAAGAAAGGTTCAGACAAAGACTGGAGTTTACCACTCATTTTATTTCAAGATCTAAAGATTTTGAAGAAGAAGCGCCTATTTTTTTTAATGAGAATTCAGACAATATTCTTTTGAATGAAAAGATTTTAATTTTCAATGACAAGAAAGAACTGATCTATAGTACGATCAAAGACCGAAATGTCACATGGGATACTACCATGCTTAAAGAACTGGATAAAAAAAAGATCATCTATACTGAAAAGACCGTTCCGGAGATTTATGCAGCCTTGCGAACTATTAATGGAGAGAACTACTATATTCTTACCAGTGCTTTTGACACCAATGGAAAATCAAAACTGACCTATCTTAAATATCTTTTGATTTTGGCGTATGTGATGAGCACCCTTCTGATTGGTTTTTTCAGCTATTATTTCGTAGAAAAATTCCTACGCCCTCTGGAAGACCTGAATCAGGAAATTTCAGAAGTTACCGCCCATCAATTAACAAAACAGATTCCGGTTCAACAGTCAAATGATGAAGTAAGCGTTTTGGCAAAGTCTTTCAATACCATGATCGTAAGACTGAATGACGTATTTCAGTCCCAGAAAGATTTTACAGCGAGTGCTTCACATGAGATAAGGACTCCGATCACAAGAATGGCTTTCCAGCTTGAAAACCTGATTACATTTGAGAAACATTCTCCTAAAACGCTGTCTGCATTACAGCAGATTCAGAGGGATGTGTATCAGCTGTCAGATCTTACCAATTCATTATTGCTTCTCACCAAGTTTGATAAAGAAAATATTCAGAGTATTTATGAAGAGGTAAGAATTGATGAAGTAATATTTGAAGCTTTTGAAGCGGTAGAGAAAAGTTATCCCGATCTTAAGCTTGATTTTCTCATTACCGAAGATACTTCTGAAAATGCTCTTCTCACGATAGACGGAATACCCTCTTTATTAGTTATCGTTTTTATTAATTTATTTAAAAATGCTGCGGTATATTCTGATAATACTGAAGTAAAAGTTTTAATAACTGAAACAAGCGACTGCCTTTCTGTAGAGGTAATATCTCATGGGGATATAATTCCTGAAGAAGAGCAGTCTAAACTATTTGAAGCCTTTACCAGAGGAAATAATGCACAGAATATATCCGGATCCGGACTAGGATTGCGGATTGTTAAGCGTATCCTTGAATACCATGATTCTGAGATTGTATATTCTTCACCTGAGGAATACCTGAATAAATTCACAGTATTTTTTAAAAAATAATTTTCTTCGTATTATTTTTTTGTAGAAAACGGAGTGCAATTTTTGTTAAACTTTGGATTAAACTCTGGAATGAAATTCAACATATAGAGAATAATAAGCCCCCCCCTTCTTTTATTAAAATGCTTTCTGAAATAGCCCATTTACGGGGATTTTAATTTTTTTTTAAGCGTCATTTAAGTTTCTTTTAATCGCATCAAACCAATTTTGTAATTTAAAAAGAAAATAATGAACAGAATAGCAATGCTGTTTCTTGCCTTTTCCTCATTCGTGGCAGGACAACAGCAAATGTCTCTTTTGGATTGTGAAGAAGCATTCCAAAAGAACAACCTCCAACTGCTTGCCGAACAGTATAATATAAATATGGCGGATGCTGATATTCTACAGGCTAAAATCTGGGAGCTGCCACAATTGAGCGGTCAGTTCAATGCTTATAATCCCGGTGATAAAAAAATCTTTGATATTGGACATTCAAAAGGAGGGGGCATTACGCAGCTCATTTATATGGGAGGCAAAAAGAAAAATGAAATAGCTTTTGCAAAATCCAATAAAGAACTGGCTCAGCTCCAGTTTTCCCAATTACTGGTTGATCTGAGAGCCCAGCTTCGTACGGCTTATTTCAATCTTTACTATGAAAAATTAAAACTCGAAAATACCGATAAGCAATTAGGATATATGAATGATCTTTTAAGCGCTTACCGTTTACAGTCAGCAAAAGGAAATGTATCCCTTAAAGATGCTGTAAGATTACAGAGTCTTGTTATTCAGCTGAATCACGATAAACTTGAAATCAATAAAAATATTCTTGACTTTGAACAGAGTCTAAAAATTTTAACGGGAATTTCGGAAGATATAGAGCCGCAAATGTCAGAACCGGAAGCTAAGGAAGCTCTGGCTGCCCAGCCTTTTGGTGATGTCGAAGAGCTGAGAAAAAAGGCGCTTGAAAATAATTCGGACTATCGGTATAATTTAAAATTGATTGATAATAGCAAATTATACGCCCAATGGCAGAAATCTATGAATGTTCCGGACCTGAATGTGGGAGCTGCATGGGATCAGGCAGGAGGAACTTTTAATAATGAAGTGAATCTTACCCTGGGAATTCCCCTGCCACTATGGAGGGCCAATCAGGGAAATGTTGAAAAAGCCAATTATGCCATTCAGCAGAACCAAAAAAATGCAGACTTTCAAAAATTAACACTTGAAACTAAAGTACAGTCTGCATACAAAACCTGGAAAGCACAATATGACCAGCTGCAGGATATCAAAACAACAGATCTGAAAAATATGGATGTGGTCTATAATGGAATGATAACGAACTTTAGAAAGGGGAATGTGAATCTTATTGAATTTACAGACTTCATGGATAGCTACCGGGAAGCAGCTCTCCAAATCTATGATATGAAAAATGAAATCATGCAGTCTGCAGAACAACTTAATCAATTAGTACAAACGAAAATCTTCTATTAACAATGAAAACATATATTATCCCTGTATTGATGGTCTTATCATTATTGGCCTGTTCAAAAAAAGAGGAAGAAAAAACAAACCAGCCTAAGAAAGGTTTTGAGCTTAGTAATACTATGCTGGGGTCTATTTCATTAGCTAAAGTAGAGAAAAAGAATATAGAAGATGTGTATAGCTTTTACGGAAAGATTTCTGCAGACAAAAACAGTTATATAGATGTATATCCGCTTGTAGGAGGAAACGTAATGAGTGTAAATGTAGAGCTGGGAGATTACGTGAAGAAAGGGCAGGTGCTAGCGACCATCAGGAGTACGGAACTCGCAGAGGTCCAAAAAGATGTAAGCGACTCAAAAACCGATTTGGTAGTGGCTACGAATAATCTTCGGGTTGCCAAAGAGTTGTACGAGGGGAAACTAAATACAGAAAGAGATGTACTGGAAGCTAAAAGCCAGTTACAGAAAGCCCAGGATCAGTTACAGAGAGCCACTGCTATAAGTACGGTATATAATGTAAAGTCGGGAAATATTTACAGTGTGGTAGCCCCAATTAGCGGATATATTGTTCAGAAAAGTATCAATAAGGATATGCAGCTGAGAAGTGACAGAAGTGAAAATATTTTTGATGTAGCCAACACCACGAATGTATGGGCAATCATGAACGTTAATGAATCAGATATTGATAAAATAAGCCTTGGAATGAAAGCGCAGGTTTCTACCCTTTCTTATCCGGATAAAGTTTTTGATGGTAAAATTGATAAAATATTCAAAATTATTGATCCGCAAACCAATGCAATGCAGGCCAGAGTTGTTCTGGATAATGCCAATGACTTACTGATTCCGGATAGCAAGGCTACGATAAAAGTTTCCAGTTTGGAAAATAACAGTATGCTGACCGTTCCGTCTAAGGCCGTAATCTTTGATGATAACAAAAGTTTTGTAGTGGTTTTTAAATCCAGAACAGACGTGAAGGTAAAAGAAGTTAAGGTTCAGAAACAGGTAGGTGATGTTACCTATATTGCAGATGGATTGACTGAAGGTGAGGAGGTGATTACCAACAATCAGCTGCTCATATACCGTTCCCTGAATAGCTAAGTTCTATTAAATTCTTTATCAGCCTTAAGGGGTTGATAAAAATGAAAATAGATGTAAAAATAATTTTATTTCAACGGCTTTTTTAGGTCATCAATCTATCAATCATGAATAAATTCATTAAAAATATAATCGCTTTTTCATTAAAAAATAAAGCATTTACCTTTATCTGGGTAGCTATTTTGGCCATTGCCGGCTTTATAAGTTTCAAGAACATGCCGATTGAAGCTTTTCCGGATGTTACCAATACCCAGATTGTAATCATTACCCAGTGGAATGGGCGTAGTGCAGAAGAAGTAGAACGTTTTGTTACTACTCCCATCGAATTAGCTATGAGCCCGGTTCAGAAGAAAACCAGTGTGAGGAGTACCACTATGTTTGGACTTTCCATTGTTAAAATTCTGTTTGACGATGGGGTGGACGATACTTTTGCCAGAAATCAGGTGAATAACCAATTAAGAACCATTAGCCTTCCTGATGAGGTAGATCCTGAAGTACAGCCACCCTACGGGCCCACCGGGGAGATTTTCAGATATACCCTGGAAAGTAAAACAAAAGACTCCCGTAAATTGCTTACCCTTCAGAACTGGGTTATTGACCGTGCTTTGAGAGGAGTGCCGGGGGTAGCAGATATTAATGTTTTCGGAGGACAGGATAAAGTTTTTGAACTGAGTATTGATCCACGCGCTTTGGATAAATACAATTTAACTCCTCTACAGGTATATGATGCGGTGACCAAAAGTAACCTGAATGTTGGAGGAGATGTCATTGAAAAAAATGGGCAGGCCTATGTGGTAAGAGGAATAGGTTTGGTAAAATCTGTAGCTGATATAGGAAATATCACCATCCAGAATGACAGTGGAAACCCTGTTTTGGTGAAAAATGTAGCTGAAGTGCATGAAAGTTCTATGCCCAGGGTAGGGCAGGCGGGTTTGAATAACCATGAAGATACGGTAGAAGGGATTGTGG
>NZ_JAESIT010000012.1:0-150932 GCF_016756935.1 Chryseobacterium sp. KMC2
ACACTTTTAATAATATAACAACATGTATAAAGCATTTAGCTACTTAATAATAATTTTCGCAATAATATTAGTTCTTTTTTCATTAACAACATTTGTAATAATCCAAATTAATTTACTTAAATCAGATTTTTCATTCACTCCTAAAGGATTAAATTTCTATTTGCAAGATTTTGCAGACTACAATGCGTTATTCGGTGCAACAATAACTTTAATTATCGCATACTTTGGTATTAAAAGGCTTGAAGCAGCTGAAACATCAAACAAGGATAAATTAAAGCTGGATAGATACAATGATTGGAAAATTGTTACGGACATTCGAATTGACGAAGTTCATAATTTAAATGAAAGATTTCGAAGAGAATTTTATAAGGTTAGGTTTAATCTTTTCTCTGATTTATATGAATCTAATCTTTCAATTACAAATATCGATCAACTAAAATATATCTTTAATAAATATTTTAGAAATTATACTAATTTTTTTGAAGAAATGACAGAAAAAAGTTTACGAATGGGTCATATCTATCGTGATGAACAATATACATTTTTCTTTGATAGCTTCTATTACATAGTAATCGGAAGTCTAATTAATGAATATCCTGCCTTACAAACAGATTTAAAAAAATTATATATTGAATCATTAAAAGCTGACAGGATTATAGATTCAAAAATGTTTGATAGTAGTTACAGAAGATATACTGGTGATATTTAGAAATCACTTTAAATTTTCATAAAACATTAGCTTCAAATGGATAATTTAACACCAGAACAGAGAAGAAAAAACATGATAGCAATCAAAGGAACTGCTACCAAGGCAGAAATTCTTCTCGCTAAACAATTGTTTTCCAAAGGATACAGGTATCGCAAAAACAATAAATCTGTCTTTGGAAAACCCGACTTAACTTTCAAAAAAATTAAGCTTGCAATATTTGTTGACGGCGAATTCTGGCACGGTAAAGACTGGGAAACAAGAAAGGAAAATATAAAGTCCAATCGAGAGTATTGGATTCCTAAAATAGAAAAAAACATCAGCAGAGATCAAATTGTAAATGCTGAATTAAAAAAAGAAGGCTGGACAGTTTTGAGATTTTGGGCAAAAGATATTGAGAAAAATACTGAACTGTACTCAGTCCAAATTGAGCAAAAAATAAAAAAACTACAAATCATTAAAATTTAAAATCATGGCAAAAACAGGAGACTCATTTGAAGTTACTTTAAAGAAGACCCATGTCGGCTGGGGAACTTACAGGAAAACAAGGACTAGAGGGCTTGTCTATAACGAAGGATATTTTCCAATTCCTTCAAAGATTGCATTATCACTGCAAATTACAAATCTGCACAATAAGAAGCAGACTAACATTTATAAGTTTAGTACAAGCGATGGTTATTTTAAAGACCAATATCTTAAAGCGTCGGGTAATACAGCAAAAGGAGGTATGTACGCAAAAAACATGCATGGAAATGGCGATTTAAAGCTGTTAGGAGCCTGGTACAAACATGCTGGAATTAAGGCTGGTGATAAATTAAAAATTGAATTTACAGGACCGTTTGAAATTCTTCTAACGAAAATTTAAGGCTGACTATTCAGCCTTTTTTTGTAAATTGCGCTTCACAATTTAAGGAGAATGATGTTAGATACAGATAGTATAAAAATAGCTGAATTAGACAATAAAGATTATGAATTTTCAGTAGCAGGAAACGCCTCTGAAGAAAAAGCTGTGCTTACTCATTATCTTCATAATTACCATAACGGTGTAGCTAAGCATTACGAAAAAAAAGCTCTTAATATAATTGAAAATTTTGTAAACTACAGAAAAAAAAATGCTGAAAAAACTACTGTAAAATCAGCTGTAAAAAAACTGCTTGCAGAAGTTGAAAACGTTCCATTTACTACTCCAAAAAACTATACTTTTAAGTTCATCGACTTATTCGCCGGAATCGGAGGTTTCAGAATTGCAATGCAGAATGTAGGAGGAAGATGTATTTATACCAGCGAGTGGAATAAAGATGCACAGATTACCTATAAAGAAAATTTCGGAGAAATTCCTTTCGGTGACATATCTCAGGAAAATATTAAAAATTATATTCCCGAAAATTTTGATGTTTTATGTGCGGGATTTCCCTGTCAGGCCTTTTCCATTGCAGGCTATCAAAAAGGCTTTTCAGATACGAGAGGAACATTATTTTTTGATATTGAAAAAATTGTTGAAAAGCACAGACCTAAAGTTGTTTTCCTTGAAAATGTAAAGAATCTGGTAGGTCATGATAATGGGAAAACATTTAGAGTTATCTGTGAAATCCTTGAAGAAAAATTAAGGTACAGAGTTTTTGCAAAAGTTTTAAACTCTATGACTCACGGAAATGTGCCACAAAACAGAGAAAGAATTTTCATTGTCGCATTTGATTCTGAACAGGTCACTAATTTCGCTGATTTCAAATTTCCAGAAGAGATTCCGCTTACTCATACAATCCACGACTTTTTGGAGGAAGGGAAACAAGACGAAAAATACTATTATAAAGAAACCCACCAATACTATCCTGAGCTGGAAAAAACAATGACAAAAAAGGATACTGTCTATCAGTGGAGAAGAGTATATGTAAGAGAGAATAAAAGCAACGTCTGCCCTACTCTTACAGCGAATATGGGCGCAGGAGGACATAACGTGCCGTTAATCAAGGATGATTTCGGAATCAGAAAACTGACTCCGAAAGAATGTTTTGCTTTTCAGGGATATCCGATGGATAAATATATTCTTCCTAAAATTGCGGACAGTAAACTTTACATGCAGGCAGGAAATTCTGTGACCACGACTTTAATTGAAAGAATCAGCCATGAAATTATAAAAGTTCTTTAATATGAGTGTCTGGGAGCAGTATGCAACTGACCAGCGGAAAGAATACATACAGTTTCTGCAGGTTTATGGAGCTTTGTCTAATCTTTTCAGACAAAAGCACGGCGATGCTGTACCCCATCTGGATTCTAAATTTCAAGAGACTGTTTTTGCTAAAATATTTGACAGTGTAAACGTAGACATAGGGAATACTCCTCATGATGTTTTATCAGTTTTTGGAAACAAAAGAATTGGGATAGGCTTAAAAACATGGATGGGAAGCAGGCCTTCTTTCCAGAAAGTTATGCAACTGAAAAAGTACAAGAATGAAATTGACCTTTACAAATCAGATGCACACTCTCTAGCTTCTAAGATTTCGGAAATAAAAAACGAAAGAATGTCAAGCGACTACGTAAGACTCGGGCTTACGGAGACAGATAACATTTATCACTATGTTACAAGAGATAAAGGTCTTTTCAGTATACATGAATGTTCTTATCCCCTGATTGATGTTTCAAACATTACTACTATCAGTTCAAATGACAGCGGAATAGTCTGGTCTGACGGCATGAAAGAATATAAATATACATTCGGTGACTCTCAAATATGGCAGAGATTTGATTCGGATAAATATAATACTCTTCTTCTAAACCGCTTCGATATAAAAATTATTGAAGATCCATTTTCATTTCTGTTGCAAGCTTATTTAAAACTTACAGAAACAGCAGAGAAAGATAAGAAAGCGGAGGACATAATTGAAATCTATCTGCCTCTTTACTCTTACAGAACCAAAGAGGTAGAAGAAAAATCAGGCTTGAACGCATGGAACGCAGCTCCTAAAAATAAAGGGTCTAATACTTTAAGGCCTTTAAACGAAATTTACATACCGATACCAATAGATTTTCATCAGAAATTCAGAAACTTTTTCTGCCCAGATATTTTAAAAGTTATAGAAGAAAGAAAAGCCAGCAGAATATTACGGCCAGAAGCCCGTTTTCACTTAGCCCTTCCCGATGGAAGAACTATTCCTGCACTTCTGACTGGTGATAATCTGAAAAACTTTCAATCAGGAAGCTTAACGGAGCGCGACCAGTTTGGAAATATCTATGGACAGTCAGCATTAGGGCAGTGGCTCCTTGTTGATGTCTTAGGCTTAAAAAGCAGAACTCTGGTTACAAAAGACTGGCTTGAAAAAAAGGGTACGGACTCAGTCCGTCTTTGGCGAAAAAAAGAAGACTATTCATTAATACACATTGATTTTGCTCCGGTTGGAGCTTTTGAAGCTTTTATGAAAAGTGAACCTGTACTAGAAAATGACGATGCTGAATAACTTGTTTAATTTACTTTTTAAGCAGTTCAGCCAAATCATCAATACTTTCAAACATTTTCAATTTATCAAATCCGTAGAAGGAACCTTTTATTGTTTCTTTTGAACCAAATCCATATCTCTTAACATCTAAAATATAATTTTTAACAGTTTCGGCTGAAGCAAAACCACACAGCTCAAGTATTTGTTTCTGTGTAGAATAAATAAATATACACGGAAGATTATCAGCAGTGTCAATAAGAGGCAGGTAATCCTCAAACTGAATAATATTTACTGTATTTCCATCAATTTTAATCTCCGGCTTGATTTTATCCGGTGAAATATTTTCAAAATCTATTAAATCTGTTTTCAGATATTTCTGAAGTCCTAGCATCGGCACAGCTTTCTGGAAATAATTATCCAAAAAAGCCTGCCCTTCAAATCTGTCCCGAAGTTCATTTAAATCCCTTACGCTTAAATATCTGATCACTAATTTCTCTAACACTGACAATTCCGTTCTGCTGACAGCAATTTGATGAAAGGTACTTCTGAACGGCAGAACATAGCTGATAAAATTTTTCATAATAAGTACAAAGTAAAGTAAATCTGTTTACAAATGGCTATTATTTTAATATATAATCTGCAGGTAAAGTTTTTATATCACGTTAGACCTGAACATATGCTAACTATAGTATGTTGATTAAAATAGGAACAATCTATAGATTTACGTGTAACAACCAGAAATGAAAGAGAAATCAGAAATATTAGTAAAGTTCGGCAGTACTGTCAGGAATTTAAGAATTCAAAAAGGGCTTTCACAGGAACAGCTGGCTCATCTTTCTGATGTTCATCGTACTTATATCGGAATGATCGAAAGAGCTGAAAAAAACGTTACACTGACAAGCATTCAAAAAATTGCATCTGGACTGGGTGTGAGCATAATAGATTTATTGGAAGATGACAGAAGAACAAATTGAATATCTTACGGAAAATATGAATGCCGTAAACGCACCGAATTTTAATATCACAAATGTCGGTCGCAATGGGACTGCTTTGTTTGGTTCTCAGACTGATTTTAAAAATATAATGAAGCGTTATTTCATAGAAAGGTGTAACAATTCTGAATTTATCCAGGTTTTAGATCGGGAGTTCGCAGCTGTTAACTTTGTAAAAGCAAGAATTACAGATATTGCAAACCGTCATTTCATTTTAAAATCTGATCTCCAAAATTATTATGATGCTAATTTACAAGCTAGTATCAGTAGCCAATTAGATAAACACGGATTTATTGATAATGCAGTAAATTACATTAGGCAAAATATGCAGAATCCCCATCACTATAGATATACAACTACAAGCCTTCGGAAAATTCTGGAAAAGCAGTACGATTTTATTTTTTCAAACGGATTTCCGACAAACATTCAAAATATAAACAGCGGGGTAATGACAGCCAATGCAGGAGACAGTGCTCAGTTTCTATTTTTGGCAAGAGCGATACTTGCAGGTTTTAACTGCTCAAATGTTGATGTTAGATCCAGCAAATATGATGCAGTAATAGATTATAACAATATTCTTTTAAGAATTCAGATCAAAGGAGCATCAGGAAATACAATCAGTTTTAAAGACAGAGACAGAGGAGGACAGGGAATTGATTATCAGCATGAACGAAACCGAGGGCAGAGAATAACGGCGGAACACTGCGATATTTATGCAGCGGTTGATAAGCAGGTCGGCATATGCTACATTATTCCTATGAACTATGTTGAGACTATTTCAGACGATGAAATAACCAGCGTGAGTCTATCTTCTCTGGAGCAGTATAAAGAAAACTGGAATATCATAGCAGAAGTGGCAGGCACTAGAACAATCTAGATATGAAATTGGATCAAACATCAAATTCAAATAAGTATCATGTCAGCAGGCCAAAACCATTTAATGGTTTACCTATTGCCGATGAGGACATCCAGAATGTGCTTGATTTTGCATACAATATGTGCTTTGGACAAGGGCATCATAGAGCAAACAGAACCGGCGGACAGTATGGCAGAAGAGCAGGAGAAAAATTCTGCAATACATTTCAGGGAAAATTAGCTGAAGTTGCATTGTATAACTATTTCAAATCACAAAATCTAAATTTAGAGACGCCAGATTTTCGGATATTAGGAGCAGGACAATGGGATGATTCGGACTTAGAGATCAACGGGATGAAAATTAATGTAAAGTCAGCTGCTTCACAGTCAAATCTTCTGTTGCTTGAAACGCGGGACTGGGATTACAGCGGCAGATACCTCCCAAATGTTCTATTGGATAATGGTTCCACGATTCTTTATGATTACTTCATTTTAGTGAGAATCGATCCAGATATTAAAAAACTTTTTAAGTCTAAAAGATTGCTTTACAGTGATACTATAAATAAGTCTGATATTGAAGAAATAATCTCTGAAAATTCCTGGAGTTATGATATTGCTGGTTATTGTACAAAACAAAATATTATTGAAGCAATTGCTGATGGCTGTGTTCTGCCACAAAACTCAATTCTTAATCATTACACAAAAATAGATGCGGAAAACTATTATGTTCAGAGTGGTGATATGTATCACATCAGCAATTTAATAACAGAATTAAAAATCATTAATATATAAAAATAATAAGCTTATTTCACCAAGTATTTGCGGAAAATCCTAAAAACATTCCTATCATTATAAATATATCCCGCGGAACAGATATCAAAGTCGATACGGTGGGTTAATTTCAGGGAAAAGAAAATGACGAATCATCCTCTCAACGATAGACAATAAAATCACCAATTCACAGATAACCCGAACCGCAGAGAAAAGAGAAGTTAATACTAGCTTTAACAAAAACAGCAATTGTAAGATTTACAAGACTACGGAAAACCGTAATTAGTTCCTTTAAAGTTCATTTAGATTTGTAGATATAAAATTAACTACAATGAAAAAATCGTTACTTTATCTTGTATTACTTCTCTCCGTTATTTCATGTACAAACTATTACACTGTTAGACTTCAGGAAGATACACCTCTTTACTACAGCAGTGACAGCAGTAGATCAGCTACCATTATTCCTAAAGATACGGAAGTTTTCTTGTCTTCAAAAGCTGGTAAGAAAAATTACAGCAAACTTAAATGGGGAAATTATTCCGGGTGGGCTTATAAACCCAGCTACTCAGCTTATAGTGGCTATTCTAAAACCTCATCGTACTCTTCTCCATCAGTAAGATCATCCTCTGGTTACAGTTCTCAATCAAATTCAGGCGGTTCAGTACATGTTAAAGGTTATACGCGAAAAGATGGAACCTATGTTAGACCGCATACAAGGAGTGCACCGAGAAGGAGGTAATTGCAATCAAAATTGATTGTCTAAAAAATACGTTATCCAACTTTTCAGAAACCAACAGTTACGGCTTTCCGTAATGAAAATGATGACCGAAAATTTACTTTTGATCTGGTATTAATCTGTTTTGATATCAAAATAATTATTAATTAATCTTTATTGTACTATGAATACAATCGAAGCAATCAAGCCAGGACCCAAGCCTAAAAAACCAGATGGAGAACCTGACAGAAGAAGAAGGGTAAACCCTCCCAATCAACCAAAGCATCCAAAGCTAAAACCTCACGAACACGAAAAAGGAGATTAGATTTTGATAAAATGTAAAATGTAGAAGCAGCTCATTGGCTGCTTCTTTACATTATTATTTTATTGAAATTAATTCTTATTTCCAAATTCAAATGATGTACTGAAATCATTTTTAAGAATGATGAAAGCATCAAACTTTTTACCGCTTTTGCTTTTCATGTTTTTGATGAGTGAAGTTTTATTTTGAGTGAGTAGTAAAATAAGATCTTTGAGAGTGAGTTGTATTCCGCATATAGTTCTAAAGAAAATCCAATTGCATTGTTCATCGTGACATTTTACGATTTTATCTTTGATCATAAGATGATGATGTTGGCATTTAGGACATTTGAGTTCCGGGATATTTTCCTGGGGAATGTGGATTGATAAAAGTTCATTGGTGATTTCTGCTGTGTAGTGTTGGATGTCATCGATAAATTGATTTCTATTGAGCTCACCTTTTTCAATTTTATCCAATGCTATTTCCCATTCTGTGGTCATTTGGACATTAGCTATTTTTTTGTCTTTGACAAGGTTGTAAACCTGTAGGCCTTTATCTGTAGGATGCAACGTTTTGCTTTTCCTGATGATATAGTTTCTGCTGAGCAGCGTTTCGATAATGGAGGCTCTGGTGGCTGGGGTTCCGATGCCGATATTGGAGAGTGCTTTCTGTTCTTCTTTGTTTTCAATAGATCTACCAGCATTTTCCATCGCTGATAAAAGGTCAGCTTCTGTGAAAAGTTTGGGAGGTTGCGTTACTTTTTCCAATAATTCTGTTTTTGATATTTTCAGCTCATCTCCGATTTTGAATTCCGGAAGTTCAGTAAGGACTTCATTTTTATTATTGGAATTTTCATTGTCAGATAAAATTCTTTTGATGGCTCGCCAGCCTTTGTTGAGTATTTTTGATCCCTTGATCTGGAATTCATAATGATGTACTTTGATGATGATGTGGCTGACTTGTTTGGTGCAGGCATGGGACAAGGATTCTAATAAACGGTAAGCAATCATATCATAAATGGCTTTTTCCGTAGCGCTAAGTGCGGAAGGTGTTTTGGTTGTTATGAGTAAACCGTGATGGTCCGTTACTTTTACATCATTAACGATTCTCTTGTTGAAGTTTCCGAATTTTAAAGTAGATATGGCTGATTTAAATTGATCGTTTGTATTGAGGATTCTGACCAGTTCAGGAATCTCTGTCCATAAATCTTCAGGAATATACTTGCTGCCGGTTCTGGGATAGGTAATGAATTTCTTTTCATACAAGCTTTGGGCAATTTTTAAAACCTCATCTGCAGAAAGGCCCAATTTTCGGTTGCCTTCTTTCTGTAATTCTGTGAGATCGAAAAGTAACGGAGATTGTTCCTTCACTGTTGTAATGGATACATCTTCTACAACAGCTCTCCCCTCCCGCTCTATGGATTTTTGGATTTGTTCTGTCTGCTTTTTTTCTTCCCATTGTAATAGTGAAAGACTGGTGAAGTCTGTATATTCTTTTCTATGGCTCAGCTGAATCTGAAAGTATTTTTGCTTAGTGAAGTTTTGATGCTGAAGAAACCGTTGGCAGATTAAAGCAAGAGTTGGTGTTTGTACTCTGCCTAATGAATAAACATCTTGATTTCCTGCGATGGTTAATGCCTGAGTAGCATTGATTCCTACCAGCCAGTCCGCTTCACTTCTGGCTTTAGCAGCTTCATACAAACCTTCAAAGGTATCGCCTGGCTGAAGATTCTTAAAACCTTCATGTATTGCCTTTTCGGTAAGGGAGCTTATCCAGAGTCTTTCAAAGGGTTTGTTGCATTGTAGGTAGTAATAGATATAGCGGAAGATCAGCTCTCCTTCCCTTCCTGCATCTGTTGCGACAATAATACTGCTGCATTGATTGATGACTTGCTTTATGGTGTTAAGTTGTTTTAAAGCCGAAAGATCAGGCTCATAGCCTTTTATTTTCTTTAGTTTTTTGGGAGTTAGAATAAAAGGATTCGGAAAGATAGGCAAAGAGACTTTGTTAAAGCCTCTTATACCATAATCCTCCGGCATTCCTAATGCGATCAGATGTCCTAATGCCCAGGTGACACAATATCCGTTACCGGATAGATAACCATCTTTCTTTTGATGAGCTCCTAACAATTGTGCGATTTCTCTTGCGACGCTCGGTTTTTCTGCGATGATTGCTTTCATATGATGGATTTAGATAATTATTATAGTTTTTGCCCTCTTGGTTTTCTAACCTTTTTTTGCTGATCCTCCTGCTGTTTATGGGCAGGCTGCTGCTGTTTTGATTCTAAAGGCTCCTTCACATTTTTAGTAGCTTCATTGGTGTTACCCTGGGTGTTAACCGCAGTTTGGGTTTTATGATCTTCCCTAGGTTTTGTCTCCTCTTTAAGTTTATTAGGATTGGTGAATGAAAAGTCGGTTTTGGAAGTTTCTTTGTTGAAAGTAATATAACCTTGATAAGCTTTACCTTTAGCATCGGTAAGGCCATCAACGTACACGGTTTGTCCGGCTTTGAATTTTTCATATTGTGAATCGTCCAGTTCTTTTTCTCTGAATACTCTAGGTACTTCTTTATCCATATGTTGGGTTTGCGGTTGGCTATGATGATATTGTTGACTTTGTTGCGTCACCTGGTTATTGTTGAACAGAAATTCCACATACCGCTTATCTGCATTGAATTGTACGGTGGCATCGAAAAGTTCACCTTTTTTAGAGATCATGCCTTCAAGATACAATGATGCTCCTTCCAATAGGGTTTGTTTCTGATGTTCATCAAGCTGTATTCCTTTGATTTCATCAGGGATTTTCATGTACTCTGCTCTATAGGCAACCAATTCATTGGTTAAACGATCACGGCTGATCACTGATGGAATGATTTCATCTGTTTTAGGATTGACAAGATCTACTACCCTGCCCATATTCCCGGTTTCTCTAAGGTTTTTTTTGTCTTCATCACTGAACTGATGACCTAAGAATTTATTATTGAGAGTGGGCTCTTTTCGGATTCCATGCAGATGAACAGCAACCTGTCCTGTATCTCCTGTTTGAAGGGATAGCCGGACATCCATTTTGCTCACTGCCGTTCCCAGATTAATGGTTATCGGAATTAATGTATTGGTTTTAAAACCTCTGAGTAATGAATCCATAGCATTCATTTTTTCAAGCTTTTCCTGATTAAGTCCGAATTTTTCCATCGTTTTCCAGTCGATCTGTTCAGGCTGAAAACGATATTCCTGATTGTCTGTGTTGTTGTCCATTGTATTTTGATTTTTTGGATTGTTATTATTTTTAGGTAAAACTTCGTAGTCCTTCAGCTTTTCTTTTTCTTCAGAAGATGCCTGATCAACATAGTTCTGAAGATCCTTGGCGGTATTGACAGCATCATATTCTGAAACTTTGAAAAAGTTGAAATGCGTGGGATTTTTAAGCTGCCGATAAAAGTTGGAAAAGAAGTTGGAGAATAGATCGCCGTGTTTATCAACTCTGATCAGCGGGTCACTATCCTCCTTTTCTTGTGGAGGAACTTTTTGAAGGTTTCCTTCTTTATCTACACCTTTGACCATCTCAACCTGATTGGTATGAATGTTCAGGACAAGGAGTGTGTCTGCTGATGGTTTGAGTTCATCGGATTCCTGAGCGTTTATTATTTCTTGTTCCATTTTGTTTTATTTAATGGAACGAAGGTATAGGCTTAATTAAGTGACTGATAAAGATTGGAATGGTGATGAATGATTTGGCTGTGGATGTCTTGTTACTATCAAGAGTTTAAACATTCTCTGATCAATTGATGGACATCCGAAAGCTTATAGTACAGCTTTCCGCTGATGGTATAGTAAGGCAGCTTTTTATCAGTCCGGTACCGTTGTAATGATCGGGAACTTATCTTTAAAAGCTGTAAAACATCCTGGTTATCCAGAAGCTGCTCTCCGTCTACTTCTATAAATCTGGATTGGTTCTTAAGCATTTGCTCTTTCAGTAGGTCAAATCTTTCCATGATTCTCTCCATCCAGGCTATAAATTCTGTTCTTTCGATATTCATAATTGTGATTTTTATGATTATTGGTGATGTAAAATTGATCAACAGAAATGATATAAAATCACTACTTTTTCGTAGTACCGAAAAGATTTATTTTATTAGTAGTAAATCTTTTATCAAAAAAATCGATATTTATAGTAAAATAATAAAGACTATGGGCTTAACTGAACAGCTTTTTGGAAATGGTGCTGAAAGATTTTCAGACTGTGTTGAAATTAAAATAGCAGAACTTAATGAAAAACATAAAGATTTTCTTTCTAAAGAAAAAATAGATCTTTCAACAGCGTATATGATTTCGTTCGGACAGTCTGGAAGCGATAGAGTCGGATTTGGCAGGACACAAGATATCTCCCCTGAGATTGATTCGGAAATTGACAAGATTTTACACGAATGTGCCGAAAAGCATTTGCAAAAATTATAACATACTCTTGAACAGGTTTATTCTTAGGACTTTATTAATCGAAAAGTCAGATTAATTCGCTCTTTCATCGGTAAAGTTGATTTGGCAATCCTATGTTCCCAATGTTCCTGAAGGTCTCCTTTCATAATAAGTAAGGAACCATGAGGCAATGGTAAACTGTATTTGCTTTGATGATGGTCTTTCTTTCTGAAATCAAAGTTTCTGGTTTGTCCAAGGCTGATGGATGCAATGACAGGTCGTTTTCCATATCGGCTTTCCTTATCCCGATGCCATGCTACCGAATCATTGTTATCCCGGTAAAAGTTGAGCAATACACCATTGAATTGATAACCGAACTCTTTTTCTATTCTTGCTTTCAAAGCATACAGTTCGGGAGTCCATTCATTTCTTCTGGTCGTATTATTGTCGGCTGAATCGTAGGATTTTGTATCACCATACCAGGCTGTTAAACGTGGGGTGAGAACCATCTTATCATACATTTTCTGTGTACGCTGTTCCCATGGAGCGGTTTCCAATAATTTGTTTTTAAGCAGGTCTGCTTCTTCCCTGCTCAGGAAATTTTCTCTGTATTCCAAAAGGTCTTTTGGAAACTCATACAACTCTTCTGCATCAAATAAGCTCAATTGGGTCATGATTCATTTATATTAAAATATTTATCTTAGCGGTATCCCTCCTGATGGAATTAGGAAAAGGTTTTGCATTTGTTGCAAGGCGCAGCACATTGTTACCGATACCTCCATTCTTATCACAAACCAGAAAAATTAAAAGTATGTTTTTTAAAGAAGAACTTCTACGCTCTATCGGAGCTGTAGAACAACATTATACTCCGGGAGATTACATATTCCGGGAAGGAGCAAGTCCCAATTCTATTTTCAGATTGTTACACAATACAAAAACCCGAAGGTGCACTGCTTACAATACCTTTGCTTGTTGATGATGACTATTCATTAATCATGGAATTTAGCTCCCGAATGCGTAAATTATTTTAACCTATCTATTAACGAAATTAATATTTCATGTAATTTGGAAGTAATGAAAAAGCTTATGTCGCAATTGAAAGGGTGCTTCCTTCCGAAGTGATTATACAAGGAAATAATTAAAAAATATTCAATCCCAACTTCTAAAATCCTGCAAATCTAGGAAAGGTAGTATCCTACTTCAATAAATATATTTTCGAACCAGAAGTAGAAAGCATAACTGTTCCGGATTTTTCTAGGCGACTGGCTTATTGCTATGCCACCTTTAATCAGTTTTTGATGCAGATCATCGACCGCTTTTAGATCATCTAAAATAAAACCTATATGGAAGTCTTTTGGATATGTGGTATCTTCATTTTTACTGTTCATTAGAACGAGCGTAAAATTTTCTTTATTACTTAATATAGCAATTATGTACTCTCCTTTTATAAGCTCACAAGTGAACTCAAAATATTTCTCAAAAAAAAGAACCGATTTACTAACATCAGTAACGACGAGGTTTAAGTGATTAATTGTCATAATATCAATTTAAAGGTTATATATTATCGAACACTCATTCGATTAAAAAAAATTAACACTTTTCTAATATATGCAGCTGGATTGTTTAACCAGCAGACAGAAGAAGCTCACTACCATGCAAGAATTAAAACAATTTTGTCTACACGTTACTTACATATTTAGGCATCTATTCTGGCTGTATAATCACAAAGTGGACAAATTTAAATTCACTTTTTATATCCGCACGGATATGGCGTATTGCCTCAGTGATTTCTTCTGTATCAAGAATATGAGAGGCATGGAAAGAACTGTATTTTATAATGATGACGATATTAATGTACAATTAACTATTAGCATTTTATGCAAAATAGGCGATGGTCTACTCACAAAGTTTTTTTTTAATTTCATAAAAATCAGGTGGCTGGTATTTAAAAAATTGCTTTCTTCTATCTAAATTCTTCCAATAACCCAATAAGTTGTCCCATCGTCCAAAACGATCACTCCTGAATACGGCTGGCTGATTGAAAGGTCAGACTGTGCATCAATCTGGTTCGATGACTGAACTACAATATTATTACTAGAACCATCTGTTTTCTTAATAATAATTTTTTTCCCTTTTTGGGATGGAGCAGGTAAAGTAAGACTAAGGTCTGCAAAGGAAGCATCAGCTAAAATAATTTCATCTGTTCCGTTAATCGTATAATTTGCTGTGATCTTTTTTACAGAAGACTGTATTTCAATAATATCTCCCTCACTGTTGGTTCCAAGTCTAAATGTATTAACCAAATTCGTAAGTCTCAATCCGGAATTGCCAGGCTGTTCACTTTTCACTTCCAGATTGTTACCCGGCGAAGCTGTATTAATTCCTATACTGGCATAGCTATTCCCACCTGCATTCACATTACTACCGTAAATACTGTTTCCTATATTGAGCTGATTACTTCCCGAGGTATTTTTTAAGTCGATATTGGAGCCAATGACAATATTGTTTGATCCGGAGGATTGGTTCCGGGCAGCACTTTTTCCTATCATAATATTGTTGTCACCCATCATTAGTCTTTGCCCTGAATAAGCACCCAATGTTACATTCTGTCTTCCGGATGACATGTTTCCAAGGGAAAGAAAACCAACTGCTGTATTTTCAAATCCGTCATTTAAATGTCCTGAGGCACCTTTACCAAGGGCCGTATTGTAGTTACCTGTCCTGTTGCTGCCTAAACTTTGATGTCCTACTCCTACGTTCCACTTCCCGGTTCTATTCAACATTAATGCCTGATAACCTATCCCTGTATTTCCTTCACCATCATAATTTGATGTCAAACTATGGCTACCAACCGCGGTATTGTCATGGGCAACCATATTTTCATTTTCTCCTTTAAGACTTTCGAATCCTATTGCTGTATTCCATCGTCCTACAAATCCTGAATTTCCTTTGTAAGATCCTACTCCAAAAGAGGTATTATAAATTCCTACCCCGCTTAATTTTCCTGCGATAACACCTCCTCTTTTGAATATCAGATCCTGATTATCTGTAGTTCCTATAAAGTTGGTACCAGGATTGGTCGCACTGTTCCCATAAGTTCCCCATGTATTTTGGGTATCTGACAACAAGGTCCAGTTATTTCCGCTCCAATAATAATACCCGGGTACAACAGCATTTGTACTGTTACCTGCTACAGCTGTATTATATATTAAAAGTCCGGCTGCCGGATCTTTAATCGTTATACTGTCCCTGATCTCCTTCAGGGCAATTCTGGGAGGTAGAAATCCTTTATTATCTCCTGCAACCTCTAAAGCCGCTGATGAATGAGGCTGGGTGGTATTGATTCCTACCTGACCAAAAATATTTATTGAAGTAAATACAGATAGTATTCCTGTAATTATTATTTTTTGCATTATGATTTTGTTTTAATTTTTTAGTATTTTTTGCTGTCTTTTTGATGCGTTAATTTAATTGCATCAACAATTATTTTCTCCCTCTTTCTAATTGAATGATTCTGTTGTTTAGCAGCTTATTTTGCTCAGTTAATTCCTGTATGGCTTTAATCATGGGAGCAATTAAATCTGTATACCGAACAGAGAGCATTTTATTGGCGCTGCCATCTTCCTGTACGATACCTGCATCTTCATACCCAACTTCTTGAAGCGTTTTTTCCAACTCCTGAGCAATTACACCCCATTCTTTTGTTTTTAATGTGCTATTCTTACGAATGTATTCTACAGGATGAAGCTGATTTATAAAATCCAGTCCTAACGGTATTGTCTGAATGTTTTCCTTAAATCGTCGGTCAGAAGTGGTTGTAAAGGGCACCTGACCTGTTATTTTTGTGATGTCTGCATTTCCTAACTGTATGCTATTGGATTCACTCACAAATGCCATAGTACCAATAGCAATTGTATTTTTAAGATTATCTATTAAAGTGCCTGCTCCATGACCAATTGCTATGTTCTCTGATCCCAAAGAATTTTTTGAAAGTGCATCATATCCAATTGCAACATTAAAACTTCCAGATTTATTTGCTTCCATTGTTAAATAACCGATGGCAGTATTATAGTATCCTGTTACATTAGAAGATAGACTGGACCCTCCAACTGCTGTATTAGAACTTCCTTTTTTATTACTCGATAATGCCCAGCCACCAATCGCAACATTGAAAAAGCCATCCGTATTTTCTTTCAGCGCAGACGATCCGTTAGCAATGTTATATCGTCCGGTAGTGTTTTTAGTTAAAGCAGCAAAACCGATTGCCGTATTATTGTCACCACTGGTATTATTTCTCAGGGCATCTGATCCTACAGCCACATTCTGTTCAGCATCATTTACCAATAAACTATTGGCTCCTACTGCGGTATTATCTGATCCGGTTACCACACCAAGAGAGCTTCCGTGAAGACTATTAGAGCCAATTGCAGTATTACGAATTCCCTGGATTCCGTTGGCAGATCCTTTATAGGAATTCACTCCAAATGAAGTGTTGTAAGTCTGATGATCACTTAATAGTCCTGCATGAATATTTCTTCTTTTAAAAACTACATCCGTATTGTCTGTGGTACGATAAAGTTTATGCCTGCCGTGGTACCGAAATTGCCTGTTACGTTCCATCCTGAAGCAGCATCTGACAACCTTATCCATTGGGATCCGTTATAGTAATATTGCCCGGGAACTACATCATCAGGAACTGTTCCTGATGTAGCGGTATTATAAACAAGCAATCCTGTAGCTGGCGCTGCAATCGTTGTATTATCCGTTGTGGCTGTTAGGGTTACACGTGGAAGGAGAAATCCTTTATGATCTCCCGCAACCTCTAAAGCTGCTGATGGATGAGGCTGGGTGGTATTGATTCCTACCTGACCAAAAATATTTATTGAAGTAAATACAGAAAGTATTCCTGTAATCATTATTTTTTTCATTACATTTTTGTTTAATTATTTACTATTTTTCGCTACCGGAAAAACCTTATATCATTCTACCAATTATTTTATGTTGCACCTATTTTTATAAATGCTGTTCTAAGATTTAAACTTATTTAAACAAGGAAAAGAAGATTTCTCTAAATAAGCAATCCTTCCAACAGACATATGAAACTGTGTATTAATATGTATTGGAAAAACTTTAGTAGATTCTCCAGTTCTTATCAATTGATCATTAATTGACATGGCAAAAATAAAAAGGTCTCTGGTGCTATGAAGAAAAAAAAGTAAAAAGCCTCACTGACAAATCATCAATTTTTTTTTACAATTTTACAAACAACTGATATTCTTAATATTACAAAATAAAAAAATCAGTAACAAATCAATAAATCAACGTAACAATTTACAGTTAAGGCTCATATTTCTTATGATAAAAAATAGTAAAACAAATCTTATTCATCATTTTTTTACCATAGAATTCTCATAAAATAATGTATAAATTTCTTAATCCATATGAGTATCTAAATTTATTCATTGCAACTTTTTTTCGGGTACTTTCGTAAAAGAGTTTACTATCATATCGATCATCTGAGGCAGTAAATTTTAGAAACCTTTAAGAACAGTCAATAACATACAAATTCCAGTTAGAGTAAAAAAAAACGGATTGAGAATTAAATTTCAATCCGTTTCATTTTTTGTTTTATCGTTTGTAATAAGCAACAATACTCGCTTTGGCTAACGTCTGGTTCCAGAGATTAAAACCAACAATTGCGGGATTTTTGTTTTCATCCAATCCTAATTTATCGGTTTTCAGGGCATAAACAGTGATAATGTATTGGTGAAATCCGTGTCC
The DNA here is from genome assembly GCF_016756935.1 of Chryseobacterium sp. KMC2. Lineage (NCBI taxonomy): Bacteria > Pseudomonadati > Bacteroidota > Flavobacteriia > Flavobacteriales > Weeksellaceae > Chryseobacterium > Chryseobacterium sp. KMC2. Next base: position 17,964 of record NZ_JAESIT010000012.1, read on the forward strand.
TTCAGGCGGGCAAGGTCCTCCAAACCCTTTAATTCCGTAGTCCGTTATACTCTGGACAGCACCTTTTGGAGCTAAATTCAATTTAACATTCCCTGAATTGGTTACTAGTTCGTTTACATTGGCAGGAATATCAAACATAACCCAATGCCAGAATCCACTTCCTGTTGGTGCGTCAGGATCGTACATTGTGACAGCAAAACTTTTGGTTCCCTCGGGTACATTTTTCCATGATAATTGAGGTGATTGGTTATCTCCCGAGCAACCAAATCCGTTAAACTCTTGTATTTTGGTAGTTTCTCCACCCAAATCTTCACTTAATAACGTAAATGTTTTTTGTCCGAAAAGTGCTGTTGAGAAAATTAAAGACAACACTAAAATCAAATTTGCTTTTTTCATTGTATAATGATTTAAATTTTAAGCAAAATTAGGCTGGATAATACCAAATAAATTGAGAACAATGTTCAAAAACTGTTGATAAAAGCTCAATTTTTATGATGTTGTTTTGGCGTAATACCGTATTTTGATTTATAGGCCTGAATAAAACTAGATAAACTTTCGTAACCCATTTCAAAATAAATTTCAGTTGAAGTTTTTTTCTCTTGCTTCAGCAAATAATGAGCATGTTCCAGCCTTTTGTTCTGAAACCATTTGATAGGTGATTCAGCATAATGTTTTTCAAATTCCCTTTTAAAAGTGGATATGCTCATATTGCACAAAAAAGCCAATTCCTTTAATGTCAGTTTACTCAACTGATTGGTTTCAACAGTGCGGATAAATTTTTGTGTAGTATCGTTACTGTTTTCTATTAGCGAATAAAGAAATTCGGTCCCGTGTATTTCCGTAAGATATAGTATGATCTCTTCAAGCTTCGCTACAAGCATTTTCTTTTGTGTATCTCTTGAAAGTTTGGAAATATCCAACAAACTGCTTACAAATCGTTGCGTAAATTCATCGTAGCCAAACGAGTAAACGGATTTATATTCAGTGGGTTTGATTTGGTTTAGTTCAGTTTTCCGGATGAATTTCAGTAAAGTTTCGTTTGAAAAAAACAGAAGCACACTTCTATAATTCCGGATGTTTGAGAGCCTTTCGGTCATAAGGCAATGCCCGGATTTCATGATGAGGAATTTAGAATTATCTATTGACAGAGCTGAATTGTCAAAAATAACGTCTTTAGTTCCTTCGGTAAGAAAACTGAATGTATTTTGGTTTAATACAATTTGTTGTTTTGCTATTTCCTTTGAACTTTGATAATCAAAAATATGAACGGATTGTGATTGGTCTACATTGAGTTCGTCAGGAAGGGTGATGATCTTCATTTACTTTTTTCTTTGTTTGAATCCACATTTATGGAAAGTATTGCTTACAACATTTGGGGCTATGCATTGCATTGATGGGAAAATCGAAATACAAATATTGTTAATGGCAATTTATCCGTTATTTATATTTTATTTTATCAATTTTACTGTTTTTAAGGTAGTCAAAAGGTCATTTTCAGACTTTATTTCCCATAAATTCTTCATATTCTTCAAAATTAAGAAAAGGTAAGAAATGAAAGTGGTTATTCATTACAGCTTTTTTCAATTTTTTTCCAGATACTTCCATTATAAAGCTTTATATCACCTTCCACGGTATCATAGATCAGCATTCCCTCAACAGGATTTGTAATCTGTGAAGTACCTGCAATTCTTGTTATTACAAATCCTTTCGTTTTGGAGTCCAGAACAATGAAAGCACTGTAATGCTGTGGCCAGCCGTCAGCCTGATTTTCTAATGATGAAATGCCTATCAGAGAGATATCTGCGGGAACTGAAGTATTACCTGGCTTGGTACATTCATTACAGTTAAGTTTTTCGACCACAGTTACTGTAGAAGTTGACCTTATTGGCCGAAAAATTTTAAGCTCTGAATAATAGTAAAAAGGATAGTAAGTACCTGCCTCTACTGCTGACGGATCAGCAACAGGATCTCCTCCATGATGATCGTTGGTATACCAATATAGGTTTGGAGGATTTATATTGACCCCGCCAGAAGTCCAGGGTTCAATAATACCAGGAACTGTAAGGTCAGCTTTTTCTCCCGGACAAACAGTTAGTTGAGGCGTAAGGACAAACGGCTCTCCACCATTATGAAGATTTGTACATGGTGTTGGAGGCATATTATTAGTAGAAATATTCAACCGTGGTGATGCATACTTTCTATAAGTTCCAGAAAGTTGATGATATGCTTTATTTGCATCATGGTATCCCTTGGGACCATAATAATCGATTGCCGGATCATAATAACGGGGAGAAACCGTACCTCCCCCTGAAGCATGTGGATTTGGAACTTCCAATAAATTAGTCCAATAAGAAGGATCTACAACATTAGCATTAATCTGTAAATCCGTATTAACACTACCCACCGAATACCATTTTACCACTGTTCCCGGGGTTACCATACCAGAAGCAGACGGAACTTCTAACAAAGTCAGATCAATTGGCTCACATATTGAAATTCTGTATCCCATACCCCCTGTTACAGCAGGATCATCAAATTCTGCATCAGTATACAGTCTTACCTGTGGGAAAGGAGCAATCTTTTTTATTTCCACGGCCTGCAGGGGCCCATTACAGATATGCCCGTTAAAATTTTGCTCATATCTGGTGTAAAAAGTTTTAGTAGTCGGAGGCAGCCCGGGGCTGGAGGGTCCGGTAAAATTTACGAGCGCAGGATTAGGAACAGGAACTGTACCTGAAGCATCTGAATACCACTTTACAGAAACACTTACCCCAACAGGTAGACGCGAAGTATCTTCCAACGCTATCAGGTTAAACGTTTGACCGAAACCAAAATACCGGGCTTTATTATTAAGATAAACCGGAGTATCCGAAAGTAATATGACGGAAACCGGATCTGAAGGCAGACTGTAACAGCTGGTCGTCGTATGGTAATAAAAGGCATAATAAGTACCTGTCTGAGTAATATTTCCACCATTTACCATACTCCCGGAAGCATTAGGATTATCATACCATCTTACCTCAGCTCCTTGAGGAATATCTCCTGAAATAACTTTAGTATTAATGCTTGTATTGAGCCCGGGACAATGTGAAAATTCATTGCTCATAGAAAGATTTAACGTGGGAACCACTTCGTTACACTGCTGCGCCTTCATGGCGGTAAAAGGTAACATGATAATCAGCATTACCATTGCCAGTAATTTCTTTTCAATTTTTTTCATACTATTATTTATTTGCTATTTCCAGTAATGCCATTGATTACCATCAAATACTGCCAGGGTTTTGCTTACTGTATCATAACATAGAGTCCCGATAACAGGATTGGGAATATTCAGATGGGGATTGGCAACTTTAGGCAGGATAAGTGCTTTATTTTCAGACTCCAGGACCAATACTCCTTTCGCAGGAGAATCAGGAGCCCCAATGATGACTCCCCGACCGGTTTCAGCAGATGGATTTATCATACGTCTATCTGAATTTCCAGGGACATCTGTTAAAGAAATCCAGTTTCCATTACTAAATACCTTTACCTTCAGATCACTGTTGTCAACCACGAAAGTTCCGGGAGATGGGCTAGCAGGAAGATCAGGTAATAAAGGCAGTACAATTCCTTTTGGAGAATCGCCAAAATCCAGTATCCCGTCTCCATCCACCGATGTCTTTCCAATACCAATCTGCCCATTGCAAGGCATAAAAACAAACAAACTCAGAGGCAGGAATATTCCTGCAAAATGAGCACTTAACATTTTGCTGATCATAATTTTACTTTTCAAATAATAATAAAAACCAGTAATAAGGATATACTTCTTATTCATCAAAAACGATCAGGAGTTATATCTCTGCACAATTGCGCATCTACCAGAATAAATAGTCTAGTTACCAGATTTTATGACGGCAAAAGTACCCGTCTAGATATCGAAGGATGAAAAAAACGTAAAAAGTACAACTGACAAATCAGCAATTGTAATTTATATTTTTTACAACACATTGGTTTAATATAAATTAAATCTTTACAGGACTTACTATAGTTATTAAGAAGAAAGAGCAAATCAGCAAAGTCTTAAGTATAATATTCATAGTTTTTATATTCATTTCTTTCCTGAGCAATTTTTTTGCCCTCCAATAGGATCGGGGGGTGTTGAACCCGGCCATTAGGGCAAGATCAGCCTGATTTTTATCTTTATGTTTATGGCATTGCTGAAGAGACTCCATTTCTTTCAGGCGCCAGAGGTTGTTGTATTGTGAGAAATTGACTCCAAATGTTTTGTTAATAAATCCGGACATATAGGTCCTGTTGATCTTAAAATGGTCAGCCACATCATTAATTTTAAGTGTCGAATTCAGATACGGCTTATTTTTTCTATAATAAGATTCCAGTTCTTCCCCGCTGATAATAGTTTTCACCTTTCCTCCAGATGTATCTTCAGAACGAGCTGATAAAGAGATCACCTGTCCCCGGGTGATCATGATGGTCTGATTATGATAGAAAGACAATATGGTATAGTTCCTCATTAGTACATTGTATACAATAATTAAATGCTGCAGACATATCAACAGTGCCAGAAGAAAGAATGCTTCATCCCGCTTCATACGATTGAAAGCGAATACAATAATAAACAGGATTTTCAGACCAGTGATCCATTTCAGCCATCGCATATTCTTCCATTTCTCAGTACCATAATCCGTTACTATTCTTTTTTTATACCGAATAATTCTACTACATTCCAGAACCGTATAACACAGTATAAAAAAAATAGTTGAAAAGAAAATATAAGGTGCATAAACGGCTGAAATAACATTATTTTGCAAATGCTGAACACCAGTGAAGATAACCATAAAAGCAGTTGAAACCGCAAGTAGACCCAGGGGTATAATGTAATGCAATTTTGCATAAGGCTCATTCGCCTTCTGCAAAGGAGTAAGCAGATATATAAAATGATAAAACACCACTTGCATTACATGTAATACAAAACAGATCAACGGAATAAAGTATATTAAAACTGAATTATATACAGGGTACATCTGAACAACCAACCAGTAAATAACCATACAAGCAAAGTACATTCCCAACAGTTTTTTTGCTTGCTGTTCTGCTTTAGTAAGCTGCTGCACATAGGCAACAACAAACAGTATTCCGCAGGTAAGAGATGATACCATAGGAAGAGAAAGATAAATATATTCAAGCAGTTCCATTTCTAATTACATTATCATCATTAAACTTCATTGTATTTGATCCTGTTTAAATTATTATCGTAAATTTTATGCGAACTGATAATAATGATCTTCTATAAATTTCAGGTGATGAATCTGATGCCCTATTATATTAAATCCCATAGCGTCAGCAGATATACGGTGCTTCCAATTGATTCCGGACTTTTGAAAGTCTATATCATCAAAGGTTTTATATAACTCAATTGTAGAAAATCTTACAGATTTCAACTCGTTCAGAATCCGGGAAACGTCTCTGGTATTGGCCCTGGAATGTCTGGCCATGGCTATTTCATCAAAAGAAATAATGTAGTTCTCCTCCCCTCTTACAAATCTTAGTGTACCGGAAACTAATAGTCTTTCTACATCTGCTATATGTTGAAGGATTTCAGGTATAGTCCATTTGTCAGGCAGGTAAGTTTTTAATCCTATTTTCTTCAGTACATCAACATTCAGCATATCTATCTGATGAATGCTATCATCAAATGCATCAAATAGATCAATATCCTCAACTAAATTGATATATCTGTCAAAATAATCAGGAGTAGCGACAAGCTCTGTTCTTTTCATTCAAGTATTTTTGAAAGGGTTTAAAAATAAGATAGATTACTGTAATACTTCCAGCACAGACAGGTTTAACGTTGACTTTGCCATCTCTCCATTCAATTGAACATCAGACGAACTGACAGGCCTTCCAAATGCAATTTTTCCAGCAACATGAACATTATTACTGGTTATCTCCCTTGCCCTACAGGCTACCTTCACATTATAAACACCGGTAGGCAAATTACTTAACATAGCATTTATCGTAAAAATTTTATACGCTTTGTCAGGTCCCTGAAGCAAATCAACCCGTACCCCTTTAAGTTTTTGGTTAACAAATACGCCACAGGCAAAACTGCTGTTTCCTGCCGGATATCCTACCAGGTTCATTTGTACAGCTGTCTGAAAATTAGTGTAGACCCGGTTTTCTGGATTAGAAATATTAAAATTCATTTCCAGTCCCGGAATCTGGCTCCAGTTGCTACTAAGAGGAATATCTTTAGTATAAGTTCCAAATCCTGTTTTTTCTATGTAAAGACCATTCTCGTCAGATTTCTGATTAACATAGGTAAGATTCAACATTCCTCTGTATCCGGCTGGAATCATGAGTTTTGTCCACTCTGGTTTTTGATGCTCCCCATTAGATGTAATAAGGCTGTTGACGTCCCCAATAACAGGTATTCCGGCAGGAGCAAGATATAATTTATTTTTGACATTTGTATCCCCATTTATATCCATAGTTGTTAAAGGAGATCTTGTATTGATACCGAATTGGGCTGAAAAAGCAATAGGACATAAAATTAAAGACAGGAAAATGTGTTTTTTCATAATATAAGACTTAAGGGGTTACTATTTCAAATTCTTCCGGTATTTCAAATACTTCAACTTTCAATGTTGATCTGGCCATAAAATCATTAAGATTGATGTTATCTACAGTTCTTCCAATGGCAAGATCATAAAAGCCTGCATTATTAAAGTCCCTAGAACGCGAACACAAAACATCTACAACATGATTACCCTTTGCAAGGCCTTCGGTAACAATAAGCATTGTAACAGTTGTAAAAGGAAATGTTAATTTTACCTGTCTTACCGTTGCAGTCCTTATTCCTTTAAGCTTCTTATCCACAAATATACCGCATGCAAAATCAGTTGCAGGAAATACCCCATCTTCATCAGCACGGAGATGGGCCACTGTTTCGAAGGTAAAATAAGCTTTGTTCTGAGTACTGCTTACTTTGAATACTTTTCCGCTTAACCCGGCGATAGATTTCCAGTACCCTGCCGGCAAATTGGTCATAAGATAATCTTCAGGCAATAAAGATGATGTCTTCTGCCAAAGTAAAACTCCTGTTTCATCTTCAAAAACGTTATTGTAGATCAGGTAATAATTAAAATCTTTTACTTCGGGAATGTTGGGTGTTTTCCATACGGGTGGATGATGATCACCCTGTGAGGTAAACACCTGTTTCGGAACTCCCGGATTTCCTTTTACAGCATCTGTTCCTCCCACATATATCTTATCCCTGATTACCATATCTCCATTTACATCCAACATTGATTTCGGTTTATTGGTATTAATACCCACCTGCCCCGAAAGAGAAGATGAAAGACCTAACTGTACAAGTAAAAAGACCGAAAAAGTACTTACATTCATTATATTCATCATAGTTTTATCTGATATATTCCATTATATCAATCTTTAGGTTTGACTTTAGCATAAAATTATTAGTGATCGCTGCAACAGTGGAAGAAGCTGTTTTACCAATAGCAAAACTGGCTGTAGGAGCATCTGTAAATGTTTTTCTGCATGCAACTTCTATGGTGTGAACTCCCACCGGAGCATTATCCAGTGTATAGATCAGGGTAAATAACGACTGATGATTAGCGGTCTTAGCTGAAAATAAATTAATTTGATCCCCCCGTACTGCTTTTAGCTGATTATCCATAAACACCCCACAAATGTATCTCGTATGGGTAGCCCCGTTCACGTAAGACATCTCTACTCCGGTTTGAAAAAAAAGCGCCACTTTATTCTTTGCCCGGCCAACCTCAATAATAGTCTTGAGATCTGTTATTTTCTTCCATGCTTCGGTTAAAGGTTCATCCAGTATCCCGATGTAATTCCCGTCACCCTCACCTGTGAGAAAGTCAATACCCGTTTCATCTTTCACAGCATAGCTCTGCTGAAGCTTTATTTCACTGTCTTCTAAAAACGGAATGTTTAAAAACTTCCATTGAGGAGGCTCATTGGTCCCTCTGGAAACCAATACTTGTCCGTATTGTCCGGGATCTCCCTGTATAAATTCATTACCGCCAACCCTGAATTCTCTCCTTAAAGAAATGTCTCCATTAATATCCAAGTCTTTTTCCGGGGTTTCAGTGTTAATTCCGACCTGACCTTTTACACAAAAACTTAAAAAAATTACAGCAACAATTGTCCATTTTCTATTCATGTCCTATGATTCATTAATAATATCCAATAATTAAAAATGCAGGAAACAGTGTTTTTTTAATCTGATATAATATGAGATCATTAAAAAAACATTGGCATTTTCATTTTTGAGATATCAAAATTATCGCCCTTTCTGATACAGGAAATTAAAAAAAGTACAAATGATGATGACAAATTGTAAACATAGAACTGACAAAATGTAAATGACGATGTATGATTTTACAAAACAATACATATCAAATGATTATATTATCAGGTGCTATTTAGTGGATCTACTAAGCAATCAGCAAGCCATCATATCATCATCCAGACTAATGATTTTACAAAACCCACTCAAAAGTTTCGCTTGGATTGGATAGGTATAATTATCCGCTCATATTCTGTCAGGATTTTGAATAAACCGGCAATGTCAGATTAAAAAGAAGCATTTCGTTATTCATTCGGTTCGGTATTAACAGCAGACTTTAAAATTTTCTCACTCCTTTTAAAGCTTTGATGACTTCTGAAACCTGCAAGGTAAACCAATTCTTCCTCATCAGCCATTTTGTTTTCCGGGAGCTCTTTTAATCTCTGAAATTCTTCCAGCCTGTATCGGTTGATGTACATGCTGAAGTTAAGCCCATATGTTGTATTGATAAAAGAAGACAGATAGGTACGATTGGTACCAAAAGCAGTGATCAGATCTGTAATTTTAAGATTAGGGTCCAGATAAGGTTTCTTTACATCCATGTATTTTGATACTACTTCATGGCTAAGAGGTTCCCTGGATTCCTTTTCCTGTTCTGAAAGCCTGTCTGCTATGATATCTTCTGTAAGCAGTATAAAGTTCTGTCTGAAAATATGGTAACAAGTAGTTACATTTAATAGCAATATGAATAGAAGAGGAACTACCAATCCGACAAACTTCGTATATATCTCTGATCCAATAAAATAATATAATACAGGAAATGGAATAACCAAAAAAAGCACACCAAAGATCTGATAAAGCCATGCCAAAGAAGTTTCTTCCATATTGGAAGAATATTGCACTATTTCTTTTCTGTAACGAATTACTCTGTTGGCTGCCAGACCTAAATAAATCAGACTCAGAATCAACCTTATATAAAAACGACTGTAATCAAAAAAAATAAAGCCTTTATAACCCGCTATCCATTGAATATCTTTTGCATCCATAAGCAACAGAATGCTCCAGGGTGTTAATGCAAACCATAATCCATATCCTGCAGCCAAACTCAATGGGAGTACGTAATGCCAGAATGAAAATTGCTCAGCAGTCCGGAGTCTGGTTATTTTAAAGATCAAATGATAAAACATGACTGGTAACAGCAGCATTGTCAAAAAATTAACAGGTTTGGTCTGAATAAAAGTATCTTTATCAAAATTATAAAAGAAAATAGTAATCACATAAATAATTTCAACTATATACCCACTAATAAGAAGTATAATTACTCTTTTTATAAATTCATCTTTATTCCAAAACAGTCTTATCAAAAGCAATATACTGCAAAAAAGAGCAGAAAATACAGCAATAGAAAATGACATGATTAATAATAAACGTTCAATTTCCATATTTATTCATTGTCTTTTTGTTCAACCTTTTGTTCTGCAGCTTTTTTGGCTCTCCAGTATGCTCTTGGAGTAGAGAACCCAGCCATCAGAGCGAGTTCTTCCTGGTTTTTATCTTTATGTTCAGGATGTTCCAGAAGATATTTCATCTCTTTTAGTCGCCACAGGTTATTGTATTGGGAGAAATTGACTCCAAAGGTTTTATTGATAAATCCTGAAAGATAGGTTCTGTTCGTTTCAAAATAAACAGCAAGGTCCTGCATCTTAAACCCGGCATTCAGATAAGGTTTACTCTCTTCATAGTATTGTTCCAGCTCTTCCTTGGCAAGAAGCAGTGATGCATTGCTTACAGGTTTAGCCTCCTGATTATTAAATACATCTGACAATGCAATAATCTCCCCTCCTGCAATCATAACGGTATTATGGTCACCGAAAGATAATATTGCATAATTTCTCATCAGGATATTATAGACAATGATGATATGCTGTACAGGAACAAGAAGGGTCATTGCTATCAATACAAAGTTAAGTTGCAACGGATTACATATAAACAGGATTAGAAGCAAAAATCTTACGACCATCAGTGGCACCATCCAACGCATCACTTTCCATTTTTCTCTTCCGTGTTTTTTTATCAATATTCTTTTATACCGGATAACTCTTATGCTTCCCAATATCGCATAGCAAAGCATGAAAAAGAAAACTGAAAGAGATGTATAGGGCATAAATAACGATGAAACGGCGTCGTTTGAAAGCTGATTAATTCCCGTGAAAGTTATCATAAAAATTCCTGAAACAAAGAGAAGGATCAGTGGTATAATATAATGGACTTTTATATGAAACAGATTGTCTTTTTCTACAGGGGTCAGCAGGCTGATAAAATGATAAAAAATAACCTGATTGAGCTGCAATACAAAACAGACTAGAGGAAGGTAATATTTCAACAGATGCTCATAGTTAAAATTAAATTGAACATATACCCAGCTTAAGACCATAAAAGCAAAATAAACACCCAGTAATTTCTTGACCTGCTTCTCCACTTTGGTTAGTTCCTGTCCGTAAGCGACGACGAAAAGCATACCACAAGTGAGTGAAGAGATCATTGGTAGTGAAGTATATATATACTTAAATAGCTCTGCCATATCAATATCTGGTTATAAGTCCTCTTTCCTGAGGCTTACAAAAATAACGATTTTAAGTCATATTTTTTCTCAATATATCTACTTTCTAATGATATTCTAATATTTTAAGAAAGCAAGGGCAGAACTTATATTTCCTGTTTCTTATTATTATATTTTATACTGAAAATATTTTTTCCATTTTGCGATAGTATTACGGCTGATTCCCAACTCCTGGGCTAAGCCAATATTTGTCATACTATTGTCATACTGATATTTCAATATTTTTGTTATTGAATTTTTATCATAAGACCTGTGTTTTCTTTTCGTCTTATTTTTGCCAAATATGATTCTGTTTATCTGGATCACATCAAGAGCAGTAATCTTAGTTTTTTTTAAAATTATACTACATGCTTCTTTCTTTTCAGGATATTTCATTTCAAGTAGATCTTTATAGATCCTTTTATAATCAGGACTTGCCTCATTGATTAATGGACTTTTCATCACTATCTATTATGGTTATTATTATATTTTTTTATTTGCTCCGTACTCTAATATACTTTTCCTTATCATTCCGTTGGTTTTGTGTTTTCTTGTGTAAAACCCAAGATAGGATATACTTATATAGATGTCCTTTATCACTTCTTGTTCAAAAATGAGAACAAGATGACGGGCAGATTCCCACCATCTTATTTTCAGTGCATAGCTCCAGGAACGTGCAGGAAAAAAATTGAATTCACTGCCCAGCATTTCTCTCACTTCATACTTAGTAAGCCCCTGAAGATTATAATATTGACTATTTTCAGATCTTTCCATTCCCTAACAGATTAAAATTTTTCATACTGTTATTGATTTTCAAATACATATTTATTATTAAAATTTCGTTTATAATACCTTTTTACAATGGGTATCTATTCATAATAACCTGATAGCTATCTGGGCCCCAATGTGCACTAAAATTTTGCTCCAAAAAATAATAGATTAAATTTTGGATTTTGCTTTTTTGAAGGGATTTTACAGTGGCTATGAATATGCAAGGCCTTACACCCGCTTTAAAGTAGACCATAACGGGGAGAAAAATCTCCCCATTGGGCAGGCTATATTTGTGTATATCTTTCATGATTTTGTGTTTCATCATTTTTTATTCATTATTGCGTTTTCCGATACACTATCAAAAGCCTGCCAGGTCTTTCTAAAAAAGAATGCACACTCGATTTAAGTTTCTATATAGCATCGAGCCAAAATGTTCAGAAACATTAATTTCTAGTATGCAATCCTACCACATCACTTATATGTTTTACAATCACACTTTTAACGAAAAAAAGATTTTATTTAGAGCTATTGTTAATTGTATCCATTGCCATATTTTCTTTTTGTTTCTTCCTATACTTAGTTATCCATTTATACAAAGTTGTTTTAGGAATTCGATAATTTTCAATGATTTCTATTTTTGTTTTTTCCCCAGTCTCAATAAGCTCCAGGATAAACTGAATAATCTCGGGAGTGTAGATGTTTTTCCTGAATCGGGGCATAGAACCTTTTCTACTCTCTGTTTCCCTTCCGGTTTCCCTGGCTCCGGCAGGAGCATACAGCAAGATATGCTGAGAATATAACCTAAAAAAATCATAACGCAGCAATTTACTCCAGCGAAGCAATATTACTGTATCTAAGGAAGGACTTGAAAGCATTTCTTTAATTTCTCCCTCTGTATTATTCATAAAAGCAGTGATCCTGTCTATGTCCATTGCAGATTCTTCAATTCGCTTTTTAATAAATTCTCCTAAATGGATATTTTTAAAATCTTCCATAACTCTCATTTTCGGATTAGGTAACACCCGATTCTAACTAAGCTTATTAATTATAGACAGACATGATGAGGAGAAATCTCCTCATCGGAAACTTTTTTAGCATACTCACTATCATTTGTGTTTTTCATCATTTGCTAATTCATCATCCATTGGACTATGCTTAGAGTTTTGTCTATCTGAAAAATTGAGATTAATCATAGTATTCAGTCGTATCATAAATAATTTTTATGCATACCCGGGTCTAAAACATCAGGCAGTGCTCTGAAACTTTGATGAGACAAAACTATAACCTCAAAAAAAAAATAAAGAAAAAAAGGTAAAAACAATAACTGACATTTTGTAAAATAGCATTTACAAAACAATCAAAACATTGATTTACAACCAAATATGAAATATTTTAAATTATTCAGAAAAGTACAGTAATTCCCATTTAATGATTTTGATCAATAAGTAATAATACCATTGTAACTAAAAGGATACAAAAATGATCATTACAAGAGAAGAGAATATATAGCATACTAGGGAGGTAAAGTGAAACCCTTTGATGACGACGATGAGGATTCCCGCTATTCGTTGATTCTGAACGATACAAATAATTATGTTCAGATCGATATTCTCATCGATGATATAGACTATTCCCTAAAAAGGTTTATAGGAATGCAGGATGTTTTTGTAAACAACGGTATTACAACCGAAACTTATCCCATTAGCAGACAATCCGCTCCATTCATTTTCTCAGACTGGTTATTAGGGAAACTTAAAATACCGGTATTCGAATTATTTCTAGGTGCCACTCATTGGTATTTTAATTTTAACGATCTTTTCAGATTGCTCAATTACGACCAGAATACAGAACCTAAAAAAATCTATAAATCTCCTGTTGCAGAATACTTTATCGCCGATTCCATCATTATCAGAAAGTCCATCTTCGAAATTCTCTTAGGCATGTCTTCTACTGACTATTTCGACAAACTGGAAAAACTAAAGCTTGCAACAAAAAAAAAGAGATGTGGCAAAAGCTCTATTTCAGAATTACGAATCTACACATGAAAAGCCAGAGCGTAATGACTTATTGATCCAGCGTCAATCTGATATTCAGGCTAGTATTTTAAAATTGGAACAGGAAAGGGAGTCCTATCAGATCAAAGAAACAACCGTGGACGATAAAATCGGTGAATTAGCCGGGATCCAGTCTATGTTGGTTGATCTGGAACTAAAAACTTCAAGAGAAAGAATTTTCTTGAGATCGTTGCAGAACGAACAGGTAAAGGTTGATAATGTTCATCGTACACTATTGGAAGAGATACAGCAGATTCAAAAAATTATTTTTACCCACGACCAACTCGACCTTTTTTCGATGGAAGTATGCCCATTTTGCATGAACAAAAAAGAAATCGCCAAAGGTATCTGTATCTGTGGGTCAAAATTCAATGAAGATGATTATGAAAAGTTTGTCTACAACTCAAGCGAATATAAGGACATCCTTTCTCATAAACAGAAAAGTATTAAAGCAATCACGCAGGCCAAACAGGACTACGCACATGATGTTCGCGAAGTCACAGGCAAAATAGAAAAAAACACAAAGCTGATTGACGATTATACTCAACGACTTAAAACAGTTATAGAAACCGCTGAGTTTGCGGGAAGTACTACTGTCATCGATGACTATAACAACCGTATCCTCAAGATGAAAGAACAATTGTTACAGCTGGACTATGCCCTAAAAACTAGCAGAGACTGGAAAAGATTAAACGATGATCTAGAAAGCAAAATTGCGAACCTTACAACAGCACAGATTGAATATAATAATGCAAAAAATGCTTACAATTTAAATAACGCAGAAACTATTGAGTCTTTCAATACGGTGTACAGCAGCCTCTTGGCAAAATCCTCATACAAAAGCACGGAAGCTCATATTGATGAAGACTACATGCCTTTCATCGACAATAGGGAATACAGAGCCAATAGCAGTGATGTCCCAAAAAGATTAATGTACTACTTTACAATACTCTCACTGGCTATGAAATTGCCTTCTGTCAAACATCCTCGATTTCTTCTCATAGATACACCGGAAGATTCGGGAATTGATACCGAGCACTTAAACCAAAACCTGGAATTATTGAAGGATGCTCTAATACTTGGAAAGCAGGCTGATGGTACTTATAAAGATTTTCAGGTTATATTAACAACTGGATATGGAAAATTTCCACCATCATTTGAAAAATATGTAATTGAACGATTTTCAGAAAAAGACGACAACTTTATCTTAAAACCAAAACAGTAGTTATTTAAACACTATTCATAACAAAAGCCTCCATTTTGGAGGCTTTTATACTCTTCTAAATAATTATTTTAATTCATCAATATTAAAACATTCATATACGGAACTTTTCCTGTCATAATTTTTGTATCGGTCCAAACAGCTGTAAATTTTACTTTGAGCGAAATCTCTAAAAAATGAGCAACCCTATTCATAGCTTGACTTTACAACTTTATTTTAAATTTGGTAATAAACTCATCCTGGAAAGAGGTTTTTGAGTTTTAGTTCCACGATACTTTCGAATTTCACTACCATATTTTTGCTTATTTAATTTAAAAGGTTAGTCACTTTAAACTATGTATTCTACGCAAACGAGTCTAATTTAGCTTTTCTCCTCTCCCAATCAGGCATCATAACTGTCAATAAATCAAAAAAATTCTGATCATGATGTTTATTTACGATGTGACACAACTCATGCATTACAACATATTCAATGCATCTTTTGGGAGTATGCACTAATTTGGGATTAAAAATAAGCTTATTGTTTACCGTGCAGCTTCCCCAACGTGTTGGCATGTCCTGAAAATATATGCTTTTTGGTGCCTCAAAGCGTTCGGAAAACTTTTTGATAATAGGCTTTGCAATTTCCGTTATTTTATTGGCAGCTTTAATCTTTAACCACTCTAAAAAAAGATCTCGAGCCCTATCCTTACTTCTTGTAGATACTAAAAACAAATTTCCTTTGTATGAAACTTCTTCCTTGTAAGATTTTTCCACTGTAAATTTATATTGACGACCTAGATAATAGATGGAATAACCTGATTTAACCTCATAATCAAAAATTGTGGATTCAAATTGTAGAAAAAATGATTTTTGCTTAATGATCCAACTCGCTTTTTTCAAAAGCAGTTCTTTTATCCTATCCATAGGTACCTCCATTGGTGCACTAACAACAACAGAAGAGTCAGGTAATATTTTTACTCCAACACTTTTTCGCTTTGAATATTTCAATTCAAATTCGATCCTATCCTTACCATACTGAATGCTCTCAATCATCTACTTATTTATTTGCGACTGCGATGTCTATTAATTTCCTCGTCAGTTTATCAGCTTCATCTAAAGGAAAGTCAAATACATCCATTGCCGAGAACTAAGATGAATTAAATACTAATTCCAGATTTCATATATAATACGGGATATTATAGCATATATTTAAGTTTTACGTCACTTTTCATTTATAAATTTTATTTATCCTAATTCAAAAACCGGTTTAATTTGGGAATATGAGGTACCATTTTAAATTAATCAAATGTTTTTGATTCAGTTTAAGCAATTGTTCAATAAAATATAATACATTTGTATACCATACCATAAGGTATGGTATGATAATTCGAAACGAAATGAAGAAGTTTAACTATTTTAAAATTGGAGCGTCATTTTACATGTTGCTGGGTGCATTACATCTTATTTATTTAATTAGTACCCCAAAGCGTCCTCAAAACGTAATGCAAATGTATTTAAAAATGGAGAGGACGACATTTGATTTTATGGGAGAGCATACTGTGATGCAATTTTATACGGGGTTCAGTGTCATGATGGGATTTATGTTTTTAGCATTTAGATTTCAATTATTTATGATCAAACAATCTAGTAAGCCCGTTATTTTTGCAAATATTTTCCTTTCGCTTATAGCATCCATTATTGCGGTAATCTACTTCCACCCCTTGGCATATACTTGCTTACTATCCGCAACATTTTGTTTTATATTATCTTTCATTAATTCTAATAATAGACCATGAAAAAAATAGAAAGGACCGATTGGTTTGAAGATGGAATGAAACTCCTGAAAACAGAAGGTTTCCAGTGCATTACCATAGACAATCTTTGCAAGTCTTTGAAAGTAACCAAAGGCTCATTCTACCACCATTTTAAAAATACCGAGGGCTATATTGAAGCATTGATGAAATATTGGCAGAATAAAAACACACTTGAATTTATTAAATATACGGAAGAACAATCTGATGTTCAGACGAAATATTTTATACTCCATGATTTGACAGGCTCTTCATCCCATAAAGTCGAGCAGGTGATCCGTGCGTGGGGCTTCTCGAATGACATCGTCAAAGAATATGTAAAACAGGTTGACGATATGAGAATGGAATATCTTACTGATCTAAATGTTCAAAAAGGTCTAGATACAAAACAAGCCAAAAATTCGGCAATTGTGCAATATGGAACGTTGATAGGAATACAACAATTACTTCCAGATATATCAAAAGATGAGTTTAATGAGTTATATCAAATTCTTATTAAAAATAAAACGGATAACGAATAAAAAGGTCTAATGGTAAGTAATCATTTTGAGATGATCATATGAATTTAAAAGTAAATAAGGTTAACGTAGATAAGGCATTTTTAGTCAATAAATATCTTCCAGCTAATTATGCTGATGCCTTTGAATGTGTCGCTCCGATCTCTGATCATGTAACTCCCGATCATTTGCAGATTGCCTTTTGGGGATCAGAAAAAAGTTGGATAAAAGCATTATTTGAATTGCGTAACATGTTGGTCAAACCTTTTGGTTTAAAGACCTCAAGAAAAGAAGGTACTGGAAGTATTGCGGCATGTATTGAAAAGGGCACTGCCCATCCTATTGCTTCGGTTTCGGACAGGTCTTCAAATGAGACCATCCTTTTATTGGATGATAAGCATTTGAAGGCGTATATATCCATGTCGATAGCAGAATCAGAAGACAACCTGAAAAGAGTGACTGTATGCACAATTGTCCATTTTCATAATTGGTTTGGATACCTATATTTTCACTCAATTGACCTCTTTCATAGCTTAGTGGTAAGGAATATGCTTAAACGTTCCATTCGTGCTAACCTGCAAAAAAACTACGATTGTCCGCTCTAAATCTTCTAGCGATAATAGGATTAAAAAAATGAAAAAAAGTAAATTCGATTTTATCAAAAAATATTTACCGAAATTGTAGACTCTACAGCTTAAAATCAGCCATTTGTAAGTTTCAGTGAATCAACACCATATCTTTCACCGGTATTTGGATATTCGTTAACAATATCTATAATGGTTCTAATGTCTTCCGCTGACAATTCAACATCAACAGCTTTGATATTCTGTTCTATGTATTTTTGCCTCTTTGTGCCCGGAATCGGAATAATATCATCTCCCTGTGCCAACAACCAAGCAAGTACCAATTGAGAGGTCGATATCCCTTTTTCGTCGACAAACTCGGAAAGCTTTTTTACCAATTTTTTATTATTTTCCAAATGCTCACCTTGAAATCTAAATCTCGAATCATTAATGCTGAATTCTAAGCTATCAAAATTTTCTGTGAACATTCCCCTGCCCAATGGTGAAAATGAAATTAACGACATCTTATTTTTTCGTACGGCCGGTAATATCTCATTCTCTATATCCCTCGTCAATACAGAATATTCACTTTGCAATGCAGCAATTGGATGTATGGCATTTGCCCTTTCAATACTTTTAGCAGATGCCTCGCAAATACCCAAGTAACGAACTTTACCTTCCTTTACGAGCTCACTCATTGCTCCAATACTTTCTTCAATTGGAACTTGAGGGTCAATACGGTGCAAATAATACAGGTCGATATAATCGGTCTTCTAATTCTTCGACAATGTATACTCTGTCGTCATTTTGGCCCGACTCTCGAACGGGAATTTCAGTATTAGTAATGTAGAAAGCCTGTTCCTTAGCAAACTTCATTTTGTTTGATAAAACATCTTTAACCTGCTCATTCCACTCCGGATCTTTTATTTCAGTTATACCATATTTATGGAATAAGTCTGCTTTGTTGAATTTTTCAAGCTGTTTAGAAATAGCTACAGACTTCTCTTGAGGTGAAAGCCTGTCTAAAGAATCAAGATATTTTTTAAGATAAGCAGTTCTTACCTTTTTGATATTATTAACAAAAGTAGTTGCATATCTTTTCCATTGTGATATATTTTCAATACCATAGGCAGCTTTAACATTATTATACCGGGGATTCTTTGGATCTGCAAGATATTCATCCAAAGAGAACGTGTTACTTTCATCATCAAATTGTCATACGTCATAGACATCAATAATTATTTGGGCTTGTAAATAATCCTTGCCTGCATCTTTTAAAGGTAACTTAGCAACCAACTGCATAAGCTGATCCACATATTTAGAAAGTTGTTCGTCTGAAAGTCTCGCCATATACCACAGTATTTAGAAAGTTAAATTACAAATTTATATTCTGTTACAAAAAAAGTAAGTTCTATAATATCGTAATTAACGTGGATGTTTTTCTATTGTCAAAAGTAAGCTCATCGCAGATCTTTTAAAAATTCAATCAATCTTAGATAAAGAAAATTTCAGACATCTTAGGAATCACTATGAATAATAACGAAAAATAAATGCCAATAATCTTATATATATTATCAAATAAAGGACATTCAAATTATAAGAAAACATAATAAATCTCATTAAGGTTAGAACTTTTTTCTCTCTTTTGACTCATTGTAGTTTTTTGCTATTAAATATAGTAATTCCAATATAATTTTAGCATCCTTCTCATTTACCTGAATTCCATTCTTGGTTAAAATAATAATTGCTTGCTCATCGTCATTAAATAGTGTACTAATTAATTTAATTGTATCTATATATAGGATGACTGAAAAGTAAAATAGCCTTAAAAAATTAAAAATAATTATAACCAGCAATAAATACATTGGTACAATCTGTTCCAAGACTGTTATTAGATTACGACTTTATAAGAAAAAGTTAATCTTTTGGACATGTCTATGCCTATATCTTTTACTGAGCAAAAGGATGCTGCTCCTATCATTCACGTATAGTATTTTCTTTCTGTTCGTAAAACTTGAACCGCAACATGAGTTTACAGAAATATTTTGATAGTTATCACTAAAGGACTTTTGACTACTGACATCATGTTGTCACAAACCAGACTTAAATTTGTCTCACAATTATTTATTAAACAATAAAAACATGAGAGAACTACACAGTACAGCATCCAATCAAACCGAATTTCCAAAGCCTACTATGATTTCAGTTAACAATGTGGTGTTAGAAGTATTTGAAGCAGGAAAACAAAATTCAGACAAACCAATTGTTCTCTGTCACGGTTTTCCAGAACACGCATTTTCTTGGCGTTATCAGATACCAGCTCTTGTTGCAGCAGGTTATCATGTCATTGTCCCAAATCAACGTGGCTATGGTAACTCATCTTGCCCAACCGAAGTAA
Source organism: Chryseobacterium sp. KMC2 (assembly GCF_016756935.1). Classification (NCBI taxonomy): domain Bacteria; kingdom Pseudomonadati; phylum Bacteroidota; class Flavobacteriia; order Flavobacteriales; family Weeksellaceae; genus Chryseobacterium; species Chryseobacterium sp. KMC2. The sequence continues at coordinate 38,190 of NZ_JAESIT010000012.1, forward strand.
CTGATTATGATATAAAGCACCTGACGGGTGACCTTATTGCTCTACTCGACTACTACGGATACAAGGATGCCACCTTCGTCGGTCATGACTGGGGTGCAAATGTTGTCTGGAATCTGGCACTATTGTATCCTAAACGGGTTAATAAGATAATAAATTTAGCTCTGCCATATCAGGAGCGCGGAGAACAACCATGGATTGAATTTATGGAAACCATATTTGGAGAAGACTTCTATTTTGTTCATTTCAACAAAAAAGTGGGAGTTGCAGATTCTATAATGAATGAAAACACACCTCAATTCCTGCGTAACATATTTCGCAAAGATGTACCTCCCGCTCCACCTGCTCCGGGAATGCTAATGATAAATCTCGCAAGAGCAGAAAAACCTTTTGGGAAGCCCCTAATGGAAAACAATGAACTATCTATATTCGTTTCTGCCTTTGAATTATCTGGATTTACCGGAGCTATAAATTGGTACAGAAACCTTGATAGAAACTGGCACCTGATGGCGAACATAAAGCCAATCATTCATCAGCCAACTCTGATGATATATGGAGAACAGGATACGATTCCAAAGTCTGAAAACCTGAAAAATATCGTTCCTAATCTGGACATTGTCAGTTTAGATTGTGGTCATTGGATTCAGCAGGAAAAACCGGAGGAAACAAACCTTTCAATTTTAAAATGGTTAGCACAACAGAATGCATAATAAGGAAATTGAAACATATAGTCCACAAAGCCAAACAGATTGGAGACAATGGTTGGAAAAAAACCATCAGTCCAAACAATCTGTTTGGCTTGTCTTTTATACAAAAAAGTCAAATATCCCTTCATTAAGTTGGAGTGAAGCCGTTGATGAAGCTCTTTGCTTCGGTTGGATTGACAGCACAAGGAAAAAGATTAACGACATTTCGTTTATGCAGTTTTTTAGCAAACGTAAACCGAAAAGCAACTGGTCAAAAATCAACAAAGAAAAAGTCCAGCAGCTCATTGGCAACAAAAGGATGACAAAAGCGGGTTACGAAAGTGTTGAGATTGCGAAACAAAACGGATATTGGACAATCTTGGATGAAATAGAAGAAGTGATAATTCCGAACGACTTAGAAATTGCATTCGAAAAACATAATGGCGCGAAAGACTATTTTCTAGGGTTGAGCAAATCAACAAGAAAAATAATATTGAGCTGGATTATCCTCGTCAGAAAACAGGAAACCAGGCAAAAGCGCATAGAGGAAGTTGTAGAAAGTGCAGCGCTGAATCTTAAACCAAAACATTTACGATAGAAAAGCCTCAAACGGGTAACTATTAATAAAGACTAGATGAAATTGAGAAAAGTTGTTTTTTTGTTTTATTTGGTTCAAATTATAAATACAACTACCTTTGGATTAGTAATTATCTGTTTTTCAAGCAGTTGCTATTCAGCCGTTCCTCAAAAACAGTAATAATCTATAAGTCAATGAGGTTCATTTTTTGTATCGAAATATTAAAAATCGTCAACAGGATTCAAACAAAAACATAAATAATTCATTTTCAAAATATTTCTAAAATATTTTCTAAATCAGTAAAAAAAGAGTTTGGGTAGCATCCTGTTAAGTTCACATGACAGGATTATGTAATTCTACAATTCTTTCCAAATCCTCAACCAAATGTTTCGATATCTCTTCGGTTATGGGTACAAAAAGCCTCTGAAATCATTTGATTTTCAGAGGTTTTTGATTTTTATAAGTTTATATCAAACGTGAAAAAATGGCAACAATACCGATATTGCTGCCTTTCTTTATTTTATTATTTTACCTTGGTCTGTCTGGCTTTGTGGGATCAATTGTTGGATCTTCTCCAACCGGCCCTGTCGGATCCTGTGGATTCAGGGTGTTATCATTTGAATTAACCGCACTTTGAATAGATACTGTATTATCCGGATTATTTATTTTTAAGGTCTGAGAGCTCGCTTTAACCGATTCTATGGCTTTTTTTCTCGCTTCCTCATCTCTATCGTTGTTACATGATAATACGACTGTAGTGATTGCCGCTGTTAAAATAATTAGTTTTTTATTCATAAGATGGTCATTTTTTAATCCAAAACAAAAATACTCATTTATAAACCACATATGCAATTTTATATCACATTCTCATGAATTGCTGATATGCTTTTATACCAGAAGGATTACAATTAACCTCTTTTTTTATTTTGATAATATGATGTTGGAAATATTGCCAGAGGTAAGCTTCAATTCTTTGAACGGAATTTTTTTATAGGAGATCTGCTTACTTTCATATCGGGTTTCTTTTCCCAATCCTACCTGAAGTGAAGTTACTTTTTCGTCGTATCTATGATTATTGACATCCATTCGAATGTCAGTATCAGTAATCAATCTGCTCTCTGAATTGGTATGTTTTGTATATTTAAAAATTCCTTTATTAGAAGAGATCAGTTTTTTTTCTATTTCCCGATCTCCTTCTACAGATTCTTTTAAAACATAGCTTGGTATTCCTGCATTATTATACGAGAACTTTACATTCCATTTGTCCAGATAATCACTTGCCTGAGTTCTGAAAGATTCCATATAAGCTTTTATTATTTTGAAATCCTTATGCTTGTATTTTTCATATGATGAAATATATTTTAAATCTTCCAGTGCATACCCTGCTAAAAAATCTTCCAGGAAGTCAATCAGATCGGGGATGTTTAAATTATCGCCAACACTTTTCTGTATATATTTATAGTAAGAATCATTTAAGTAAAAGACATCCTTATCTCCGATTAAAACTGTCTTTTCATTATTATTGAATGTAATCTTAAACTTTGTACTGTAGCTTTCATTTTTATAAGTCAACAAAAGACTATTCTGATTTTTTGCCAAAGCACATATATTGGGTACTTTCTTTTCTGATACCGGAGAATCATTAAACTCATAGAAAGCAATACTATCATTTTTAGGGCTGGAGATATAAATAAGGTTACCCGTACTTATTTTATCCTTTTTGTCAATTCTTTTATCATCTACGTATTCTCCCTTATCAATAGTTTTATTAACAATATGAGTAACGGTATAAGATTTTGGTGTTTGTGCAAAAGCGTTTATATGAAACGCCACCAGAATAAGTAATGTATGTATTAAATTTTTTATCATTTCGTTCTGTCCAGTACATACCCTGGAACTTTCTTCAAATCCTTCTTTTGAGACTTCATTAAAGAAAGATATATTTTATAATTTTCTATGGCTTTTCCTTTTTGTCCGATATTCCAATAGCTATTTGCAATATTAAAGTATGATATTAATATTTAAAACTTTATTCCAAATCTTTATTTCCTGAGCTTGGGTTATAAAACCCATTAGTATAAAAATCATTGGATAGGTTAACTAAATTTTTTTAATAACCATTATGTTTTAATATTGTGTCAATCGTCTTCTATACTGTGGTACTATAAATTTTTCAATCTCTTTCCATGTAAAATAAACAGAGTGTTCCGGATAGCCACTATTTGTTCTACCTTTCTCATCATAAAAAATGAGGTTTATTCCTATTATTTTCCCTTCTATACTTGTATCTATTTTGTATTGATTGAGATTCTTTATTGGAACGAATGCGTTGTTATCTGTCTTTAATTTTTTACCACATATCTGTAGGAGCATTTTTTTGTTCATGAATAATTTTTCTCCAACTTCTGTATCATTCATTTCATCAAAGAAATAATAGATCGTATACTCCCATGGGGAGCCATAAGACTGAATATGTACAGATACGTTTAGTAAACCGTTTTTATTGAGAAATATTTTATATTTTTCAAATCCAAATTGGTAGTCACGTAAAGAATTTGTTGAAATTAAGTTTTTTAAAGTGTCTTTTTTTGCATTCAATCTTTTTTCTGGGCTATCAAAAAAAACACCATTAAAAAGATCATAGCTTTTTTGAATTTTCTTGTAAATTACTGTATTTTTAGTTTCTATTTTTAATTCCTGTAATTCAAAACATTCTTTGGAAATACATATCGAATCTTTTAAAACAGAAACATTTTGAGCATATGAAAATATGCTAAACAAAAAAACAAGTAATATATTTAGCGGATATTTTATCATTTTTTTTCTTTTTTTATAGATTCATAATGTTCTTTAATTCCAAAAGCAATTTTTGCTCTTTCATAATTTTTAGCCCTTTTAGGGAGTGCTTTTGTATCGTATCTATTAATAGCTTTTGAAACAGAATCAACATCATCATTATCAGCATGCTGCTTTGCTGTTTTTTTATTATATTTTGTTCCTTCATTCCAAAACCATAATGCAGACTGAGTTGCATACATTGGATCTTCAGATAATTTTAAATACTTTCCTTTAAAAGGGGCTCCTTGTTTTTCTTCTGCAAAATCTATGGATCCCGTTGCATCATCAGTAAAAGGATTCTTATCCCTATATTTTGAAAAACTTCCATAATTTGCCCTTCCTGTCACCTGCTTTAAACCTCTACCTTTAAATTTCCACCCATCTCTCGTTAGCTCATCTCCATTTCCAAGTCCTCTTGTATCACCTGGATAAGGGGCATAAGCTCTAGACATTAAAGGAATCCCAAAATAAGTATGAGGTTGCAATACTATTTTATAATCTAATGACTTATCTGATTTTAAAACCTCTTTAAGTACTTTTCCTATTCTTTGTTTCGGATTTTTCGGATCTTTTCCTCCTATAAATTTCCCATATAATTCCCCATCTATAATAGATGGTTTATCATTCAATAATATTGTTTTAAGCTCATCATTTGTTTTTGAAATTGTATTTCCTTTAGCATCAATTATTTTAAAAATTGATGCTAGATGATCTTTCAAAGATTCAACAATAGTTGTATTGATTGGAATTGCAGAGGAACTAAAAACTCCTAAACTTATACTAGAAGAATATTCTTCTCCTTCTTCAAATGTTGTAAACAAAGCTGACTCAAGAGCAATTTGCGCAACAAAGTGAGCTTTTCTTAAGCATGTATCTAAACCAAAATCTTTTCTATATTTATTTAAATAAGGTAATATTGAATTTATAATTTGTTGTTGTTTTGCACTTAAGCTTTTTACACCGATTGTTTCTCTTATTAACTCAGCGGTTATTTCTTTTGAACAATTTGGACACTTATCATCTTTATTCTCCGGCATCGGTACTCCTTTCGCCTCAATACTTTCCGGAACATTTACTTGTCCGGAGGTTACAAATTCTATTTTTCCTGTCTCAGGGGGAACATTTCCCGGCATTTTGCCTATTCCCGGTAAAGTGGACTTTTTTAGCAGCACATAATTTTCCTGAACTTTCACAGTTCCAAAATCCTGCCACTCTGTGAGAGAAATCATCTGAAACCCATCATCAAAGATAAAGTTAGGAATCTGTTTTTCTACAATAGTTCCTGTAAGCTTATCTTGTGTAGTTGGTACATCATTCAGTACTTTAAATGTTCCCAAATGGGTATTAAATTTTATTTTTGCTCCGTCTATGGCCAGCAATAATCCTTCTTCTTTCTTATCTTTCTCCTCATTTTCGGCACGCTTTTCTTCCATTTTCTGGCTGTTGGCAGCTTTCATCTGATCGGGAGTCTGTGCCGGAGCGTGATCTTGAGTTTCCGGGATGGTATTTTCGCCATCGTTATTTAACCTATCCATACTAATGAATGTTTTAAATGGGTATTGTCTTTTTTAACTTCTGTAAAGCCTTCCTCATAAAGATCGCCTTTGAAAACAAATAAACCTCTGAAATAGCTGATTTCAGTTTGTTCTAAGTTTTCAGAAGAAATAGTCAGCATCATTTTTTCACCATCCATTACAGGAGTCATAATTTCCGTATATCCCTGAGGAGATATTCTTTTTCTTTTGGTATCGAATGACTGCAATAAGCCATTAAAAAGCAGGCCAAACATATGATAACTTCCTAAAAATTCAATCAATTCATTTTCATTTTCCAACAAGCGGCTCACCCGGCTGAAATAGCTGTCTACCGCCTCTCCTTTATGGGTCTGTGATAATTCAGTTTGAATTTTCACCCACCTCATCTGCAGAAAAAATAAATTGTCTACCGCTGTAATATTCCCTTCTTCATCTACCCTGCATTCTATTTCGTCAAACAAATAGCTGATCTTTTTAAAAAATTGTCCCATTGCTTCATCGTCATCCGAGAAGTCGAAATCAACAACTAAAATCTGGAACTGATGTTCTTCTTTCATTTTCCCCAGATAATAGATCTCCACCTGTCTGACGTATTTTTTTTCTGTGGAATAGAATTCGTTTTTCTGCTCTGTAACAATCGTTTCCAGGCGGTATATTTTCTGATGAAGGTTTTGCAGTATATTACTCATTATTCCGGATATATTACTCTTTGATAATCATTATTGGGATCCATTCCCATCCAGTCCCTATTCGCCGACCAATGAAGGTATTTATTGCGTATAATTCTTAATAAGGTCTGTGGATGGTAGGAAGTAACTGTCACTTCTTCCAATGTTGTCGTTTTGATTTTATTACCGTTTTCATCTACCGTCTCATCAGGAGATTGTTCCTGTACCGGTTCCGGGTCTAGCAGTCTCTGCAATGCTCTTTCCTGTTTTTCTTTTTCAACCTGTTCATCTGGTTTGAAATTCCACTTCCCTTCATTTTCAAATACATAACCATGTAAAAGATCTTTTGCATGAGGAAGATATTGATCATTTTCTATAGAATAGGTAGTTTCTGTTTTCATCATCAATTGATTATCATACAGGTTTTTGCCATGCTCTTCCATAAAATGCAGAGGAATATAGCTGTATTCTTTTCTCAGAAATCGGGTTCCGGTTATTTTACGATAGACACTTCCCGCTGTAATAAAATTCAGAAAGCTATTATTGATTTCAATCTGTTCTTCATCGTACCAATGTTCATCAATCAGTTGTTGTCTGCGTTTATTTAAGAACCATACGGGTTTATGGTTAGAAGTTTCTATTTCATCCACTTTTTCCATTCCGTTTTCATAAGCACCGCCTATATCACAATGAACCCCCGGAAACTCCTTTTCGATACTGCCCGGGAATCTGGTTAATGAAAAGTTTTCCCGATGCTCATTGGCTGCCGTAAAATGAACCGCTTTGAAATAAGATCCTGGATTCAATAACTGTAACTGTTCTACATCATCTCCGAAATTGTACGCAGAACCTAAGGTAGAATGCTTCATCCCTTCCCATCCGACACGTCTCATGCCGCCCATATCACCAAATTCCTCATAAGAAGAAACAGTATCATAAACCCCGATAAAACGAACATCCAGTTCTAAGTCTTCAAGTTGTTGTTCTGATAAAATTCTCTTACTTAAAAGATAGTATCCTAAAAATCCAAATTTTGGAAGTTTACCATCTTTAATATATCGAGGATCTACCTCCGTATCATCTTTATCTATCCAAATATCTCCATATTCCGGAACAGTAATAGGGCCCTCAGAAGAATCCATCTGAGTATATCCTATGATCTTTCTGGATTTTTTTATCTCAATATCTTTTGTTCTCTTTCTTCCATTGATTTCGTAAGCAAAATTCCGCGCAGCAGCAGCTCCGCGGCTGAATCCGAAAGTATCAATGGTAATTTTAGTCAATCCTTTTTTATCACGTTGTTGCTTTTTTAAAACACCGATTCTATCAGCAACCATTTCACATCCTTTCCTTACTTTTCCCCGCACTCCGGTTTTACCGGATCCGTACTGGAACCCATCATCTACATCCCTACTGTTATCAAGTGTACCAATACCCTCCACATAAACCCCATAATTATATTGCTCACTACATTTATACATTCTTGCTACATTGGTATAGTCATTACTAAAACTATTATCAACCCCCTGGCTATCCAGCCAAGATCGGTGACTCCCTTTAAGATAGCGTTCATACTCGGAGTCATTATCAGATACTTCTTTATTTTTAAGTTTTTTATATTCTTTTTCCTGTTGGGCCCTCGTGTCTTCAATGGCCTTTTCTTTCTTCAGTATTTCCTCCTCGGTATCAGTGCTTTCTATTTTATTCTTTCCATCCCTGTACTTCGCTCTCAATTCAGAATTTTTTAAATTGTTTAAAGTACCATCGAAAAACACCCCTATTTCAAGGTGCAGCTCATTGAGAGGAATTTTAGCATTGCCCGTGTTATATACAAAAGTCTTTCCCATCGTTTTTGTTTTAGAAAACTTCTATTTTATCTGCTTTTATGAAAGCTTCTTTACCATTTTCACCTTTTAGCATTATCGTAAAGTAGCTATTAGACTCATTAACCTTTACAATAATATTAGCTTTAGTTGAATTAGGATCATTTCCAAACACAGTCTTATAGGCTTCAAAAGCTGACTTTTCATTCAGATCACAATCTGCTCCATATTTTTTATTATCAGCACCCATAAAGTCGAAACCAATGCTTCTGGGTATTGCTCTTAACTCATTCCCAACCAAAGAGATTTTCGATGCATCAAGCTGTTCCCATTCGCCATTAATTGCTGATATTCCAATATCTGTCAATGGGTTGAGTTTAGCATTTTCCGGTAATTCGAAAACCGGTTTCCAGCTGTATCGTATTCTGTAGGTATCCCATAAACCAAATGGAATAGATTTCCCTTTATTTTTTTCTCTTACCTCAGCAGGGATAACCTTGCCATTATTAAATACTTCATCAAGGTAATCTTTCCTCCAAAAACGGTTCTCATGGCTGTCCAGCTTAGCAATTTCCGATTCAGGAATCGTCACTTTTTTCCCTTGATATCGGCCTACTTCCTTCTGAACCCCAACACCGACTACCCAGACTACAACCACACCCCCCGGAGCCATTCCTACAGCAATATTGTTATAATTTAAATGCTCAATTTCACCACTTCCATTCGTTACTTTTACCTGATAGCCTTTACTGAAATACTCTTTAATCTTAGCGGTATCAATAGCAGTATCAATCATGTAAAACTGGTTCTCCATATAAGACATCCAGATAAAATCCAAACGGGAGGGAAGACTTTTAAAACCATTCCCCATCCCATGATTAATTGAACCCCAGGGGCGGCTCCCGGGAGCGATACCAAAGCTTAATCCTACCCATTCTCCCCCTTCGCATTCCATTCCCCCTTTGTATACTTCCATCGGATATCCTAAAGGGGCAGAAGTCCCCTCAGTCCATTCATATTTTGTCATAGTTTCAGTTTTTTTATGGTCTTTTTTTTCCTGACACGAGATCTGGGTAAAAAATAAAAAGCTTAATAGATATTTTATTAGTTTATTCATTATTAACACCTTACATTTTTTTAATAATTTACTCTTAATTGTTGTTACCTAATGAGTCTTATGACATCAACGGAAGGATAATCACTAAAATTAACGATATCACAAGAAAACATATACAAAAAGAGTAAAAACAAAATAAAACAAAATCATTTATTTCGTTTTGTTTACGTTTAGAAGCAATTACAAACGGCAGAGCAAATAATACCGGAAAAAAAGCGAAAATCAACCAAAGGGCAACCCATCCATAATCTCCGTGACTATACTCTGTAGTCAGATCCATAAAACCTAATTCAATAATGACAAGAGCCACTACCGATAAGACCGATGAAAAGAAAGAGATCAGCGCTTTTTTAAACATTTTTTTATCCTTTATTCACCTTAGCATCTATCTTACCCAGCATTTTCGCCACTCCTGAGCTCTGTAACAAAATATCGCCATTTTTTGCTTTATGGGTGGTGGTAGAAGTTGTTTCTTTTAGATCCCCTGTTACATTAATGGTTTTATTTTCATTGACCGTCTGTTTATAATTTTTTGAGGTAAATCTGTGATCATTGATAATAGTAGTTGTATGATCATTTCCCACACTGGTCTTCATATCTTTTCCTACATTAATATTAAGATTCTCTCCTGCATTGAACGTCATATTTTTAGGGGCAGTGACCACAATATTACCTTTTCCATCCATAAAATAATTATTTCCGCTAGGGTCGATAATATTGACACTCCCTTCTGCATCATTCATTAAAATCCTGATTCCGCTTCTGGTCTGTATAGATTTCAAATGATTATTGACACCGCCACCCATAGCTGTTCCTCCATGAAACATTCCTCCCATCACGAAAGGACGGTCAGGGTGATTATGTACAAAACCAACCATCACCTGATCGCCTACTTCAGGTACAGCCACATACCCCCTGTTTTGGGTAATCTGATCTGTTCCTCCTGCATCAGGAGCCATCATTCGGATGAAATTGGTCGTATCATTAAGCTGCCAGTCAAATCTTACAGTTACCCTTCCCTGTTCCTGCGGGTCTGTATTGGATATGACGGTGGCAATCTGAGGTTGCGCCACAGGAACAGTAAAATCAGGTTTCGGGATAAATCCAGTATCTGAGGCTATTGCTTCAAATCTTCCTGTATAGCGTCCTAAAGCATCTACCTCATGAATCACTTCCGTCATCATGAGCTTTGTAAAATAGGACGTCTGATTAGTATCTGTTTTGCGCATATTGATATCGGCAACGCATCCCGGATATAAAAAAGGAATAGTTGTTCCTCCTGAAACCGTAAAGACTTCTACCGCCTTACTTCCGGCTGTACTGGTTTGGGAAATAACAACATCCATATCGGTTGCCGCTTTTATGGGAGCTACCTGTAATGCCGGAGTTTTGAATATTCCATCATTATTCTGGTAAGCCGTTTTTGCTAAATTTCCTACATGTTTTATAGGAGTTTCTCCTGAAGAGAGTTTAGCATTTGAGCTGCTGTTATATCCATAAAAACTGGGTTTGATGTGAACTGCCTTTAATTCAACATTCACATCAGAAACATTGCTTCCATACACCAGTTCCAATGCTTTATTCTGAGGTGGCATATTTCCGAAGTGCAGTACTTCGCCATCATAATAGAACTGTTCGCCATAGGCTTCAGCCATTCTGCAGAGGTAATTATAATGAGTTTCGTTATACTGAGCACTGTAGAGGATCTGGGAAGAAGCTTTGGCATTTACTTTTACATCAAACTTAGTATTTTCTATTCCCTGTTTGATAACTTCCTCTGCAATGATTCCCATATTAACAGGCTGACCTCCTCCAAAACTTTGTGTATGGGGAGCTGCATCCAGCAGAATGGTAGGGCTATGGCCTTTCAAAACAATATTTCCAAGATTATGATTTTCCTGGTTGAAACCCACTTTTGTGATCACTCCTACAAAGGTCCTTTCCGGACTTCCTTCCACATCTTTATATTTAAAAACTATTGTTAAACGTTTTCCTAAAAACTGTTGAGCTTCTTCCAGATCATGGTTTTGTCTTCCATCCAGGGTATCATGAGCTAAAGTCAGTTCAAAATCATGATGTTTTTTTACACTTTGCTGTAAACGAAAATGCTTAAAGTGCTTGATGATTTTGCCTTCTATTACAATATCCAGTTTAACCACACGGTTGATTCCGGGAATATGATTCTCGGAAATCTTATCTGAATTCGAGGTATTTTTATTCATATTATGTAAGGTGTTTTCGGGGGAATTTATTTAATAAAAAAAATTAAAAAACAAATGACCTTTTCATAAAGTTATGAATTTTTCACAATATAAAATTCACACTATCAGCTTTATGTTTAAAATTATAGAATTTTTAAAAAAGGTAAAGCTGCTTGTCTATTTATGATGTCCCGATGGAAATAATTACAGACAAAAAAACAGAACAGCATCTTTGTAGCACTATTCTGTTTTATGTTGAGTTAATTTTAAGAGATCAGATTCTTATGCTGTAGGCCAAGCCCCATTATAAGCTGAATTACCAAGATCAATTTGTTCTGCACTTACAACAAAACTGATGTACATACTGTTTTCATCTACGGCATCGAAATCTACTTCGTGCTGGATGACATACCCGTTAGTCCATTTTAATGTTGTCAATGTTCCTTCTTCGTGAGATTTGTTGAAAGTTACTTCCCCTACTGTAGGTTTGTATTTTCCGTTAAGAAGACTTTCAAGAATATCAGATTTCTCCGTAGCTTCTACTGTAATTTTAATAAGAGCATTAGAAGGATCAGATGCTACTCTACCGGACACGTCTGTAGCACGGGCTACCGTATAATTAAGTTTTAATAACTTTTGTCCTTCACCGTTGTTGAATTTTAGAATTCCTCTTGAATTTCTTTCTGCCATGATCGTAAATTTTAATCGTTAATATTTTGTGATTTGTGGTTGGTTATATCACCAAAATTAGAAGTATTTACCAGACTGAAAGAATATTTAAGTGTAAATCTGGAAAAGTGTAGTATTTCTACGACTAACACTTGTTAGGTTTTTTATTATTTGTAAATCAAAAGATTAGCTTTCAAAAAAAATAAAATTCCTATAATAAAAGCAAATAAGATGAACCCTGTTGAGCTCATCTTATTTTCTTTATAAAGATCTTCAAACACACTGTCCGTCGTGAATTCCTGCTCTTTATTTTTGCTTATTTTAATTTCATTTTTCGTGCTCAGCAGATCAAAAAAATATGGATTTATGCTACACTCACGCCAAAAAACCGGCCTACCAATGCTGTAATTCCCATTGCTACTGTCCCCCAGAAACAAATTCTGAGCATGGCAATTTTAATATCTGAACCGCCTGTTTTGGCAGAAATTGCTCCTAGCAACATAAGGAATATAATGGAGAAACCATATTGAAAATAGATCATCTGTTTGATAGGAGCCAGTAAAGAGACCATAAAAGGTAATAAAGCTCCCACTGCAAAAGATCCAAACGAAGCAACAGCTGCCTGTAAAGGTTTTGCCTGTGTGATTTCATTGATTCCCAATTCATCCCGGGCATGAGCGCCTAGTGCATCATGTGCTGTGAGCTCTATAGCAACCTGCATTGCTGTTTCCTGGGTACATCCTCTTCTTTCATACACTTTAGCTAATTCTCTAAGTTCTATTTCAGGCATTTCTTCAAGTTCACGTTTTTCACGGATTAAATCTGCTTTTTCCGTATCTTCCTGTGAACTTACAGACACATATTCACCGGCAGCCATAGACATGGCCCCTGCAATCATGCCTGCTAAAGCGGCGAGGATAATGATATGACGCTCCGGTTCTGCGGCTGCAACCCCAATAACAATACTTGTAGTGGACAGCAATCCGTCATTAGCTCCCAAAACAGCTGCCCTAAGCCAGCCTACCCTGTTTACATAATGTTTTTCCAACTGATGATGCATACTAATTTCTGTCTTAATTGTGCAATTAAAGGTATAAAATGTTTCTTCAAGAATCATTTTAAATTAGTGTACAGCCTGTTGATTTATTTCAAAGCCGAAAGAGGGTATTCACTTTTAAATCTGTTAAAATCTTCGACGGTATATTCAGGGCATGCCCCTTCCTGTGATGTAATAAAAGCTCCGAGCGATACAGCCTGTATCATTGTTTCATCTACGGAACTTTCTTTTTCCAGTTTTTTTGATAAAAACCCGGCTAAAAAAGAGTCACCACTTCCAACAGTATCTTTTATGGTAACCGGGATGGTAGGATAGAGATAAAAATCGTCCTTATCAGCATACAGAGCGCCTTTACTTCCTTTAGAAATAATAATTTCCTGGAGGTCAAACTGATCCTGCAAATAATGTATACTGTCTTCTTCATTGGTATATGTTTTACCTAAAAAATCCAACATCATGCGCAATTCTGCTTTGTTAAACTTTGCAAGATTTGCTTTGTGCAGCAGATCCTTAATCATGCTAATCTCATAATATGGCTCTCTAAGGTTAATATCAAAAACATTGTAAGAACTAAGCTCCAGTAAATTGAACAATGTATTTTTGGATTTCTCATTTCGCGCTGCCAGTGTTCCAAACACCAAAACATCCGTTTTATTGAGGATTTCCTCATCAGCATTGGTCGTATCAATAAAATCCCAGGCAACATTTTCTACAATATCATAATGTGCATCATTATTCTCATCCATTGAAGCAATAACGGTACTGGTAGGGTACTCTGTGTTTATCTGGATGTGTTCTGTGGAAATGTTCCAGTTTTTCATTTTCTGTAACAGATCATGCCCAAGCTGATCATCACCAACACTGCTGATCATATGGGTCTCAACACCCATCCGGGAAAGATGGTATGCTACATTAAAAGGGGCTCCCCCTACTCTTTTCTGTTCTCCTGGAAAAATATCCCAAAGAACTTCTCCAAAGCAGACTGCTTTATTTTTTTTATCTTCCATTATTTTAAAATAATAAATGTATTGTTAATAGACTTCTTAAATTCATCTCTGTTTTTCAGAATGAATAGACCTGTACAGAAAACTGCAGAAATGCATTATTGTTTACCGGATTCCACATCCCCCATATTCCAATGGGTATTTTATATCCTTCAATGGTCAAGTTTTTTGAAATAATAAGGCTCACTTCATTGAATCCTTCTTCTTTAGCAAAAAAATTATCCTTTTCGCCGTTGCTGTTGTTTAATGCAAAGCCATATCCCACTCTTCCTCTCACTTCCAGGTTTTCTTTCTTATACACAGGATATTCTCCCGAGACAAATGATGAATATTTGTTCTCTGTATTGTCACTGTTCCTGTCTCTCCCGAAAACAACAGTGTTCCAACTAAGAACTAACGGAAACTTTTCACTTATGAAATAGTAAGATCTCAGATCCCAAAAGCGCCCGGTTTCCCTTGCCGAATAATTAAAAAATTCTTTGTTATTATACGAAGCATCGGGTGAAAAATTATAAATATCCCATAACTCTAAAGTAAGGTGTTTATTTCTGTATCCTATATAATTATTAAATTCTTTATAAGAACCATTCACATTACCACCAGCCCAGAACCCTCCATAAAAGTTCTTATAATCCAAATGGACATCTCCTGTATAAACCAACCCTGCAGAAACTTCAATACCACGCCATAAATGACTGTTTCGAAGCTGTAAAGCAGAATGTATCTCCTGTGCATTCAAAAATACACTTCCTATAATCGTGGGAAAAAGCAATACAATAAATTTTAGCATGACCTAAGTATTTTTTAATATAAATACTAAGCATTCTCTATCCGGTAATTATGTACAGGATAATAAAATGATTCTAAGAAAATAGATGATTGTGAACTAGTGAATAAGATCTTTTTCTCTTATCCTTGATCCAAACAAAGCATAAGTCAGCATCACCAATTCGCAGATTACAGTAAGCACCCACGTCCATCTCCATGAACATAAAATATCTGCCAGACCACCCTGGATAAGGGTAAACACAGCCCCGCCAAATACTGCAGAAATAAAAATACCTGATGCTTTTGATGTATACTTATTCAGTCCTTTTATGGAAAGGGTATAGATACAACTCCACATAGAAGAATGCAGAAGACCAATTGCTACAAGAAACCAAAGGTTTTGTGTCATCATAGATGTTAGGGCAAGAATCGTCGCAAGAATTGTTGTGGTTATTAATTGTGTCCTTGCTGAAATTTTAGTGAGGAAACTTGATATCGCCCTTCCTACAAGAAAGCCTCCCCAGTATAATGTAGACAGTAATGCATGAATTCCTAAATCTACCCCACCCACAATAATATCTGTTTTTCCGAAAAATGTAATGGGATGCCCAGAATCCATCAGCTCAAAGGCATATAGGTTAATATTGGCTCCAATAGCCACCTCAGTTCCAACATAAAAAAAGATCGCCAGAACCCCCAATACAAAATGTCTGAATGACCAGATACTTCTTTCCAGTTTTTCTTCTCCTACTACTCTTGTATGGGCAATATCAGGAAGGTGAAGCTTTTTGGTAATCACAATTACAATTAATATGCATACAATAAGTGCTGATAGAGGCAGCAGCAGCTGTCTGATTTCTATATTTTCAATGGAAATTCCACTGAACATGATCACCGTAACAAAAAATGGTGCAGAAGTGGTCCCGATAGAATTAATGGCTGTCAGAATATTCAGACGCTGTACCGGCTGGGTTCCCTTCAGTTCATATGATGCGGCATAAGGATTTACAACTACCTGAATAATGGCGGCAGAAGTCCCCATTAAATAGGATCCTATAACGAAAATGATAAATCCAAACGGAATAACAGCGTCCTTAATACTGAATTTTAAATCCGGATACTGACCCCCAAACCAGGATGAGCATAAATACATAAAAAGACCTGAAATCATAAAAAAAAGACCGCGCAGGATCGTATTTTTATATCCAAATGCATTGACCCATTTACTTCCCAAAGTTCCATTCAAAAGATAGCCCAGAAAGAAGAAAAAGGAAATTAGAGTGGTAAATGTATTTTTCAGACTACCCGCATGACTTAGAAAAGTAAACTTCAGAGGTGCCTGCAATTGTTCATTCACAGTGGTCAGAAAGCCTACAATGAAATAAATAAAGGTGATGATTGCAAAGGGCAATATGGCATTGTTTGTCTTATTTTCTGAAGAACTTATATTAGTATTTACTTGCATGACCTTTTATTTTATGATTGATTGTAAAACCCAATCGATTCCTGAGTTTCTGATATCCTGTACAAACCGGATATACAGATCTGTGAATTGTTCAGTAGCCTTCAGATGAACTCCTTTAAAAGCTGATAATTCTAAAAAATCCAGGGGATTTTCATTAGCAATAAGTAACTCGTCATTGATAGTCAGCCAGGGTTCAGACACTTCAAAAGTATTTCTATGGTCATCTGTTTTGTATTTCAGATAATGTCTATAGGAAGCAATAAGAAAAGCAAGCCTTGTAAGATCTTTCCCTTCTTTTATCATTTTACCAAGATTAGGAATAATATAAACCGGAAATTTTGAAACTCCGTCAGAACACAAACGGTTTACCTGGTCGCTGACACTGTGATTGGCAAATCTTTCAATAAGTGTTTTTTTATAATTTTCTAAATCTGTGTTTTTAGGGACGGGAACAAATGGTGTAATATCAATATCCATAAAGTTTCGGATAAATTGTACCAGATCTTTGTTTTCCATTGCCTGGTCTACTTTTCGATATCCCATCAGAAAAGACGGATAAGACAATAGACTGTGTGAAGCATTCAACAGGCTCAGTTTCATATTTTCAAAGGCGGTGACATCATCCGTAAATTCTACTCCTACTCTCTCCCAGGCAGGTCTTCCAGCCATAAATCGATCTTCTATTACCCATTGTGCAAAATCTTCACAATAAACAGGAGCTTTGTCGTTCATCCCATTCATCTTGTTCAGTCTTTCAATATCTTCGGGAGTTGTGGCAGGAGTAATACGGTCTACCATACTATTGGGGAAAGTCACATTTTCTTTTACCCATGCTGCAAGGTCTTTATCCTGTGCTTCTATAAATGCCGTAAAGGCTCTCTTTGCAGTATCACCATTATGCTGAAGATTATCACACGAAAGTATGGTAATTCCTCCTCCATTTTTCACTTTTCTATTCCGTAACCCTTCTGCAATAAAACCAAAAACGGTAGTAGGGCTGGCAGGATTTTCCAGATCATACTTTATTTTTTCATCATCCAGAATAAATTCTCCAGTTTCCTTATCCAGATTATATCCACCTTCTGTAATGGTTAAAGTGATTATTTTAATCGAATCGTCGGCAATTTTTCTGACTACGGCATCCGGATCTTCAACTCCCCAAATCAATTCACATAATGAGTATATTTTATGCACTTCATTTTTCCCGTTTCTTCCGCAAACCGTCAGCGAATATTTGAGATCCTGAGCCCTTAAATTATTTACGATCTTCTCATCTGAAGGCAGTAAACAAACTCCACAAATCCCCCAACTCTGCTGATCCTTTTCATGCAACAGCATATGGGTATAAAATTGTTGATGAGCCCTGTGGAAGTTTCCTACACCAATGTGTAAAATCCCTGCACGAATTTCAAGTAAATCATCATTACAATACATCTTATTCATAAGCAATAAATTATTAACGGATTAATCAATCCGCTAAAACTATATTAACAAATAGTTAATTCATTAGTTTTTTTAAAAAATTTAAATTGGGAACGTTCCCAAAATTTAGGGAACGTTCCCAATTGCATATTTTTTTGTTATTTTTGGCGAAAAGTAAGGTCTAATGAAGCGTATTACTATTAAAGATCTGTCTAAATTTTTGTCATTATCTACCTCTACCATCTCCAGAGCACTCCTTCATGACAAAAATGTTAATGATGAAACAAGAAAACGGGTATTGGACGCAGCACATAAAATGGGCTATAAACCAAACCTTACTGCGCTAAGTCTCCAGTCCGGACAATCCAAGACTATCGGATTTGTTGTACCTGAAATGATCACTCCTTTTTCAGCAAAAGTTCTTAAAGGAATTCAGAATATATTGTATCCACTTGGATACCGGATTATCATCACCCAATCAGATGAAGATCCTCTTATAGAAAGAAAAAATCTACAACTACTGGAAGAGTTTAATGTGGATGCTATTATTATCAACCTCTGTCATGAAACTTATAACAACGACATATATCAGCATATTATGGGACAGGGAATCCCTTTAATATTCTTTGACAGACTCCCCCATCAATCCTTAGATGTTTCGAAAGTAATTGTTAATGATTCTATCAAAGCATCATTAATGGTAGAACATTTAATTAAAACAGGGAGAAAAAGAATTGTCTATATCATGGGTCCTACAACCATCCGGAATGTTACGGAAAGAATGAATGGATACAAACGTATTCTTATGAAATACAACATTTTTGATGAAAACCTTATTATACAGGCTAATGGGATGACCGTTCAGCATGGAAGAGATATAATCAAACAACTATTGGATAAGAATATAGAATTTGACAGTATTTTTGCATTTAGTGATACCTTAGCAATGGGGGTCATGAATTATCTTCTCGAGCAAAAGATAAGAATACCTGAAGATGTGGCTGTCGCAAGCTTTTCCGGAACCGAATTATCGTCAATGGTATATCCCCAATTAACCAGTGTACAACAGCCCCTGGAGAAAATGGGTGAAAAAGCTGCAGAACTGGCACTGGAAAAAATCAAAGATAGTTCAGCCGCAAGCCGATCAGTTACAATGGATGCAGAATTGGTCTACAGAGCTTCTACTTAACAAAATTATGAGCAGATTCAAAATACCCCATTTGTACTTCCGGGACCGTCCATTATTATCAAAAGTATTTTGGGAAAAGGAAAAGTAAACCTCTTAATTGTATGGGTTTCTTTTTAGAATCAATAACAAAACCACTGAAAATAATTCAGTGGTTTTGTTATTGATTACAGGTTTCTTGGATTATCTGGTTGTATATCCTCCGTTAGCAAAAATAGTCTGCCCGGTGATCCACCAACCTTCTGTTACCAAAAACTCTACCAGTGGAGCGATGTCTTTGATATCGGTAAGTCCTCCTAAAGCAGCAGCTGATTTATGATAAGCCACTGCATCATCCGTTTCCTGCCCATAGAAGAAAGGTGTATCCATAGGACCTGGAGCCACAGCAGTTACAGAGATTCCTCTTCCACCGAATTCTTTAGAAGCTGCTCTTGTAAAATGTTCTACCGGTGCCTTTGCTCCTGCATATGTGGAATACAATCCTGTATAAGCGGCAAGTAATGAAGTGACGATCGTACAAATCTTACCGTTATCATTCAGTTTTTTCCCGGCTTCCTGCAGGAAGAAATAAGCAGATTTTGAATTGACGTTGAACATTCTATCATATTCTTCTTCTGTAGTTTCTGCAAATGGTTTTTTCAGTACCATCCCCACTGTATTGATTGCAATATCAATTCCTCCAAACTTTGAAATGGTTTCGTCAAAAAACTTAGTTACATTTTCTACTTTCGTCAGATCAGCCTGAAACAAAAATGCTTCTGCTCCTAAAGACTGAACTTCAGCAAGTGTTTTTTCGCTCTCAGCTTTAGAACTTTCACTATTGTAGTGTATTGCTAATTTTGCTCCTTTGGCGGCAAAACCTTTACTTAATAATCCACCAAGGTTTTTCCCTCCTCCGGCAATTAAAACAACTTTTCCTTTTACATCTTGTGCTGACATTATTCTTATTATTTAAATGTTAATGAAACAAAGGTGAAAAATAAAAGTCATCTCAGTATGGTGAATTTTTCGGTATTTATGTTTCATCCTGTCAATTGGACATAACACCTGATGCGGAATAAAAAAATATTTAATTATTTCAAAAAAAAAATTTCATGAATACTTTATTATTTCTCAGACAGATACAAATAATTCTTTCTATTTTCAACCTTATGAATCGCTGCAGATCTCCTTCAACAGTGAGTTTTAGGCATAGCATTTGATATTCACCCATCCATATTATCACCACTTCATTTCTATAATATAGTTTCATAATCCTCAGCTTGCTGGGGATTTGTTACTATTCTGTTCCGGAAAAAGATTGAAACCTGTCTTTTATACCATGCATACAGCTGTTTCCATGGAATCTATTTCTGATAATCAATTATTTAAAACCGTATTATTCATTTTATTGTTGTATATTTGCATATTAATAGCTAAATTACTACTTGTTTTCTGCCACGGCCGAATATCATTTTATTCAGCCTTTGCTTTTAAAGCAACCATATTTTTAACTTTAATTCTTCTACTAAGAACAACTTATCGGAATTTTAAAGCTCTGTATGATAGGGAGAATCCAAGACAGGAAGCATCAGTAGGCTCTATAAATATAAAGCTAAATACACTGAATCAATAACAATATATTAGAAACTAAATACTAAAAATAATTTATGGCAGATTCTTTTTCTAAAAAGGAAAATTTCAAGAAAAAAATTCAAAAGCAAAAAGAAAAAGCGTTGAGACGCGAAGAGCGTAAAACGAACAACAACAAAGGAAAGGATATGGAGGATGTATTCATGTATGTAGATGAATTCGGAAGATTAACTTCTACTCCACCTGAAGAAAGACAGGAGGTAAACCTTGAAGAAATTCAGCTAGGGGCAGCTCCGATTATTGAAGAAGATATCCGTAAAACAGGAATCATCACATTCCACAGTGAAAAAGGATATGGCTTCATTACTGAAGACAATTCAAAAGAAAATATTTTCTTCCACAACAACAACTGTACAGAGCTTGTAAAAAAAGGAAACAAAGTATCTTTTGAAAAAGAAAAATCGCCAAAAGGTTTTTCTGCAGTCAATATCCAAGTGATCAAATAATTACAACGATCTTATAAAAATAAAAGCCACCTCAAAAAGGTGGCTTTCTTCATCGCAAAAAATAAAAATGGGCCAGTTTTTCAAACCGGCAAAATTGTTTTTTTTTAAAACCATTAAGAAACAGGGCTGCTAAAAAATAAGATCTTCAAAAGATACTATAAGGAGAACAGCATTGCCTCTTAATGGTTACTATTATAAAATCAGTCCAGTTTACCTCCTAATGCTTTAAACAGTAAAACATTATTTCTGGTATTCTGATGCTGAAACTGCAGCAGGTCAAGCTCTGCGGTCAATTTACTTTTCTGGGAATTGATCAGTTCAAAATAGTTGGCATATCCTGTTAAATACAGGTCATTGGAGACTTCCACCCCTCTGTCCAGAAATCCAACTTCTTCTGACTTCAGTTTCAAAACCCTTTCGTAGATTTTTGTTTGCTTTAAAATAGACTGAAGTTCGTTAAATGCAGTAGTAATACTCTTCTGATAGTTAAGAAAGGCTATTTCCTGCTCTGTATTGGCTATTTTAAATTCATATTTCAACTGTCCTTTATTAAAAACAGGAACCATTAAGCCTCCCAGCAATTGTCCGGCTAATGAACTTGGTTTAAATAAAGTCTCTACAGAAAAAGAGTTCAGTCCGAAACCTGCTCCGAGATCAATTTTAGGATAAAAAGCGGCTCTTGCTGCCTTGGCATCTGCCTGAGAAGCTTCCAATACATAATAATTGGCAGCTACATCCGGTCTGGAATGAACTACACCTTCCACATTAATGGTTTTATTTAAAATCTCCATATTGGTAGGCATCAGCATTTTTCCCCGCTTCACATCTCCTCCATAGCTCCCTGTCAGTGTGGTAATGGCCTGTTCCACAGTTACAATCTCTACTCTTATATGTTCTATTTCTGCCAGCCAGTTGTTATTCTGAGCTTTAAATTGCTGTACCGCAAGTTCTGTAGCCTTTCCCACTTCCCTTTGTGCCAAAACAATTTCAAAGGCCCTCTGCTGGAGCTTATAGTTTTTTTGATAGATAGCCAGACGATTGTCTAAGGTCACCAGCTGATAATACAGGTTGGCAATATCTGTAAAAAGCTCTACCTGCAGCAGCCTGAGCCCTTCTGTAGAAGCCAGGTATTTCTTTTGGGCAGCAATTTTTCTGTTTTTAAGCTTTCCCCAGGCATCAATTTCCCAGCTGCTTCTTGCTCCCAGCCAATAGTTAGGAGTGAAGTTTCTATTAATTTTCTGCTCTTCAGTAATATTGGGAGAAAGATTGGTATCGTAATTTCCTACTCCCTCCATTGTGTATTTTCCATAGCGGTTCCCCGAAGCTTCAGCACCTACATCAAGAGAAGGTAAAAGATCCATCTTGGACCGCTGCAGAAAACTGTTTGCAATTTCTACCCTTTGCTGGGCAATCTGAAAATCAGGATTAGCCTGTACTACTTGATCAAAAAGTTCCAACAAAAGGGGATCTGAAAAATAAGCTTTCAGATTAATCTGCTGGAATTCATCTACATTTTCTTTTTTTCCTGTCTTTATTACTTCTTCAGGCAGTGTCTTTGCCTTTTTCAACGTGGCAACTTTTGGAACCGCACATGAAACCATGCTCAATAAAGTAATTCCGTAAAATATATTTCTATGGTTTAATCTTCTCATCTTTCTTCTTATTTTCAAGTTTTGCAAAGAATATATACAGCCCCGGAATAACAACCAATCCGAAAATAGTTCCGATCAGCATTCCTCCTGCCGCAGCCGTACCAATGGAACGGTTTCCTATTGCCCCTGCTCCGGAAGCAATACAAAGCGGAATAAGTCCTGCTACAAAAGCAAAGGAAGTCATCAGAATAGGCCTCAAACGCTGTCTTGCTCCTTCAATAGCAGCCGGGATAATATCAAAGCCCTGTTTATTTCTTGCCACCGCAAATTCTACGATAAGAATTGCATTTTTAGCTAAAAGCCCGATCAGCATGACCAAGGCCACCTGGGCATAAATATTATTATCCAGCCCAGCCAGTACCAATGCGAAATAAGATCCAAAAATCCCTGTAGGCAAGCTTAACAGCACCGGCATCGGAAGAAGGAAACTTTCATATTGTGCAGCTAAGAGAAGATATACAAACAACAGACAGATCAGGAAGATATACACGGTTTGGTTTCCGGACAATATTTCTTCTCTTGTCATCCCCGACCATTCTATATCAAATCCTCTCGGAAGGCTTTCTTTAGCCACCCGTTCTACAGCTGCAATTGCATCTCCTGAGCTGTAGCCATCTGCAGGTTCTCCGTTAATCATTGCAGACATATACATATTATACCTTGTCAACACTTCGGGACCATATACTTTTTCCATGGTAATAAATGTTGAAAAAGGAACCATTTCACCTTTATCATTCTTCAGATAGAGATTCAGAATACTTTCAGGAGTATCCCTATGTTCCGGGCTTGCCTGCACCATCACTTTATACATCTGACTGAAGCGGATAAAATTGGTGGCATAATAAGAGCCAAGCATCGTCTGTAAAGTGGACATAGCATTATCTACGGAAATTCCTTTTTTAGCTGCCATATCATAATCGATATTGATCATATATTGCGGGAAAGTAGCATCAAAGCTGGTAAAGCTATTTTGTAGTTCCGGGGCAGTATTCAGTTTTTTGACAAAATCTTTCGTAATTTTATCTGTATTCTCAATAGTTCCGCCGGTTCTGTCCAGTAAACGCAATTCAAAACCGCTTGTATTTCCAAATCCGGGAACTGTAGGTGGTGCAAAGATTTCAATCTGTGCATCTGCAATAGACTTTGTTTTTTCAGAAAGCTCCGTGATCAGATCATTCACTGAAATATCTCTTTCTTTCCAGTCTTTAAGGTTAATCATCGCCATTCCGTAGGATGAACCGGCAATTTCCGTTACAATACTGTATCCGGCAAGCGTTGTTACGTTTTCTACACCTTTTATTTTCTTTGCAATAACCGTTACTTCATCCAATACTTTTTCCGTTCTTTCTACTGTTGCACCCTGGGGAGTGGTAACACTCACATACACCATTCCCTGGTCTTCCATAGGGATAAAACCGGTGGGAAGAAACTTACTGGTTACAAAGGTAAGCCCGATGAACAGGAATAATAATCCAAAGGTTACTGTGGTTCTTGTTGCAAATTTTGATAAAATGCCTACATAACCGTTTGTCAACCGGTCAAAACCTGTATTAAAGCTTTGGAAAAGCCTGTCAATTACGTTTTTTTTCTTATTATGGTCATGTGGTTTCAAAATAATAGCACAAAGTGCCGGAGTAAGCGTTAGTGCATTCACCCCAGAAATAACAATACTGATGGCCAGAGTTAATGAAAACTGGCGGTAGAATACACCAACCGGACCGTCAAGAAATGCAACAGGAATAAATACGGCAGACATTACAATTGTAATCGCAACTACTGCTCCCGCAATTTCTTTTGTAGCACTTACCGTAGCATCCATGGCATTCATTCCCTCCTCCATTTTAACATGGACAGCTTCTACGACGACGATTGCATTATCCACCACAATACCAATCGCAAGAACCAAAGCAAATAGCGTCAGCAGGTTTACCGAGAAATCCAGCATATTCATGAACGCAAAAGTTCCTACAAGTGCTACAGGAACGGCTAATACCGGAATCAGTGTTGAACGCCAGTCCTGAAGGAAAATAAATACAACAATTCCTACCAGAATAAAGGCTTCAATAAGGGTTGTCAGTACCGCACTAATGGAGGCATCCAGGAATCTGGAAACATCATATGCCATATTATATTCCATTCCCGGAGGGAAAGAGGAAACTTTCAGTTCTTCCATTTTGGCCTTTACACTCTCAATGACTTCAGAGGCATTGGAACCGGGACGCTGCTTCATCATAATAGAGGCCGAAGGTCTTCCGTCTGTTTTGGAAACCATTCCGTAATTCATGGCCCCAAACTCTACTTTAGCAATATCTTTAAGCTTCAAAATAGTTCCGTCTACATCAGATCTGATAGGAACTTCTTCGTATTGCTTAGGTTCAAAAAATTTACCTTTATACTTAATTACATACTGAAGCTGGCTGGACGTTTTTCCTGACGTTTCCCCCACTTTTCCGGGAGCCGCAGAAATATTCTGTTTCTGTAATGAATTTATCACTTCATCTGCTGAAATACTGTACGCTGCCATCTTTTGCGGATCCAGCCATACTCTCATCGAATATTCTTTCTGTCCCATAATCTCTGCACGCCCTACTCCATCAATACGTTTCAATTCCTGAAGAACATTGATATCTGTAAAGTTGTAGATAAACTGCTCGTCCTGGCTTGGATCTGTACTTGTAATGTTGAGGTACATCAGCATACTGTTCACTTCTTTTTCAGTGGTTACACCAGCTCTGATCACCTCTTCAGGAAGTTCATCGAGAATTGTTGTCACCCTGTTCTGAACATTCACTGCAGCCACATCGGGATCTGTTCCCACTTCAAAGAATACCTGGATCAGGGTAAGACCATCATTGGATGTTACTGTAGACATATACGTCATTCCCGGAACTCCGTTGATGGCACGTTCCAGCGGAAGAGCAACAGCATTGGCTGATACCTCTGCGTTAGCCCCGGTATATTTCGCGGTTACAGTAACAGAAGGAGGTACAATATCCGGAAACTGGGTAATGGGCATTTTCATCAGGGCCATAATTCCCAGGAGGACAAATAATATGGAAATAACCAACGAAAGAACCTTTCGTCTTATAAACATTTCTACCATTGTTAGTTGATTTAAAGATTACGAAAGGTTAATACTTCTTTTTAATTTTGATTATATCACCGTCTTTTAAAGACTGTGTACCCTCATAAATAATTAAATCACCCTTTTTAAGACCATTTTCTACCAAATAAGAATCTCTCAGGGTAGTTCCAATCTTAATATTGGTCATCTTTACTTTATTGTGTTTATCCACCACAAAAACATACATCTTATCCTGAATGGAGAATGTTGATTTTTGAGGAATCAAAACAGCATTTCCCTGATGTTCGGAAATAATCAGCTTTCCGGAAGTACCATGTTTGATCAAGCGGTCAGGATTGGGAAATAATACTTTATACCGTATGGAACCTGTCGTTCTGTCTATTTCTCCTTCGGCAGTTTTTAGTGCTCCGTTAAACTGGTAATTAACGCCATTAGGCAGTGTCAGTTCAATTTTCTGATGGCTTCCTATCTTATCATTAGCTAAAAGCTCAAAATATAAGTTTTCAGGGATTGAAAAGTAAGCATACACCTCATTAAGCTGGGATAAAGTGGTTAATAAAGTCCCATTTTCCACGAGGCTTCCATCTTTAAGGGGAATAACATCAATGACTCCGTCAAAAGGGGCTGTGATTTTTGTAAAGCTTATTTTTTGCAGAACAGTCCTTTTTTCAGCATCAGCAAAGGCATGCTTAGCTTTAGCGGATGATAATTTTGCCTTTACCATCTCCAGCTCGTTGCTGGCCACAAATTTCTTAGCATACAGACTCTGGATCTGTTTCAGTTCCACTTCCACAATACGAACATCGGCTTCGGTTTGTTTTAAGGCCGCATTTGCCTTTAAAAGCTCCATCTGAAGTTCGGCATCATTGATTTTGAATAAAGCCTGTCCCTGGTGCACAAACTGTCCTTCATTGACATATATATGCTGTATGATCCCTCCAATCCTGGAACGCATTTCTACATTCT
Source organism: Chryseobacterium sp. KMC2 (assembly GCF_016756935.1). Lineage (NCBI taxonomy): Bacteria > Pseudomonadati > Bacteroidota > Flavobacteriia > Flavobacteriales > Weeksellaceae > Chryseobacterium > Chryseobacterium sp. KMC2. The sequence continues at coordinate 64,984 of NZ_JAESIT010000012.1, forward strand.
TCTTAGCTTGGATATCGGTGACAAACTGATTGCTCACCAGGGTATCTTTTTCTTTGATTTCAAGAACAGGAACTTCCTTCTCGTTTTGGTTGTTTTTTTTCTTGTCTTTACTGCATGACACAGCGAATAATGTTGCAAAAGTGCAAATTATTACGTTTTTAAAATACATTTAAACATGTTTTAGTTATAAAAATTCCGATAAATAAACTGAATTTCAATAACTTACATTAATACAATTGGAGGAGATGGAGAAAAGACTTAACCCCACAGATAATAGAGACTGCAATATTGGGAAGTGTAATTTTCGGGCTCAGTTTTAAGATGGCTGAAAAGTCACCTGCCGTGCAGTCATTTTTAGGTGCTGAATGTTTTATGATTTTCGAGGCAGCAGCTAATGCGTGGGTATTCATATCAGCATCCTCAAAAACATCTAATAGATAGATATTACTGACATGGGGTACATGAGGAATATTTTGCAAGGAATTTTCTACCCAATTCGAATTGAAAAGGGTAAAAACCAGCATAATATAAAAAATGATAAATGACTTCAGACCTGCCATGTCAAAGAGAACGCTTTGTTTTTTAGTAAAAACGATAGTGGCGCAAAAGTACGAATTTTAGATGGAGTTCAGGCCGTTTCAAATGTTAAAAAAACTTAAACAATCAAGAAAAATGAATGTTTTCAACCATGATATCGAGATTCCTTCGGAATGGCAAAGGGTACTTATAGCTCCGTTTTTCTGCCTGCCATTCCACAGGCCACTTTCCGATATCCAATCAAAGATCTTGCGGATATTTTAAAACAGTCTGCTCAGTACCCGGAAACGGTAATCAAAAATATACTCCAGTTTCTTTCTGACAAAAAGACGGTGGGCTATTTCTCCAAGAAATCCTGCAGGAAGTTCATAATCTATCGTATCCCTCATTAAAACACCTTCATCATTCGGAATAAACTCATGATGGTGATTCCATAATCTATACGGTCCCTTTTTCTGAAAATCAGTAAAGCTTTTCTGAAAATCCACATGGATAATCTCTGTCTGCCATTTCATCTTAATCCCAAATAATGGGGAAACATAGTAATCTATGAGCATTCCTTTATAAATTTCATCATCTTCCAGTTCTGTCAGGACAGTAAATCCCATATCTTTTGGAGTGATTTCGGAAAGGTTATTGGCTGAGGAAAAGAATTTCCATGCCGTTTCTAGATCGCAGTTTAATTGCTGTTCTCGGAAAAGTCTATATTTCATCTTACTTCTTTTAATTATAAATCCACATCAGAACAGGTTTCTTAGTGTTCTGAATCATTGGATCAATTTTTCTCATAGCATTATTTGAAATGGTGGGACAGCCCCATCCTTCCGGTGATCCTTTAGGAAAAACTTCTTCATCGCTCATCAGATTCCAGGAATGAAAAACGATAAACCTTTTCAATGCATTAGTATTAGTATCCTCGAGGCCATGCATCAGGTATTTTATGTTGACACCCCATTCGCTGTATCCTCTTCCTTCCAACCTGTATTTCCCTAGAGATGAAAGATGGCTTCCATCTTCATTGCTGAATTCCGGGCGGTCCCTTGAATCATCTTTACTCCATGCATTTATACCACAACCATGCCCTACGAGATATTTCCCTGAAATAGTTTTGTTTTTAAAATCCCAGACAAAGAAACGTTTAATTCCTGAATGAAGACTCATGTCTATAAGGATACAAAAATCGGTACTGAGATTTCTTGAGGCACAGAACGCTAAAGCTTCTTCAGCTTTTATTTTTATTTTAGAAAGATCTTCTTCCTGTCTTTTCTCACCTGATACCACAATATTTTCTGCCTTATAAGTATGTATTTCCTTCTCCTTGACACAGGAAGAAAGCACAGGTAATAAAAAGAAAAGAAAAAACCTTCTCATTTTATTTATAGTGTTGGAAAATTCCAAAATCAGAAGGAGTCCACAGGGCAGCTTTTTGTCCGGCAGCTTTTAAAGCGTCATTAGTCCAGGTATTGCAGGTATACAGGAAACTGTATGTACCTCTGGCATCATAGAAAGCATCATTATCTCCATACACAGCATTGGTAGGAATCACCATAAAATTGCCATTCTGATCTCTGTCGAATTTATCTTCTACAAATTTCACCAGCCTTGTATATTGGCTTCTGCTGATCATAATCATTTTACAGTCGTCCCCTTCTTTCATTGTGGTGTAATAAGTACAGTGCATTGCTGAATCGCTTAACCAGAACGCGGCTTTCACAGCAGTAGAAAACTTCAGGTCAGCCCATGTGGGGGTATCCAGGTAAAAACCTTTATCTCCCCATCCTATACCGATATAATTATAGTCTGTTTTCTTTGATTTCAGATTGGCAAAAGGAATCTTCAGGCTCCAATCCTGCAGATCATTTTTTACGGGCATTACAATATCTGTGTGCACTCCGTTGGTATAAATATAAATGGGAATATCTTTCTTTTCACCATCATCTTTTGCTGAGACAGGGATAAAGGGGATCAATAAGCCAAGAAGGACATATATGATCACGATTCCTAAAATTATTCCCAACACTTTTAAGATATATAATACTATAATTTTCACGGTCATGTTTTAATAAAATTTAATCTGTAATTTTTAGTAAAAGTATTTGTTTTAATCGAAAAAATGACTATATTTAGTTACGAAATATTCACAAATATGCGTAAAAATACCAAGTCTCAGAAAAGATTTAAAGTAAGAGTAAAAACAGCTCCAAAAAGAATACAAAAAAAACGTTGATTTTCGGTGAGATTTAATCTCCTGAGAGTCAATTTTTCTTTTTAGGAAAGGTTTTTAAGAAACTTATTCTACCAAATCTTAACCTCCTTAAAGCGGAAATTTTAAGGAATGGTCGATTATCAGCTTTAGTTTGGAACTCCAAAAAATTCCAAAGAAGGAGTTGTCACCAAAAGTTCCAGCTAAAATAGATCTGAAGACCTCTCCAAAAACTCAATATTTCTCTTTAAACCGGCAAATTTGGTTCTTTTCACCGGTGATTTTTTAAAGATCTCAGAGAAAATTTCCTGAGTTAATTCTTTCCATTCCCCTTTTTTAAAATTCTTCAGGGCTTCATTAGGGGTAAATCTACTTTGTTTATTGGGTGCTGAGAACCGGTTCCAGGGACACACATCCTGGCAGATATCACAACCGAACATCCAGTTTTCCATTTTATCCTGAAAGTAATCCGGAATTTCATTTTTCAGCTCTATGGTAGCATAGGAAATACAGCGGCTTCCGTCAATGATCTTTTCGGAAACAATAGCATCTGTAGGACATGCATCAATACATTTCCGGCAGGTTCCGCAATGATCGGTTGTTTCATGATCGGAAACAAGCTCCAGGTCGCAGATAATTTCTGCAAGAAAATAGAAAGAACCATTTTGTTTGGTGATCAGATTAGCATTTTTCCCTACCCATCCTATTCCTGATTTTCTGGCCCAGCTTCTTTCCATAACCGGTGCTGAATCTACAAAGACCCTGAATCCGAATTCACCGATCTCTTCCTGCAATTCTGCCACCAGTTCACGAAGAATTTCTTTGATGACTTCGTGATAATCCTCTGCATATGCATATTTTGAAATCTTATAATTCTCCAGCACCGAAATTTTTTCTTCGGGAAAATAATTATAAGAAAGTGAAATTACAGATTTAGAGCCTTCTACCAAAAGCCTTGGATCTAATCTCTTATCGAAATGATTTTCCATATACTTCATTTCCCCATTGAAGTTATTCTTAAGCCATTTTTCGAGATGTGCGGCATCTTCCTCTAAAAAATCAGCTTTAGAAATGCCACAATTCTGAAACCCAAAACTTTTGGCTTTGGTTTTTATCAGTTGGGAATATTTTTCGGCTCCGGCATTCATACTTATCACATTGCAAAACTAAGATTATTTTATCAATCTTTCAGTTTTCAGAAAGCTTCAGCTATAAACCCTGGTCTAGCTCTGTTCTGAAAAAATTATGTTTTAATTAAGATTTTTTTCAAAAAAAAAATACGTATTTTCGTTTATAATTTAATGTTTAAAATAAACAACTATGTCTTTAATAGAAGTAATACAATCCGGAAATTATGAGTTGATCGACGTTCGCGAGCCTATGGAGCTTGAAATGGACGGAAATATAGATGGGGCTAAAAATATTCCTCTAGGTGAAGTAGAAGATAGACAGGATGAGGTTTTATCTATCGAAAAACCAGTAATCATATTCTGCAGAAGTGGAAACAGAAGTGGAAAAGCATTAGAATATCTTAACACTCAAGGATTAAAGGATGGCTATAACGGCGGAGGCTGGGCTGAGCTTAAGGCTGTTCTTGAAGCAAATCAGGGAACTTTTTAAAGTTCCTTTTTTTTATACCTTTTACGGATCATGATTCTGCAAGACCGCTTTCTACAACTTTGTATTTTATTTACTGACGATCAGACTTTAATCCAAAGTCTATGGAAAGAAATTGAAAAAAAGCACTCTGAGAAAGGCAGATATTATCACAATCTGTCTCACCTTGAAAATATGTTTCAGGAACTTGAAACGGTAAAACCCCATATCTCTGACTTTACCACAGTTTCTTTTTCTGTTTTCTATCACGATATTATTTATGATGCAACCTCCAGGTCTAATGAGGAAAAAAGTGCTGGTACAGCTGAAAAAAGGCTTAAGGAAATCGGTGTACCCCATGACACAATTCTGAAGATTTCAAAACAGATCCTGGCCACTAAATCCCATCAAAGATCTGAAGATGAAGATACCCATTACCTATTGGATGCTGATCTTTCTATCCTTGGAAAAGATCTTGCCACTTACCTGGCCTATACCAAAATGATCCGAAAAGAATATTCTATCTACCCGGATTTTCTCTATAAACCCGGGCGAAAAAAAGTTCTTCAACATTTTCTGGAACTTGAAGACATCTTTAAAACTGATTATTTTAAAGGCCAATACGAAATACAGTCCAAAAAAAATATCACCGCAGAAATTCAGCTACTGTAATTTTTTAAGCTTTAAAAAAGCTTACGGATATATTCAGCAGATTTTTCAAGAACCAGCTCAGGAACTTCCTTATGTGGAGTATGTCCAATACCCGGAATAATGTATTTCTCGCTACTTCCGCTTACCTGGGAAATAGTTTTCTCTACCTGGTTCAGTGTACCATATTCATCGGATTCTCCCTGGATAAATAATAATGGGCAAATTATATCTTTTAAGAGATATTCAATATTCCAGTTTCTGTAATCATCACGTGTCCAGGTTTCTGTCCATGCTTTAAAAAGCATTTCTACTTTATCACCATGGTATTTCTTCAAACGTTCCGGAAGATTTGTCGTTTTATAGGCTTCCCATGCATCATAAACCCCTTTTAAGGTAATATCTTCAACAAAAATATGTCCTGCTTCACAAATTACCGCTTCTACTCTTTCGTGATATTTTGCGGCAGCAATTAAAGCAATTGTTCCACCGTCACTATGCCCGAACAGGATCGCTTTGTCGATATTGAGCTGCACCAACAAATCATTAAGCAGGTCTGCTTCCTGTTCCATATAATTAACTGCTCTTTCATGGGTAATCATAGGATATGATTTGCCATAGCCAAGACGGTCATACACAAGGACATTAGATTGGGTAGTTTCAGACAATTTAGCAGGTAAATCTCTCCAAAGCACTACTGATCCCAGAGAATCATGAAGAAAGACAATAGTTGGTCTATTTTCAAAGGAGTTATTGTATTCTATATAAAGATTTTTATCACCAACATTTATTATCGTATTCTGTATCATATTCTTTCGCCAATTCTTTTTACAACATCAAATCTCTTTTAACGTGTAAAATACTATTATTTCTTGCAAAATTACCAAATAACAGAATAATATGACAGAAAAGCTCCGGATATTCGAAATAATCCAATTTAGAAGTCTGATTTTAATTTTTAAATGCGCTTTTATTCAAATACTTACCTATTTATTAAAAATTTAATATAAAACATAAAAATAATAACAAATCAAAAAAGACACTATTTAGTGTGTTAAATATTTTATAAAGCCGGGAATATATTTAAAACAGCTACATCAATAAGCTAAAAAAGATACATATATCACAAAAACGAGATTATTATACTTATTTTATATTTGCCGCTGTAAAAAATTAATAACAACAAACATGAAAAACGCAGTAAAGATTTCATCGTTAGCTTTATTGGCATTGGTAACCTTTTCCTGTTCTACAGAGAATGACATTGCCACAGAAACACAGCAAACAGCAATGGCAAAATCATCGGTAACCAAGTCTACGGAAAGACTGTCAACGACCAAAACCACAGTTCTAGCTGAAAGCAGCAGATCTTATGGAATGGCAGCAGGAGGTTCTTTGGTTCTTAATTATGGAAATGTAAATCTTCATCTTGATCTTCAGCACGATTGTAACCTAGTATTGTATGCAAGTCCTATTCATTGGGTAGGTCTTCATCCAAACCCAGCGAGATGGGCATCTAATACGGTACAGTCCGGAAGTAACAATCCTTATTTGTCTGCTCAGGGAGATGGAAATCTGGTATTGTATAAAAATACCCCTTATATTGCTTCAAACTCTTTATGGGCTACCAACACTAATGCAGGAAACGTATCTAATCCACAATTTAAAATACAAATTATTAAGAAGAAGGATCAGATATTTGGAGGAATCAGATATTACGCAACTTTTATTCTGGAAGGTAACAACTCTGAAAGACATGAAATGGCAGTTGTAGAGATCACTGATATTTATGAGATAAACAATTAACACCTCTCTATAAAAAGAGATTGCCTTCATAGGAGGCAATCTCTTTTATTATTTTAAAATAAATACTGAAATATAGTACAGCTAACTATAATACAGGTATTTTGACATTTTCAAATTCCTCCAACAGATGATTAAAAACGGTTTCTACCGGCAATATATCGTCGATTAATGCGGAAACCTGTCCTATTTCTAATTCTCCATCTTCCATATCTCCTTCAAACATTCCTTTTTTTGCTCTGGCTCTTCCTAATGAAGCAATTAAAGCTTCTTTATCTCTTCCACTTTGGTAAATAGTTTCCAACTCACCAAAGAACTTATTTTTAACCATTCTTACAGGGGCTAATTCTTTTAAAGTAAGATGTGTATCTCCTTCCTGCAGTTCGGTAATTTTCTTTTTCCAGTTTTCATGTGCACTGGCCTCAGTAGTAGCAGCAAAGCGCGATCCGATCTGTACTCCATCTGCTCCTAAAATCATGGCGGCTTTCATTTGCGATCCTAAAGCAATACCTCCGGCAGCGATTAATGGCTTAGAGATATGTTTCCTCACATTAGGAATCAGACAGAACGTTGTCGTTTCATCTCTTCCGTTATGCCCTCCAGCTTCAAAACCTTCCGCAACAATAGCATCTACTCCTGCATCTTCACATTTTACTGCAAATTTGGTAGAGGAAACTACGTGAGCTACTTTTAATCCTTCTTTCTGAAGTGTTTCTGTATACGTTTTCGGGTTTCCTGCTGATGTAAAGACAATTTTCACACCTTCTTCAAGGATAATCTGGATGATCTCTTCAATATTAGGATATAACATCGGAACATTCACCCCAAAAGGCTTGTCTGTGGCTTCTTTGCATTTCCTGATATTTTCTCTCAGGATATCGGGATACATACTTCCTGCACCTATTAACCCCAATCCTCCACAATTGGAAACGGCAGAAGCCAGCTTCCATCCGGAATGCCAGATCATACCAGCCTGAATAATTGGATATTTTATATTAAAAAGCTCTGTAATTCTATTTTGGCTAGCCTGCATGTCATGAAGTTTTTTTGCAGAGTTGAAATCTATAAAATTGCTCATGCGTAAAAATACTAAAAACAACGATTACCAAGTATCTCAATTATTAAAAAAGTGGTAGAAAACGAAATATTCTCATTTCCTATGTGAATCCAAAATATGATCTATAATAGAACTTATCTTTAAAAAATTCTGAACCAGTTCATATACATCTTTTTGTATCCTATCATTTTTTAATGGTATCCAGCCTTGCATTAAGGTAAGTGGTCCATACTCTACACTTACATTAGGCCAGTCTTTATGATACTTCAAAAATTCAGTTCTAAAATCCTGCGCAAAACTTCTACCGGAAATCCTATAGTTTTTTAATTCTCTTACCTTTAGGGCATGGATATTATAATATATTCTATCCTCTTGGATCGCCTTATCATTTACCCATACCGAAAAGAAAATCCTGCCCACTGCATCTAATGGTGACTGCTGATCTCCAGACCACTCCGGTTTATATACTTTAAGAGCTACGGATTCCAGAACAATATCTACCGATAGTTTCAATCCCTTACGATCAAGTTTTATTTCTGGAATTTCCCCTGCAGCCCAATGGAATTGTTGAAGATAAAAGGCAAAGTCCATACGTTTAGTTTATGTAAAGATATTCAATGTTACGATGCAAGTATATAAAGAAAGGTAAATAAGATTTTCTATTCACCTGTTTCAAGGGCTAAGGTGTACCGATAAAAAAAACCTCCAGAGATTCTGAAGGTTTTTGTTTTATTTTTTAACTGTTGCTTTTTTCCAATTGGATTTAAAATTACAGCTATCATAACGTCCGTTGATGGAGATGAAAATGTTTGGTAATTTAGAACTAACAAATTTTTCAATCATTTCATTCTTCTTCTTATTCAGTGCCATTTGTTTTATTCTGCTAAAGTCTGTTTCCAGTGTAATCTGGTGTGCAGGTATAGCATCTTCCAATTTAATGATCTTAACCGTTTTTCTTTTGTTTTCTTCGTCTTCAAAAGCAGTAGTAATATCACCTTTGTTTAATCCGGCTAACTCATAGCTGATTGTTCCCGGGATACTTTCTCTTTCAATTTTATCAGAACCGTCTCCTCCCGGAATAACTCCAGCATTAAATTTGGTTCTTTTATCATCAGAAAACTTAAACGCAGCATCTTTAAATGTCATCTTACCATCTATAATAAGACCTCTGATACTATCTAATTTTGCTTTTGCCGTTTTTAGTTCTTCATCTGTAGGAGTAGCCTTTAATAGTATATGTCTTGCGTCATACACTTTTCCGGATTTTTTTAACAACTGAATAATGTGGTATCCGAATTCAGATTCGATAGGATCTGAAATTTCATTTTCCTGAAGGTTTAATGCTGTAGCTTCAAACTGCTTCACCATCTGACCTTTATTGATATTCTTGTATAATCCTCCGTTGGAAGCAGATCCTTCATCTTCAGAATAAATTCTAGCCTGACTTTCGAAAGTTTCTCCACCTAAGATATCCTGCTTAACTTTTTTCAGTCTGTTGATCAGATCTTGTTTATGAGCTTCCGTCAATGGCGGATAAATCATAATCTGAGCTAAGGTTACTTCATCTTTTATCTGCGGCAACTGCATTTTGTACAGGTTATAAAAGTCGGTAACCTCATTAGGTGTTACATCGGCTTTTTCAGTAATTCTCTGATATTTTGCCTGCCCGTAGTATTGGTCTATATCAATTTTTTCGATAGCATTCTTCATCTCATAAGCATTTCTGAACTTATAAGCTGCAAGCATTGTTTTTTCATCTGGAAATTGAGAAAGCAACTGACGGTATTTTCCATTAGCTTGCTCCTTGATCGCTGCAGAACGGTTTTCAATCAACGTATCTTTTTTTGCCTCGTATACAAGAAGCTTATTGCTGATAAGGTTTTCCAGGAACTCACATTTATCTGTATTAGAAGCTCCCTGCTGCTTTCCATAATTCATTTGCTCAGTTACATCAGATTCCAAAACAATCTCATCACCGATAACAGCAGCAATACCATCCACTAAATCTCCTTGTTTTAGCTGGGCATTCATCATATTTGAAGAGAATATCATTATGAAAATCCCAAGGAGAAAAGTGATTTTTAGTCTATTTGTCATTTTACTATTTTAAACAAGTTGCAAATTTAGAATTCTTAACGAATTTCACTCAATTTTTTATTATAAATATTTCTTAAAAAGACTTATTTACTGCAGTTCAACATCAAATGTTGTTAATTCTTTAAATTGCCTCAATCTCTCGAACATATCCGCTTCTCCAACTTCCTGAATTCTTTCTGTTCCGAATTTTTCTACGGTAAATGAAGCCATTGCAGAACCTACAATTAAAGCAGATTTCATGGTTTCGAAATCCAGTTTTCCTTTTTTAGCAAGATAAGCGGCAAAACCTCCTGCAAAAGTATCTCCTGCCCCTGTTGGATCGAAAACATCTTCTAACGGAAGTGCAGGAATAGCAAATACTTTATTATCATGGAAAAGTAAAGCTCCGTGCTCTCCTTTTTTGATGATTACATATTCAGGACCCATGGTATGAATTTTCTTAGCTGCTTTTACCAGAGAATATTCTCCTGAAAGCTGTCTTGCTTCTTCATCATTGATTGTGATTACATCTGTTTTAGCAATCATATCCATCAGAATATCCCAAGCGCTGTCCATCCAGAAATTCATGGTATCAAGGATAACAAGTTTAGGACGCTTATTCATTTTTTCAAGTACGGACAACTGAACTCCAGGGTGTAGGTTTCCAAGTAATAAAATTTCTGAATCCTGCATAGAATCCGGAATTTTCGGATCAAAATTTTCCAACACATTCACCTCTGTAGCTAAAGTGTCTCTGGTATTTAAATCATTATGATATTTTCCTGACCAGAAGAAAGTTTTTCCTTCTTTTACAATTTCAATTCCTTCGATGTTTACGTCTCTGTCTGTAAACATATCCAGATGTTCTTGTGGAAAATCTCCTCCTACTACAGAAACGATACCCGATTTAACGCCTAAAATAGATGAAGTGATCCCAATATAAGTGGCTGCTCCACCTAAAATTTTATCCGTTTTACCAAATGGTGTTTCGATTGCATCAAATGCAACACTTCCTACAACTAAAAGTTTCATATATTTTTCAATGTATATTAAAAGTAATTATTTTTTCCATTCAAAAGAGTCCAGCAGGTGCTTCATATCGTTTTTGATATAGTTCACTGCAGGAGCCAGAGAATCCGGTTTCGGTCTCGTATCAAAGTATAAATAAGCAGTCACAAAATGTTTTGTACTGTCTGTGATGTAAAATTGAAGATTGGAAGCACTCTGCCCTTTAAGCTCATAAAAGTTTCCGTAGACCTTTTTTTCAGGATACTCAAAAGATTTTGTATCTATAGAACTGGCTTTAATGGTATGTTCGTAAACCATTTTCTCGGCTTCCTTGATATGTTCAGCAAAATCATTTTGTATCGGATAATAAGTAACAAAGATTTTGGCTTTCATTTTTGGATAATTAAGATAGTACCAACACGGTTTTTTAGCTGCCGTAATGGAAGCAAAATCAGAATATTCAAAAGTATAGGCACAATTGTTTTCAAACTTTTGGTATTTCGGAGTTGGATATTCCAGACGCAATTCTCCGTAAGGTTTCGGAGTAGTGTCTTTTCCACATGAAAGTAAAAGCAGTGATACAAAAATAAAAATGACTTTTTTAATCATTTTGCAAAAGTACAAATTAGATTTCAGATTTCAGAAGACAAATTTCAGTCTTTCAGAGAGTTTTGAATGTAATTTTCCAAAGGCTTAGGAAAGGATTTTTCATGAGATCCCTGAATATCCGTAATGAGGTATTGATTTTCAGCTATAAAAGTATTCCATTCCTTCTCTGAAGATACTGCCACATTGAATATTTCAATACTTAAATTCTTGTGAGTCAGTTTATGGGTAATGGTTTTTGATTGGGTAATAAATGGTTCCATTTCTTCAGGAATAGCTGAAGGAAACTCAAATAATTTTTTCCAGATAAAATCATCTTTTCTCTGACGGATCAGAAATTGTCCGTTTCTATGAACGAAATAATAGGTTAAAGCAAGATCTTCTGTCTTTACCTTCTTCGTTTTCACCGGATAATTGGTAACTTTCTGTAAAGAAAACGCAAGACAGTCTTCATTAATTGGGCATTCTCCGCAAAGGGGATTTTTCGGCTTACAGATCTCAGAACCCAGATCCATCATCGCCTGATTAAAATCGCCTACATTGTCAGGCATCACCAAAGACGCCAATTCTGAAAAATAGGTAAAAGCTCTGGAGTTTGAAATATCAAAATCATCAGCAAAAAGACGGCTTAGCACCCTATAAAAGTTTCCGTCAACCGCAGGCATTTTTCCTCCGAAACAGATGCTTGAAACCGCAGCCGCAGTATATTTACCAATCCCTTTTAAGGTTAAAATATCTTGATACTGAGCTGGAAATATCCCCTGATAGTCCTCCATAATCTGCCTGGCAGCTTTATGAATATTAATTGCCCTTGAGTAATAGCCTAATCCCTTCCAGTATAATAAAACCTCGTTTTCGTCAGCTTCTGCCAATGTTTTTACATCGGGAAATCTTTTGATAAAATTATTATAGTGATTTAACCCCTGATTAATTCTTGTCTGTTGAAATACAATCTCACAGATCCATATTTTATAAGGGTCTTTCGTCTGTCTGAAAGGCAGATCTCTTGCATTATTTTTATACCACTCCAAAAGCCTGTTTCCTACATGAAGAAAGTCTGAGCCTGTTCTAATATTTTCCAAAAACCTTAATCTATTTATACCACGGAAGAAGCGAGAGCTCTTCTGATGAACATTATTTCGAAGCTGCAAAGATAGGTTTATTTTATTTTTTCTTCACAGAATATACCGGAGCTGCTTTCAGCCACTGATATTTAAGGTTCCTGTCTTTTGCAATAAACCGGTACCCCTGAAGACTTTTCAGGTAAACATACATGGAATCATTATTTTTCAGCTTGAGTCTCTGTGGTGAAAGAAACTGAAATGGATATTCCATAACAGAATCTCTTATTGTTTTCAGTACTTTTCCGGATCTTACTTTATAGATAAAAAAGGGTTTTCCACGGCCTTTTGAACTATCTATCAGCTTTACTTCTGAGCTTGCAATCACCATTTCACTACCATCGAAACATTCATCTTCATTCATAATATAGGCTGTCCCTTCCTGGCGTTCATTGGCAAACATATCGTTTTCATAATTCCCCGGGCTTTGGTATTTTTTTTCACAGCTTACCAAAACTGCCAGTAATAAGACAGGCAGAAGTACCAAGTTCAGTTTTTTATTCATCTTACTATTTATAGGTGTTGGTAGAAAAAAACCGATGAAAAAAATTGCATCGGTTTTTTATTATTTAAAATAAGTTTTTTTATTCCTGAGTATATTCTGCATCCCATTCGTTACCATCATCTCCTTTGTGTCCGTCCAGTTTAATAACGAAACTTTTTGTAGGGAAATAAGGAGTCATACGGATATCAAGCCATACTCTGTCTTTGTTCACTCTGTCCTGTTCAAAACGAACAATCTTGAATTTTTCAATTAATTTATCCGGTCCTTTGATATTGTCTAAGAATGTTACGATCTGTCTTCTCAAATCATCTTCGTTCTTAGCGTTCCAGTTTTCAAAAGCTCTTCTGTTCAGGAAGTCAAGTAGTACTTTAGTTACGTAGTCGAATACACGAACTACGGAATATGTCTGAAGACCGATGTTATCTCCTGTAAACAATGTTTTTGCAGAGAATGCCATGATTTTTCCATATTCATTTACCATCGGTACAAGACCCATTTTTTCTAACTGAGAAATTTCACTTTTCTTCAATTCGAATTTTACAGCGTCTACTTCGTTGATATTACCGTGTTTTTTACCGGCTGCTACCTGAGACATTAAAGTCTTGTGGATTTTTCCTGCCAATGAAGTGGAAGGTGGAAGTTCTACGTTTTCCTCTTCACCTACTTCTTCAGCTTTTCCACGTCCTACCAGCCAGTTACAAGTCATAATCACATTACTTCTGTGAAGTTCACCTCCTGTAAGGTTTGCCGAGTGGAATAAATCTACCACGTCATCCGGCTTATCAAGATTAGCAAAATCTGTAACCATCATTACTTTATTCTCGTTACAGATTTTCGCCCATTTTTCAATTACCTTATTTGATCCTAAATATCCTGGTATTGCAAGAATTGAATAGTTATCTCTAAGGTCTAAACGGTCATAATAATTTTTGAATTCTTCAGAAATTGCATCGATAAATAAAGGATTATCTAAATCCGAAACCTGATCGATACTTGCATTGACAATGCTTACGTTGTCTACTTTGTCCAATTCTGTATTTTTATAGAATTGCGCTACCGTTCTGTAGTTGGTTTCCAACAGACGAACTGCATCAAGTGTATTTTTTAAGTTTGTCTTTAAATTCTGATCGGCCTGCTGTGCTTTACTTTTGCACGTTTCAGCCATTTTATCTGCAGATTCATTTCCCTCCAACAGACTCACCCAAAGGTTGATTTTCTGAAGAAGCTCTTTTCTTTCATCTGCTTTATTGCTATCGGTAAGGAAGATTTCCTTTCTTGCCTTTCTTGTAGGGTTCATATTGGCGACTCCGTCTACAACGGATTCAACAAAGCCAAAACCTCCCATTTTATTGAGCTCTGCAAGTGGGTTCCCTTTCGGTTGCCCTGCGTGTTGCTGCTGCCCTTGCTGCTGGCTTTCTTGCGCCTGTAATTTGCTATCCATGATTTAATGTAAAGTCTTTAATTATTTTTCAAGTTCTTGTGCTACGTCTTTCAATACTTCGATGAACGCAGCTCTTGTCTGATCATTCTCCAGCATATTTCGTAGTATTTTATTTGTTTTCAGCTGACGTACGATTTTGTTGTACTGCTCCTGCTCCATGCTCAGCTGCTGCAGATAATCTGATTTCTGAGTAAGGCTTTTAGGAGTAAAGTCACCAAGATTTTGAAAGCGGAATTCTTCTTCTACCACACTTCCATCTTCTGTTTCATGCTGTACAGCTACAGAAGGCTGAAAATGTCTGAAAACATCTTCTACGGTTTTTAATCCTGTTACAATTTCAGGGGTATAAGATTCTTCTGTTGTAAGCTGGCTTACTATCAGTGATTTATTTTCCTGTATTTCCTGAATAGCTTCATTAGCGTCTACTTTTACCTCGTTTCCGCCAACACCATAATTAAACATTGCCATATTATTATTATTTTGAGATTTACTATTTTGGTTTGGATCTGTTTCTGAGTAATTTACAGACGTATCAAATAAATTACCAATCCAATGTTTAAATTTAAAAAAAAACTGTAACATACAAAATTTTGTCAAGATTTTTCTTGATTTATTTAAATTTAGCTATTATTACTTATCATACAATCACCATCTTACGATATCACTAAGCTATGAAAAATAAACAAAAGTAAACCATAGAAAGATAAAATAAAATTTTGGCCTACTTTGATCAAACATATGTTAAAATAAAAAATCCTCCAACGTAAGGAAAAAATATTCTTTATATTTAAATAAAGTAAACACAATAATGAAAGATGTAAAGATTGCTTTTCGAAAACCAATATATCCTGTTTCAGAAGCACTAGAGCAGTATTTGGAAAAACACAACAGAACTACCAAGATCCAGTTTCTATATGAAGACCTGCTAAGATTCAGCGACAGTGTGAATATTCTGGATAAGGAAGGCAAAGATACTTTGTGGCTCGGGGTATTGTATTCTGAATATGAGTTTAAAGAAATAGAGGCTAATCTAAATAAGATTTATACCCTTCTTCATTCCGACGGAGATGAAGCTACTTTACCCTATCTGAAAGTAGATACGATCGACTTCTGTACTTTCGGAAATTCTAAACCTTTCCGAATTCGGGTGAGAAATATTCTGAATGACAATTATACCAATTTTTATATTAAGCAAGCCGATGCCTCACGCATATACGGATTGGAAATTGAAGACCTTCTTTCTCCCAACCGGGTTAACTTTCTAATTTACAAAAACACCTTAATAGAAGAACATATCTTAGGAATTCCCGGGGATGTTTTTATTCAGAAATACCTACCCAATTGTACAGAATCGGAAAAAGCGCAAATTTCCAAGGAATTTGTAAAATTCAATGAACGCTGCCTTATTGGGCTACTTGGAGACATGCGCTCTTATAATTATGTTATCATTCCTATACACGATTTTGATCAGGTTATTTACAGAATTCGTCCCATCGATTTTGATCAGCAAAGCTACGAGGGGAATTTGAAAGTGTATCTCCCTCAGTATTTCAAAGAAAACAACCTGATGGTTAATATGGTATTAGAAAAATTGAAACCTAATTCCATAGAGCAATATCGTAAAGAGGTACGTTCACAAATTGTAAAAAGAGTGACCAGTAGCAAAAGCAGATTCGATGAACTCCTTTCTATTATGAAAAAAGAAAACATTGCCCCTGAGGCCAATGTTACAGAGCTAAAAACAGCTTTGCAAAAACTCACTTACGATGTGAATTTCAAGTACTGTCAAACGATGGGAGATATTATAGAAACCGGAATAAAGTTCGTTATCCGAAATTATAAGAAAGCGTATTAAAAAGAGAATCCATCTCACATTGAATTGAGACGGATTCTTTCTTTTCTAACAATTTTTGGTATTACTACCAGATTTTTATTCTGTCCTGAGGAGCTTTATACATTTTATCACCAGGCTTAATATCAAATGCTTTGATAAATGCATCCTGATTAACTAATGGTCCAAATGCTCTGTACACTCCCGGAGAGTGAGGATCTGTTTTTACCTGATTGATCATATACTGATCTGTAGCTTTTGTTCTCCAAACTGTTGCCCAGCTTAAGAAAAATCTCTGATCCTGAGTAAATCCACTGATTTTACCTGGATTTCCTTTATCTTTTAAATACATTTGAAGGGCATCATAAGCCACAGATACACCACCTAAGTCACCGATATTTTCTCCGCTTGTAAATTTACCGTTTACAAAACTTCCTTTTACAGGTTCATAAGCATTGTATTGAGCTGCAAGCTGTCCTACTTTTGCATCAAAGTTCTTGCGGTCAGCATCTGTCCACCAGTTATTAAGGTTTCCGTCACCATCGAAACGGGAACCACTGTCATCAAATCCGTGAGAGATTTCATGCCCGATAACCGCTCCAATACCACCAAAATTCACCGCTGCATCTGCTTTAGGATTATAGAAAGGAGGCTGAAGGATTGCTGCCGGGAATACAATTTCGTTATTTGATCCGCTGTAGTAGGCATTGACAGTCTGTGGAGACATTCCCCATTCTGTTTTATCAACAGGTTTTCCTACTTTATCTAAACTTCTCTGATACTGCCATGCCGCTACATTCTGAAGGTTAGAATATAATGTTGCTCCCTGATTGGTAGATTCCACTTTCAATTGGGTATAATCTTTCCATTTATCCGGATAAGCAATCTTTACTGTAAATTTAGACAGTTTCTCCTGAGCTTTTACTTTTGTTTCCGGAGACATCCAGTCTATATTGGCAATGTGCGTTTTAAATGATTTTAAAAGGTAGTCAATATAAGTTTCCATCTGCTGTTTTGCTTCCGGAGTAAAATATTTCTCAACATATAATTTACCGAAAGCTTCACCAAGAACCCCATTAACCATGGTAAGACCTCTCTTGTTCATTGGACGCTGCTCTTTCTGTCCCTGAAGATATTTTGCATAGAAATCAAATCTGATTTGCTCTAAACTTTCATCTAAATTACTTGCATTACCGTTAATCAGGTGATACTTCAGATAGTCTTTTAACAACGGAAGGTTTTTTTGCGTCACAAACTGATCCATATTCTGGTAATATTTCAGTTCTCCGATGATTACTCTGTCTGTATTCACCCCTGCATCTTTCAAATATTTTGCAAGGTCTATATTTTTAACAAGCCCTGAAAGCTCAGATACATTTTTAGGATTGTATCTCAGGTTAGCATCTCTGTTCTGCTCAAGAGTCAATAAATAATTGGCAAGCTGTTTCTCAAAATCAACCACATTCTGCCCTGCCTGAGCTGAATTCTTATATCCTAAAACCCCGAATAGTTTTCCAACATAAGCCTGATATTCTGCTAAAGTTTTAGTATTTGCGTCGTTTACTTTCTGATAATAATCTCTTCCCAGACCAAGATCCGGACCTCCCAGATATACAGCATTCATTTTAGAATTCTTCATATCTGCGCTTACTCGCCAGCCGTAGAATGAATTATCTCCTAATCTTGTTGCTTCCAAAAGGTACTTCTGAAGATCATTAAGGTTTTTAATGGCATCAATTTTTGTCAAATCACTTTTTATAGGTGATAAACCATCTGCATTTCTTTTGCTGGTATCCATAAAAGAAGCGTATAGATTCTGAATTTTCTGACCTTCAGTTCCTTCAGCATATTTTTCAGACAAAATTTTGTTTAAGATGTCCAGAGAAGCATCATCCACATTTTCCCTCAATGCATTGAAAGACCCCCAATTTGCTTTATCAGACGGAATCTGAGTGTTCTTCACCCAATTTCCGTTTACATAGCTAAAAAAGTCATCCTGTGGACGCACATTTGTATCCATATATGATACATTAATTCCCTCATCTTTTACTTCTCCTTTTACTGTCTCGGCAACGACTGCCGTAGCTTCAGTTTTTGTATCTGTCCCTGCAGTCTTTGCTGTACCACAAGAATTAAGAAATACAAGACCTGAAAGGGCAAGTATTCCAATATTTAGCTTTTTCATTAAAGATATTTTTGATTTTACACAAACTTATCAAATATACAAACTTTAATGATAATAGTTGAGGGATAATTGGAAAATGATAGAGTATGTTTAGTTCAGGGAATTGGGAATACGGGGGTTGAATTTCGGGGGTAATGTGGGTTTTAAATTCAGATGGGTTTATGTTAGGCTTTGGCTAAAGCCTGATGATGGGTATTTATGAAGAAAGCGGACTAAAGTCCGCTTCTATTGATGGATGATATTTGCTTTATAAGTAAACCGGTTATAAACCACCCCGTCAAAAATTCTTTGAATTTTCGACACCCCTCCAGAGGAGGGGAATGATGGAGGTCTTTCATTTACAAATTATGAGTAATGCATCGACACTTCTAACTTCTTATTAAATCTCTACTACCTATTACCTATAAAAAAACCGTTCATTGCTGAACGGTTTGTATGATTACCAGATTTTAATTCTGTCTTCAGGAGCTTTGTATAGCTTATCTCCTTTTTTCACGTCGAATGCTTTGTAGAATGAATCAACATTGATCAGTGGGCCGAAGCTTCTGAAGTACCCCGGAGAGTGCGGATCTGTCTTCACCTGATTGATCATGTATTTCTCACTTGATAATGTTCTCCAAACAGTTGCCCAGCTTAAGAAGAATCTCTGATCCTGAGAGAATCCACTGATTTTTCCTGGGTTTCCTTTATCTTTTAAGTACATTTGAAGAGCGTCATATGCAATATTTACACCTCCTAAGTCAGCGATATTTTCACCATTTGTGAAAGTACCGTTTACAAAAGTTCCTTTTACAGGCTCATATTTGTCATATTGAGAAGCAAGAGCTTTTGTAGCTTTCTCGAAGTTGGCTTTATCTTCCGGAGTCCACCAGTCTACTAAGTTACCGTCTGCATCAAACTGGGCACCTGAATCATCAAATCCGTGGCTCATTTCGTGACCGATAACAGCACCAATTCCACCGAAGTTTACAGCAGCATCAGCTTTCGGATTGAAGAATGGCGGCTGAAGGATTGCAGCAGGGAATACGATTTCGTTGTTTACCGGGTTATAGTAAGCATTTACCGTTTGTGGAGTCATTCCCCATTCTGATTTATCAACCGGCTTACCAATTTTAGCTAAATCTTTATTGTACTGCCATTCAGCAATATTCTGAAGGTTTTTGTATAATGTTCCGTCTTTAGATTCTGGAGTGATTTCTAATTTTGAATAATCTTTCCATTTGTCCGGATAAGCAACTTTCACTGTAAATTTGTTCAGTTTCGTCATTGCTTTTGCCTTTGTTGTAGCAGACATCCACGCTAAATTGTTGATGTGAACGGCAAAGCTTTTCTTTAAATAGTCGATCAATTCTACCATTTGAGCCTTAGCTTCTGCAGGGAAGTATTTTTCAACATATAATTTTCCGAAAGCTTCTCCCAAAGAACCATTGATCAATTCAAAACCTCTTTTGTTTAAAGCTCTCTGTTCCTGCTGACCTCTAAGATATTTACCATAGAAAGCAAATCTCATATTTCCAAGGTTCTCACTTAAGTAAGAAGCACTTCCGTTGATCAGGTGGAATTTTAAATAGTCTTTGATGATAGGAAGGTTTTTAGCATTCACCAGTTGATCAAAGTTTTTATAATACCCTAATTCTCCGATGATTACTTTATCAGAATTCACCCCTACTTTTTTAAGATAAGCAGGAAGGTCAACTCCTTTTACCAAAGCAGAAAGCTCAGCCATTGTCTGAGGGTTATACTGAAGAGTATTATCACGGCTCTGTTCATTTGTCAGATAGGTTTTAGCGATGCTTTTCTCGTAATCAACGATACCTTTTGCTGCTTCATCCGCATTTTTGTATCCTAATTCTTTAAGCATTGAAGCTACATATTTCTGATATTCAGCAATAGCTTCTGTATTTTTTTCGTTTACTTTCTGATAATAATCTCTTCCTAAACCAAGAGATGCTTCCCCTAAGTAAACAGCGTTCATTTTAGAGTCTTTCAGATCTGCATATACGCCCCATCCATAGAAATTATTTTCGCCTTCCTTAGTTACAGAAGCAAGATAATTCTGAAGATCAGCAACATTTTTGATGGCATCAATTTTAGTCAGATTTCCCTGAATAGGTTTGATTCCGTCTGCATTTCTCTTCTGCATGTTCATATATGTAGCATACAGATCCTGGATTTTTTTACCTTCGCTTCCATCAGCAAATTTATCCTTCAAAAGCGAGTTCAGGATCGTCATGGAGTTGTTATCCGTGTCTTCAGCTAATTTGTTGAAACTTCCCCAAGTTGGCTTATCAGAAGGAATTTTGGCAGTTTTCATCCATGTTCCACTCACGTAGTTATAAAAATCATCCTGCGGACGTACAGAAGTATCCATAAGGCTAATATCCAAGCCTGTATCTGTGCTGTTTACAACTGTTTTAGTTACTTTAGCCTGGGCATTCACTGTATTTTGTGAACATATTCCTGCTAATAAAAACAAAGAAAGCGTTAGTTTTTTCATTATGATAACAATTTATACAATATGTATGATTTATTTACTATTTGTTACTTTTTTATAAAAACAAATTTAAACAAATATTAAGAAGTTGCTATCTCTTTTACATTTCCTGTTCTTTTCAGGAATCCCCAGGTCTGTATTTCGCCTTTCAGAGCTTTTCTTAAACTCTTAAACAGTACGATATACATCAGCCATCGGTATCCAAATCTCTGCGGGATAACATACAGCAGATTGGTTAATCTTTCACGCTGCATAATAAAGGCGATCAAAGCTAAAGAAGCATCCACCAAAAGGAATATCAGGTAATAGCTAAATATTTTACTGCCATTTCCGGATAAAATTCCAAAAAACATGATGACGTCGGCCAGTGGTGAGAAAAACGGTATAATGTATTGGAATAAGAGGATATTAGGCATCGCCCAAAGTCCCAACCCTTTATATTGGGGATTAAGAAAGGTCTGTTTCTGCTTCCAGAACATCTGCATAATTCCGTAAGTCCAGCGGAAGCGCTGTTTCAGAAACTGTTTTACGGTTTCGGGAGCTTCAGTAACGGCTATCGCTCTGTTTTCATTCGCTACCGTGTAACCTGCTTTCAAAATCTTCACCGTAATATCACAGTCTTCTGCCAGGGTATCGGAAGAATACCCTCCCGCTTCCATGATCACAGATCTTTTAAACGCCCCAATAGCACCGGGAATCACCGTAATTGCATTGATGTGGGCATAAGCAAGTCTGTCAAAATTCTGGCTTGTGGTATATTCTATGGCCTGCCATTTTGTAAGCCAGTTTACGGTATTTCCTACTTTAACATTTCCTGCCACAGCAGCAATCTTTTCTTCAGAACTCGCGTTTAGAAATCTTGCAATCAGATATTTTACAGCATCCTTCTGTAGTTGAGTATCTGCATCAATACATACTACATATTCAGCATCTGTTTGCGAAATCCCCAAATTTAAGGCTGTCGCTTTTCCACCATTTGTTTTTGTGAAAATTTTCAGCTTCGGATTATCTGGAAATGCTTCTTTTGCCTTCTCATAGGTTGAATCCTTACTTCCGTCATCCACCATAATAATATTAAAATTCGGATAGGTCTGTTTCAGCAAATTCTGTAAAGAAGAAACAATATTGACTTCCTCATTATACGCCGGAACAATAATGGACACTTTAGGATAGGATTCCAGAACCGGAAATTCACTCAGATTTTTCTCTTTTCTTTTTTCTTTAAATGCCCAATAAGCCATCAGTAATAATCTGATCAATCCTAATATAATAAAGATTGTAAATAGGGCAACCAGAAAATGACTTATTCCATAAATTACAGTAGCCAATACCAGATTAAGTTGCATGATGTAATAAGATCTTGTTTTAGGGATTTCCGGCATCAGCTCACTTCTGCTTTTATGCAGCAGGTTGGTAAGATTCGTAAAATGGTATCCTTGTTTCTGAAGTGTTGGAATTAAAACTTTCAATGCTTTTACAGTTTCTTCTCTGGTGTCTCCTCCGGCATCATGAAGCAGGATAATATTTCCTCTCTCCTGTTTTACTCCTGCTAATACACGCTTTACAATTTCATCAGCTTTTATGCCCGGCTGCCAGTCTTCCGGGTCTATATTCTCTCCGATATCCAGATAATTCTGCTGTCTTGCCAGCGCTACAGGAATAATTTCTTCTGAAGTAGTAGGCTCTGAATCGGCATTATAAGGTGCTCTGAACAGAATTGTACTGTGCCCTGTAACACATTCTATAAGCAGCCTTGTTAGTTTTAACTCTAATAAAGCTCTTTCCGGGCTTACTTTAGCAACATTCTCATGGGTAAAGGTGTGGTTTCCTATTTCATGTCCTTCCCGATAAATTCTTTTGACAAGCGGGAGGTTTTTTTCAGCATTTAATCCCACTAAAAAGAAAGCTGCCGGAACATGATATTTCGATAATATATCCAATACCTGAGGGGTATATGTTTCATCGGGACCGTCATCAAATGTCAGCACCAGTTCTTTTTGAGGGGCACTTCCATATTTCTTCACTTCATAAGAGCTCGGATACGTAATATAATTTTCATCTGTTATAATTTTTTCTTTGGGATCAATTTCCAATGCTATTTTTCCGTCATGAGGGGTATTCAGTACATCTAAAACTTCACCATCTCCTATATAATCTACCATTGTCTGGCCTTTTACATTCTCCAGCGTCTTTAGATTCAGCTTGGAAAGACCGGCAAATGTAAGATCCTTATCATAGAAGTTCCAGACTCTGCTGTCTTCACTTCCCAATCTCCAAAGTGCCGTTCCTGCCAATGGATATTCGGATGAAAAACGCATGGTATTGAAAATAGAAGCAGCATCATTGAAAAATACGGTATGGGTAAGATTTTTAGAATCTGTATAGGAGTAATTCAGATTAAAGGTATTGTCATTATAATCAATGACCGCTTTACTGGCACTGGCTTTTGTAATCGCCTGCATATAGGTAACCGAAGTATTGTCATCTGAATTGGAACTCCAGTCATAGCCATAAGCTCCTAACCCCAGAATAATCTTGTTGGGAGCCGTCTTTTTTACAATTTTCCCGGTTTGTTCCTCTATCCATTTTTGAGATGAAATGGGCCCGGCATCGCCGCTTGCGGAATATTCATCATAGGCCATTAGTACAAAGTAATCTACATATGGATCTAATCTCTGGATATTATAATCATCATTATCCGTCATGATATCCATGGTCACCAGCAATTGGTTCTTTTTAAATGTTTCCGAAAGCTCTTTCATAAAAGCGATCAGGTTCTCATCGGAATCAAGATTCATATCCTCAAAGTCAATATTAATTCCTTTGAAATGATATTTTATACATTGCTGAGTGATTTTTTGGATAAGATGTGTTCTTTTCTGTGGATCGTTAAGGACTTTTCCTAATCCTTCAGAACGGAATTCCCTGTCGGAATTATTACTCAGGATCGGCATTGCAGCAACACCCGTTCTTTTAAGAATTTTATATCCTTCAGGGTCGATATTGGTTTTCAGATCTCCTGTTTTGGGATCGAGAAAAAACCATTCCGGAAAAACAAGATTAATATGTCTGATATTTCTTTTTAAAGACATCAGCGATTGTGGATCCCAGGCCACATAAAATGCGGAACGGATTCCTCCCGGAAACTGCGCCCAGTTTCTGTTTTGATTCTTCAGTCTTTCGGCTCTTGCCTCTTCAATCTTAGAAAGACTCGTATGCATTGTCTTTTCAGAAATAAAGCTTCTGAATCCCTTATATTCTTTAGAAATTTTATTCTCCTGAAGATAGGGTTTGCTAGCAGTAATAACAGCTTTATAGTCTTCTTTAAAGGGAATTTTTGGATTTTTATCCAGGGTCATCATCAGACCTAAAGCAAGCAGCAGCAGCGCCGCAATAAAAATAAATATACGGCTACTCCACTGTACACTTTTCCAGCGTTTTTTGCTATTAGTTTGAAAAATCTGTTTTGAGTTTTCCACGTTTATGAAATTTATGGAATGATCTCAAAAAGCGTGAAAAAGTATACCAGAATTAATTAAAAAAAAATTAAAAAAGAAGGTGATCTATTAAGAATTTACTAAAAGACTTACTACATCCTGAATAATCTTTTGAGAAACGAAATCCATAAAATCCACTCTCTCCAGATGGGGCATATATAATTTAAAGGTTACTTCCTGATCATTGATCCTGATTGTATAGAAAACGGTTCCCACTTCTTTACCATCCTCACCTTTTCCCGGCCCTGCAACACCAGTTGTAGAAAGAGAAATATGGCTGTCAAATAATTTTTGAACACCTTCTGCCATTTCCTGTGCTACCTCTTCACTGACCACAGTATATTGGTCTATCGTTTCCTGAGAAACATTTAAAATCTTCACTTTTTTCTCTGTGGCATATGCTACGACCCCACCAAGAAAATATCTTGAACTTCCGGAAACAGAGGTAATCATTTTAGCAAGTCCGCCTCCTGTACAGCTCTCTGCAGTAGAAATCGTCAGCTTTCTATCAGTAAGCATTTCCGCCAGGATATTTTCAATTTTATCTTCAGAGGTTGCAATGACATGATCTTTTATGAACGGCAAAAGTTTTTGGATTTCTTCTTCGGTCTGTTGTTTTAAAAGCTCTTCGTTATCACCGGATGCTGTAAGCCTAAGTTTAACACGTGTTCCTACCGGAAGGTAAGACAGGGCTATATTCTCAGGAAGAGCCAGTTCCCAGTTTTCAATGGTGTCAGCCAGGATACTTTCAGGGATTCCGACCACGGAAACAATGCGGCTATGGATATAATTAAGGTTAAATTTTTCCTGTAAATAAGGAACAATCTGGTCTTTGATCAGGGGTTTCACTTCATAAGGAACACCTGGAAGGCTGTAGCATAGTTTTCCGTTCTGTTCCATCATCATGCAGGGTGCTGTCCCGTAATGATTTTGGAATACGACAGATTTTGTGGGAACAAAGGCCTGTTCTCTATTCCTTTCAAGGATATCCTGTCTTCCTCTTCTTTCCATATATCCCTTCAGATGGTTAAAAGTAACCTCATCCAGGGCAATTTCATCATCAAAAAATTCAGCCAGTGCTTTTTTGGTTTTGTCATCTCTGGTGGGTCCCAGCCCTCCGGTTGTAATGATTAAATCTCCCAGCTCAAAAGCGGTGGCAAGTGTATTTTTAATGGTTTCAATTTCGTCCGAAATCGTGAATATCTGAGAAACTTTAATGCCTATATTTTTAAGTTCGGAGGCAATAAAATTAGAATTGGTATCTATTGTATTTCCGGAAAGGATTTCATCACCAATAGTAATCAGAACAGCTTTTTCCATAGATCAGTTTGTTGAAAAAAATTCTCCTGCAAATGACGGAAAAATCTATGGCTGCGGCAACATAAAATGATTTTTTCTATTTTTGATGTCGATTATTTAAAACTATAATTAAAATTATGTCTAAATACGATGACGCCTCATGGCATTATGGCGGTGATTTTCCTGAAGGGCTTCCTGAAAAAAATGGAGCTACCCATACGGGAATGTTCCTGAACTGGTGTATTAACAATGATCTTATTTCTGATGATTTAAAAGAAGATGGTAAGGAAGAAATTGAAAAACTAAAACAGCGGGAAATTACAGGTGCCGAGTTTATTATGGATTCCTGTGATGGCAAATTTTCTGAGTATGACCTGAATGATTTAGGAAATAAATTTGCAAAAGATTATTATGCAGATGATACCGATTTCGGAAACAGGTTCAGCTCATTTGCTGATGACTATGTTAATATTTTTGATGCGAAGGCTGAAGAGAGTGATTATGAATATGAAACGTTCTATCACATTGAAGATACTTATGAAAACTACGACCTGATGAGACAGGTTATTGATCATCGTTTTGAAGAATGGAAAGACTATTCTAAAAAATAAAGAGAAAAGAGGCCATCACTTGATAGCCTCTTTTTATTTTATTGATTATGTTTTACCCAGATAAGTTCTTCGGTATTATATCCGAGTTTCTTTGCTTTTTCTATAAATCGCTGGCGCATACTTTCGGGAATATTGGGAGTTCGGGATAAAATCCAGAGGTATTTTAAGCTGCTTCCTGCTACCAGGGCATACTGATATTCTTCATCAATATCAATCACATTATAACCTGCCCAAAACGGCTTGAAAAATGCCACTTTCAGCCTGGCTTCTGTTTTATCTTTTACAAATCTGGCTTCACCAATGGCTTCTTTCCATTCTTTTTTCACGTAATTATAGCCCTTATTATTGACCCTTACTGTTCCATCCAGGTTTTCTGAATATTCTGCGGTGACATTATCCATATTCTTCTCGAAACGGTAATCAAAACGGGCTATTTCATACCATCTTCCGAGATATTTTTTGACATCAAAATTCTTTACAACTTTAGCTCCTTTGGGAACTCCTACTGAATAGGAATTGAACATGATCAATCCAAGTGCTCCCAGCGAAACGGGAAGTATAATTTTGTGAAGAGTTTTCATAACAGAAATTTTGTGTGGTTCTTATAAAAACTTCAAAAATAATGCCTTTACGTTGTTAAAGAGTGGTAAATTCTATGAAAAAACTTTCAGAAAACCATCTTTAAAACTACCAGAAACTTCAATCTCTGTATCATCAGAAAGCATTACTGTTCCACTTTTATGATAAGATTTCACAAAAGCAGTATTGATAATATGGGAACGGTGTACTCTTACAAAAGGGTTTTCCAACAAGTCATCAAAGTGTTTTAAAAAACGGCAAACCATTTTTTTGGAACCATCGGTAAGATACACCTGAGTAAAATTGCCATCTGCCTGAAGCCGGACAATATCCTCAGTTTTCACCACATCAAACCCCTGTAAAGTTGGAAGTATGAGCTGCTGCTTCTCGGGTTTCAGTTTTAAATTTTCAAGCAGAATCTTATTCCTGTTGAGCTCATCTTTTTTCTCAAGGCTCTCAACAACTTTGTTTACCGCCAGAATGAGTTCCTGAATATCAATAGGTTTTAAAATGTAATAACTTGCTGACTTATTTAAAGCCTGTAATGAATATTGTGAGAATGCCGTAATAAAAATGGTTTCATAGGAAAATTCTTTAGTTGCTTCCAGAACATCAAAAGCATTTCCAAAAGGCATTTCTACGTCTAAAAATACCAATTCGGGCTGTTTCTCAGCAATCAGGGGAACAGCTTGTTTTATATTTTCTGCTTCGCCAAGAATTTCCACCTGCGGACAATATTTCGTGATATAATTTCTCAGTACTTCTCTAGCTATAAGTTCATCGTCTACGATTACGGCTTTTATTTTCATAGGATATGTTTTTGGGTAATAGGTGGCAGATGATCGTTTGAATATCACAACCGCTCAACTGTTTTTAAAACAGATTAATTTTTATAATCACCAGCACTCCACTATTGTTTTCTTTGTCTTTGACAGTACAGGTTATATTTTTTTTATACAGATCATTCAGCAACTGTATTCTCTCCAGTGTATTTTTCATTCCTCTGCCCTCTCTTGTCTTTTGATGCTGAGTTTTCTGTTTTTTACTTTCTTCAATTCCTATTCCATTATCTTCGATGGTTACCTTTAAATACTGCTCTTCTTTTTCAAAACTCAGTTTTAAAAATCCTTTTTCAGTTCTGTAGCGCAATCCGTGCCAGATCGCATTTTCAAGGAATGGCTGCACCAGCATTCCAGGTACCTGCTGACTATGTACATTGAGGTTTTCATCTACATCCACTTCATAATCAAATTTGTCTGCAAACCGTGTTTTTTCAAGCGCAAGATAGTTCTGAAGAAGATCTAGCTCCTGTTGAAAAGGGATAAAATCTTCTGTAGAGTTTTCCATTACCCCCCGCATCAGCTTAGAGAATTTTGTCAGATACTGATTGGCTTCCAGTTCATTATTGGTGGCTATAAAATGGTTTACGCTATTCAGACTGTTAAAAATAAAATGAGGATTCATCTCTCTTCTGAGTGACTGAAGGGCAATTTTTTTATTTTTTGTCTGAACTTTTTTCAGGGTTCTGAAAATAAAAATGATGAGGCCTGTCAACAGGATTAAAGCTCCAATCAGTCCATAATTGAATACATTTTTCTTGCGGATCAGCTCATCTTTCAGTTCTCTTTCTTTTTCAAGCTGAGAAATTCGCTGTTCCGTATCTTCCAGAATTTTATTGTCTACCAGACTTCTGTCTTTGGAAACCAGATCAGGCAGTTTTCCTAAAAAATCCCTGTACAATGACACTGAAGCATCTGTATTTCCTGATATATTGTAAAGGCTGTCCAGCTTTTTCACACTTCTCTGTGCTTCCAGTGTATGTCCTTTATCTAAAGCAATTCCATAGGCATTTTTTAATAAGGTTACAGCTTCCTCTTTATCGTTCTTTTTTATATAAATATCTGCCAGCTCCTGAATCTGATTGACTTTCTCCTGAGAATCATCTTTTACAAAGTCTTCTTTCATCACCTTCTTTTTGGCTTCTATCGCTTTATCGAATTTTTTATTTTCAACATACAGATTCGCCAATCTCTGATTAATTTCCAATGCCTGCTGTGGGGCTTCTTTTTTTGAAATTTTGTAGGCAGCATTCAGGTTATCTTCTGCTTTAGAGACCTCATTCTGTTGTATATTGACATCTGCCAACTGGCTATAGCCCTCTGCTAAACCGGTCTGTTCTTTTTCTTTTCTAATGATATTAATATTACTCTGGATGGCTTCAGTTTTCTGCTCAGGTGTAGGAGAAGAAAGCCTGGCTACATCATTGGAATTGACGGCCCTGCTTTTTTCAGAATACCCCACTTGGGCTGCCATACTGTAATTGCTGATGGCAGGTGATATTTTATTCTGCTTTTCCTGAGATTGGGCCAATCTTCGGGTTACTTTTTCAATATTGGGTTTATCATTGACCTTTTCATAGATCTTTTTAGCTTTTGTATAATATTCCTCGCTTTTCGGAAAGTTCCCGTCATTGAAAAACGTTTCCCCAATATTATAGTAAGAATCGGCCTGAGCAGATTCGTTTTTGGTATCAATAGCTTTTTTCAGCTTCTTGGTTTCTACCTGAACTTCTTCCACAGCCTTAGTACTGTTTTGAGAATAGGTGATATTTCCCAAAATCATGAGTAAAAGGATCGTAAAAAGTTTAAGTATTTTCATAAAACAAAGATATACATATATACAGTCTGCTCAAAAACTATTCACCAAGCGAAACTGCCCATTCACCAAGTTGAGCTTTCTATGGCCACATGACCAGATTAAGTTATTAATAATGCTGATCCCGATGAATACAGTATATTATGAATCAAAGTGTAAAATATGATCTTAAAAAATAAACAAAAAAGACACTCAGTAGTGGTAAAACATGTTTAACCATCAAGCGATACAGCGTTCATTAAAAAACACAAAACATTATCATTCAATTCAATAAGGCTTTATTATATTTGCATCATCACCTCACCATATAAAGATCATGAAAAAATTTCAAATAGCATTAGCCATTATCCTGTGTTTCAATGGTATTCGGGCCCAGGTCTATATTCAAAATGTTACCATCGCAGATGTCATTCATAAGAAAATGATTCCCGCTCAGACGATCATTATAAATAACGGAAAGATTACCAAAATAAAGCCCAGCAAACAGATCAAGATACCTCAGAATTCTCACGTCATCAACGGTGAAGGGAAGTATCTGATCCCGGGAATGACGGACTCCCATATTCATTTTTTTCAAAGTGGAGGGTTATATACAAGACCTGATGCACTCGATTTGAGAAAGCATGTTCCGTATGAGGAAGAGATCAGCTGGGGGCATCATAATATGGAAAATCTTCTTCAGTATTATCTTAAAGCCGGAATAACTTCTGTGATTGATCCCGGGGCCACCTATCATTTTCTTCTTCTCAGGGATTCTTTAAAAAGGAATGAAAGATTACCTTCTGTCTATATGTCCGGACCTCTTATTACCACCTATGAGCCTGAAGTTTTTAAAAACCTCAACAAAGATGAACCTTTCAAGCTGGCGCTAACGGCAGAAGAAGCCAGAAAATGGGTACAGGAACAGCTTCCTTATAAACCGGACTTTATCAAGATATGGTATATTGTTTTGGGAGATGCCAAAAAAAAGAAAGAGGAAGCTCAAAAACTTGAACCTGTAATAAAGGCTACTATTGAAGAAGCCCACAAAAACAATCTTAAAGTAGCAGTACATGCTACGGAACGTTTTACAGCAGAAACAGCTGTGATGAATGGTGCTAATTATCTTGTACACAATATAGAAGACGAAGTGGTTTCAGATGATTTTGTAAAACTTTTGCAGTCTAAAAAAGTGATCTTATGCCCTACCCTGACCGTAATGGACAATTATTATGACACCTATGCACAGAAGAAACATTACAATACCTATGAGCTTGAGCATTCCAATCCGAAAAGTATTGGTTCTATGTATGATTTAAAGCATCTGGAAGACACCTCAGATTCTGCAATGATAAAGAAATATAAACTAAGATTCAATTCTCCTCAGATAAAAGCCTATACTTCAAAAACTGATTCTATCAGGCGAATTAATCTCAAAAAACTGACCGATGGTGGAGTAACGATCGCTGCCGGCACAGATGCCGGAAATATTGGAACTCAGCATGGCACTTCTTTTATCACAGAACTTAAAGCTATGAAAGAAAGTGGTATGAACGGCTGGCAACTTCTACAGTCTGCAACTATCAACCCAGCTAAAATTCTGAACAAAGAAGCACAATATGGCAGCATAGAAGAAGGAAAGGTTGCAGATCTTGTTCTGTTGAATGCCAACCCTATTGAAAATCTGGAAAACCTTACCCAGATTGATACCGTTATAAAAAACGGGCAGCCTCTTAATCCCAATACAATTCCGGAAACAACAAATGAAACGCTGGTTCAGCAACAGGTAAATGGTTATAATGCCAGAAATATAGATGCCTTTCTGGAGCCTTATGCAGAAGATGTGGAGCTGTATTCATTCCCTTCTAAATTATTAAGTAAAGGAAAAGAAGCTATGAGAAAGAGCTATGAGAAGTTTTTTGCCGATCATCCTGACCTTCATTGTGAAGTCAGACAGAGAATCACCAACCTAAATACCATTATTGATAGAGAAAGTGTTTCCGGGGTGAAACCGGATAAAAAGATAGAAGCTACCGCTATTTACGAGATCAAAAATAATAAAATAGCAAAGGTTTATTTTCTGTATTAATCTCGTTTTCTCTCTTTTTATACGCTGATATAATAACTTAACAGTCTAGTAATTTAAAGCAATCTTATGGAGAGATTGCTTTTTTGTAACCGTTCACCAAGTGAAAGTTCCTTTTCACCAAGTCTCCCGTTTTTCAGTTTCAGATCTCCCTAATTTTACTTCAGAATTTAAAATTATTTACAATTAAAAAAACAGGAAATTATGAAATTGAAACATTTTTTATTAATCGGAATTTTAACTTTGGGGAGCTTTGTAAACGCTCAGGAAGTAAAGAAAAATGCAATTGAAGTAACCGGTGTTGCCGAAATGGAAATAGAACCCGATGAAATCATTTTCAGTATCGGAATAAAGGCAGACAACAAAAATGAACTGGCAGACAATGAAAAGAAATTGTTTGAAAGCTTAAAGAATGCCGGGGTAAAGAATGAAGACATCAAATTTAAATCGATGTACCAGAATATATACTCTAAAACGGCCAAGTTTACTAAAAACTATCAGTTTAAAGCCAATACAAAATCAAACATCAGTAAGATTTTTGAGGACCTTAATCAGAAATGGGTAAGCAACCTGAATATTGCAGAGGTAAAGAATACCAAGATTGCAGACTTCAGAAAAACAGTAAAAATCAATGCTTTAAAAGCAGCCAAAGAAAAGGCAGATTACCTGTTGGAAAGCATGGGTAAAAAAACTGGAAATGCTATTGAAATCATAGAAATAGAAGATTATACCAGTGATACTATAATGCCTGTTGCTTACAAAGGCAGAATGAACAGTGTACAACTGGAAATGGCAGACGCTGCAGTAGATTATTCTTTTGACAATATCGAAAATATCAAACTGAAATACAGTATCAAAACAAGATACGAAATCCTTTAGAAATAACAGATTTAAGAAGACAGCCTCAAAAGGGCTGTTTTTCTTTTTTATGCACTTTCAAATTGACCAAGTGAAACCTGCACTTCACCAAGTCTCCCAAATTTCAGTCTTAAATAGGGATAATTTTACACTAGAAATTCAAAATAATAAACGATGAAACATTACTTTTTACTATTAATGACATTTTCAGTTGTTTTTTTAAAAGCACAGGAAATCAAGAAAGAAATAGATGTAAAACAGGCTACCGTATTTCTGCAAGGTGCCAAAGTCTTTGGAAATACTAATGTGAGTCTTCAAAAGGGAATAAATAAGGTGAGAATTATCAATCTTCCCAATAATCTGGATGAGAATACCTATAAAATCAATCTTGAAAAAAATACGACACTGCTTTCTATCACCCCTCAAAATAATTTTTTGAAAGATGATGAGCTGTCTGAAGGTGAAAAGAAGCTGGAAGATGACCGAAAAAAACTTCAGCGACAGGTTAACCTTTTGAATATTCAGGTGAAGAACCTTACGGGAGAGCAGCACATCATCAATGATAATCTAAAGGTATCGGCCAATGATAAATCTACTCCTCAGGAACAGCTTATTAAGCTCACTGAATTTTACAGAAAGCGAATGCTGGAAATTGACAACCAGGTCTTTTTACTGAATGAGCAGAAAGAGGTTCTTGATGAAAGTATTGCCAAACTTAATAAACAGTCTGCTGAGGAACAAACACACAAAAATACCAACAGAAAAGAGCTCCTGCTTGAAATTCTTGCTGATCATGAGACCAGCCTGAATTTAGGGGTAAGCTATATTGTTTCTGATGCCGGCTGGATTCCTTCTTATGATTTGCGTGCAGAATCTGTAAAGAAGCCGCTTGAAATGATTTATAAAGGAAAAATCTATCAGAAAACAGGTCAGGACTGGAAAAACATCAAACTGTTTGTTTCCACGTATAGACCTTCCTATAACCAAAACAGGCCTATTTTATCTCCATTGTATGTTGCTGAATATACGCCTTACAATCCTCAGATAGAAGTAGCCGGTTATCAAATTAAAAAAGAAGCAGCAGCAGTAAATGCCTATCAGATGAGAGAAGATAAAGCAATAACCCCAAGCCAGGTCCCTATAGCTTCCGTCTCTGACAGCCAAATGAATGTGATTTATGAACTTAATTACAATCAGACCATTGTAAGTCAGGAAAAAGAACAGTATGTTATCCTTGATAAAAAGCAGATTGAGGCCACTTACAAATACCATACAGTTCCGAAAGTTAATAACCAGGTATTCCTGATGGCTTTTATAAAAAACTGGCAACATCTCAACCTTATTACAGGAGAAGCGAACATCTATTTTGAAGATAATTATATTGGGAAAACAACCATCACCAGCAATTATGTAAAAGATGAATTCCCTATTTCCCTGGGAGTAGATGAAAGAATCACAGTAAAAAGGATTAAACTGGAAGATAAGACATCACAAAAAGCAATGAATTCCAATAAATGGGAAACAGAATCTTATCAGATCAATATCCGAAACAATACCAAAGAAAGTATTGAACTGGAAATTCTGGATCAGCTACCGATCAGTGAGAATTCTAAAATTTCTGTTAAGGCAATAGATACCGGAGGCGGAAATCTTGATGAAAAAACAGGAAGTATTCTCTGGAACAAAAACATCAGCTCGGGAGGTTCAGAAAAAATTAACTTCTCTTATGAAGTAAAGTATCCGAAAGATATGCAAATCCAATATTACAGCAGGTAATTTTAAAACCGATGACTAAATTGTAGTCATCGGTTTTTTATTATGAAACAGCTTACTTTATTACGACCACAAATCGAAGATTATCTCCTTTCAGTCGATGAATGTTATTTCAACGTAGTCAAAAGGTATAAAAGCTTCTTGAACACTTAAGTTATTTTAAGTGATAGGCCTTGCGTATAAGAAGTACACTTAAGTTCTGAAAATCTGCAATTTTCATGGAGATTATGATGAATATTACGATGGGAGACGTGATATTGCCCTCTTCCGGAGGGGTGGCAAAAATTCAAAGAATTTTTGACGGGGTGGTCTTACAACAATTGACCTCCCTTATTACCTTCCAAATTTAAAATAGCGCGATAAGGCATGTTTTTTATTTTTCATAAACAGAGAAGCCATTTCCATTCCTGTTACAGAAAAGGTGATTCCATTTCCACCAAATCCCAGAACAAAATAGGAGTTCCTGAACTTTTTATGTTCCCCAATATAGGGAAGTCCGTCTTTGGTTTCCCCAAAAGTTCCGGCCCAAACGAAATCCGTATAAAAATGATAATCCGGTTTTATTTTCTTTAGGGTTTTCAGTATTTCTTTTTCTTTTTTATTCAATATTGCATCTCTTTTTCCGGCATCATAAAAATCTTCATCCCCACCTCCTATTAAGAGTCTCCCGTCATCAGTAGTCCTCATATACAGATAAGGATCATCAGTATTCCAGACTAATGTATTGCTGATATTTTTAAATTTATCTGTGTCAACTTCTGAAACCACGGCATATGTACTTTTCAGGTTTACAAAATTTTCCTTTATCATACTTTTGCTTTCATAACCAATACAGTAGATGATTTTCTTTGCTTTGATCTGACATCCGCTATCGACAGTAACCAGGTTAAACCCTTTATGACAGTCTACTTTTACCATTTCAGTTTTATCAAATATTTTCAGTCCTTTCTTTACATTGTGGCTGAATAATTCATGGGCAAAGTGAAAAGCATCGATGCTGGCTCCTTGTTTTGATACAATTCCTCCAAAGGTATTTTCAAATCCAAATTCTTCCAATACCTGGGCTCCGCTTACCCATTTCACTTCAAAACCGGCCTTTTTTCTGGTTTTATACTCTTTTTGCAGCCATTCGACATCTTTCTTTCTGGAAGCAAAATACAGTGATTTTTTCCGTTTGAATCCTGCATCTGATTTTATTAATGAGGAAAGCATCTCAAGAGTATCAATAGCATCAGAGCAAGCTTTGTAACTTAAAACGGCCCCCTTTTCTCCTATCTTGTCTATTAATTCAAAAAGAGGTACATCTATTTCATACTGCAGCATTGAAGTAGTAGCTGAAGTACTGCCGTTACACAGCTCCCGCTTATCAATAAGAAGAGTATCGTATCCGTCTCTTACCATCTGATGGGCTATAAGGCTTCCCGTAATTCCACCACCAATAATAAGAACATCACATTTTTCATCTGATTTCAGAGAAGGATATGATGTCATTAATCCATTCTTTAAAAGCCAAAAAGGCTCATTTGATTTGAGATCCATATTAATATTTTACATTAAAAATAACAATATTTGTGCGAATTTTAACAACTTATTGGCAACTTATGGTTTAATTATTGTTCTTTCACTTAAAATCAAACCACCATAAAATATTTTACTATGATAACAATTATTCCAGAAGCTCCGGAGAATGTTGCGGCATTCAATGCAACGGGAGAAGTGACGAGAGAGGATTTTGAAAGACTGGTAATTCCGCGTGTCAAAGAGAAAGTAGATCAATTTGGCGAGCTTAATTATTTACTGTACCTGGATACTGATCTGGATAAATTTACCATAGGGGCATGGCTTGAAGATGTTCTTTTAGGATTAAAAAACCTCACCAAATGGAACCGTACAGCTATTGTCACAGACAAGGAAGGCGTACAGAACTTTACAGACATTTTCAGTGTCGTTATGCCGGGAGAATTTAAATCTTTTCCAAAAGAAAACTTATACAATGCGCTCTACTGGTGTAAAAACGGAGATGAGGTAGAGGTATAAACCTATTGTAAACAAAAAGCTGTTTCCATCTGGAAACAGCTTTTTTTGTATAAAGAATAAAATCTTTTCTTTTTATTTGTCACATGAAACGCATTCTGTGACGGCTTCTTCTTCAGCAGGTGTCCTACCGTACAAATACATATATCTTACGCTTACGACAACACCTATAAAGGTCATTCCCACTCCTACCAGGGCAGGATAATTGAAAGGTAAGCCATATTCTAATGGAATTCCTCCAAAGAAAGCGCCCATAGCATTGGCAATATTAAAACCGGCCTGCATAAAAGCTGCAGCCATCATTTCACTATTGGGTGCCGCTTTCATCATCATAATATTGATGGGTGAAGCAATAGACATTGACAACGCTCCACACATGAAAGTCAGTACAAGAGCTATATTCTGATGCTCTGAAAGGAAAAAGACTCCTGTTAAAGAGATCATCATCAGGAAAATCAATAATGCACAGGTTTTCTCCGGACCAAGCTTATCTGAAACTACACCGCCCACAAGGTTACCCACTACCATTCCGGCTCCGGCAAGGACCATTACATAAGCCATCTGACTGCTTTGGATCCCCGAAACAACCGTCATTAAAGGAGTAATGTAGCTAAGCCATGTGAAAAGCCCTCCAAATCCAATCGCTGTAATGGTAAGGACCAACCACGACTGTTTATTCTTAAGGAATTTTAATTCCTCCAGGAAATGGGTATTCTGATTGGATTCCATTGCGGGAAGCCACAGTTTTAAAAATAATATGGCAAAAAGCCCGATCACAGCTACAATAGCAAAATACAGCCTCCAATGGAATGTATGTCCAATATACGTCACCAGAGGAACCATGACGAGATTCGCTACGGTAAGGCCCGTAAACATCATCGATATATAAAATGCTTCTTTGCCCTTCCCAGCCATTTTAGCTGCCACTACTGTTCCCACTCCGAAGAATGCTCCATGCGGAAGTCCGGACATGAATCTTATAATCAGCATGGTAGTATAGTTTGGAGCTATAGCAGAAAGTCCGTTGAATAAAGTAAACAGAATCATAAAGGCCATCAATACCTTTTTCGGGGGGAATTTCACCGAATATCCAATAAGAATAGGGGCACCAATAACCACACCCATTGCATAGGCAGAAATTAAATGTCCCGCCTGAGGAATCGTAATTTCCAATGTCTTTGCAATATCCGGCAGTAATCCCATCACGGTAAACTCCGTCGTTCCTATTCCTAATCCACCAATCGCTAACGGGATTATCCTTTTATCAATCTTCATTATATGTTCTTTTTTCTGAAATTATTTTTTAGAAATTAAAAATGGTATTCCATCTTTACTTATGAAAGTGCAAAAATCGAAAGAAATATTGAATTTTACCTCTCTTGAAATGATAAAAATTTGCTCCATATTAACCTTTTTGTTTAATTTTAAATCGAGAAACAATCAAATCAGAACAAAATGAAAATCCAGAAAGAAATTATAGCGTTTGATAAAGGGAAATCTTTCAAGCTTTTTTCACCTTCTTTGAAAAATTGTTTTTTCTGGCATTATCATCCTGAAATAGAGCTTGTTTATGTAGAAGCAAACAATGGAATCCGACATGTGGGAAAGGATATTTCCGCCTTTACAGAAAGTGATTTACTGTTGATAGGTTCCAATGTACCTCATCTTAATTTTGATTACGGTATTCAGACAGAATGCAAGCAGCTGGTACTGCAAATGCGCGAAAATTTTCTTCAGGATATTATTCTGCCTGTTCCTGAATTTGAAAGTATCAGAAATCTGTTGGAGAGATCTTATCTTGGATTATCCTTTTCAGGGGAAACGAAGAAAATAATCGTAGAAAAACTTCAGGCCATGAAAGAAAAAAATTCTTTTTCATCGCTTATCGGGTTGATAGAAATTCTACAGATCCTTGCAGATTCTACAGATGTAAAAGAACTCAATAAAGAAGATACCAGAATCAAATGGTTTTTGAATGACAAGATCAGAATGGGAACCATTTACGATTACATCCATGAAAACCATGACAGGAAACCTAATGTGAATGAAATTGCAAAAATAGTAAGCCTGAGCACCCCTGCTTTCTGTCGTTATTTTAAAAAGCAAACAAACATGACCTTCACGGATTTTGTGAATAATTACAGAATCAACCAGGCCAAAATATTTCTGCTGAAAGATTATTCTGTAACGGAAGTTTGTTTTCAGGTAGGGTTTGAGAGCCTTTCCTATTTTAATAAATTATTTAAACAGCATACCGGAGAAACACCGTCTGAGTTTAAGAAAAAACAATTTAAACCTATTGAAATTAATGGAAGGATCGGAATTATTACCAAGGAATCTTCATGTAATAAATAATCCCGCGGATTTTTAGGTTTCGGCTAAAGCCGAATTGGCTGGTAATCTTTTTAAAAACGGGCTAAAGCCCGTTCCTATTGAATTTTAATAACAACATGTTCATTCTTTATTCTTTATTCTAAAAAAAATAAATAACCCATATTATTCACCCCGGGTAGCCTAAAATCTACTCCCTATTATCTGCCACCTTCTCTATAAAAAAACCGCTCATTTCTGAGCGGCTGTATATTGTCTAGTGAATATGTTTTTCTGCGTGATAAGAACTTCTTACAAGAGGTGAACTTTCAACGTGTCTGAACCCTAAGCTTCTTGCAAAATCTCCAAACTCATCAAACTCTTCCGGAGTAATGAATTTTTTTACAGGAAGGTGTTTCTTAGTAGGCTGCAGGTATTGTCCAAGAGTAATGACATCTACATTTGCATTTCTGATGTCTTCAATCGTTTGAAAAACCTCGTCTCTGGTTTCTCCCAACCCAAGCATTACACCGGTTTTGGTTCTTCTCTGTCCTGCTTCCTTCAGATATCTTAAAACCTCAAGACTTCTTTCATATTTTGCCTGAATTCTCACTTCTCGGGTTAAACGTTTTACGGTTTCCATATTATGAGAAATTACTTCAGGAGCTACATCCACTAATCTGTCAAGATGCTTGGTAAGTCCCTGGAAGTCCGGAATTAATGTTTCCATTGTGGTTCCCGGAGAAATTCTTCTTACGGCATTTACAGTTTCACCCCAAAGGATTGATCCCATATCTTTCAAATCGTCACGGTCTACAGAGGTAAGAACAGCGTGTTTGATTTTCATTAATTTGATGGAACGGGCAACTTTTTCAGGTTCATCCCAGTTTACATCAAGTGGTTTTCCTGTTTTTACTCCACAAAATCCGCAGCTTCTGGTACAAATATTTCCCAAAATCATGAAAGTAGCGGTACCTTCTCCCCAGCATTCTCCCATATTGGGACAGCTTCCGCTTTGGCAAATTGTGTTGAGTTTATATTTATCAACCAAAGTTCTAAGTTCCCGGTAGTTCTTTCCGGTAGGAAGTTTTACGCGGATCCATTTTGGTTTTTGAACGGTAGTGTCTTGAACTAAATTTTCCATTTCTAAAATTGAAGTTCAAAGTTAAGGATTTTTTAATGGAAACCATCTACCAGAAAAATTGATGAAACTGATAATTCAACAATAAAGTTCTAATTTTCAACAGGAATGACACATTAAAACATTTATTATAATTTGTTTATAATATTATTTTCATACCACAAAACGTCATTTATTATTAATAATATAATTTTTTGGAAAGATTATTGCTGTATTCCCTATATGAAAGAACAGAACTACAGGAATCACAGGAAATTTTATCCACCTCATCATTTTATTTATCTTCCAATATTAATTGTATTGGAGATTTTTGGAATTTATAAAATAACAGATGATCCGGGAAATCAGCTGACCTGGATTTTATTTTCCATTGTAATTTTCCTGCTTTTCTATCTTGCATTTATGACAAGACAGCATTATGCCTTGGGACTTCAGAACAGAATGGTTATTCTGGAGTTTAAGCAGCGGTATTTTGAAATTTTCAATAAAAGATCCGATGAAATTGTTGACCAATTAAAGTTTGATCAAATCGCGGCATTAAGATTCACTTATGATGATGAATTTAAAGAACTTTTAGAAAAAGCTCTCCAGGAAAATATTTCTGGTGATGAAATTAAAAGATCTATAAAAAGATGGAGAGCTGATCTTCTCAGAATCTAACACCCCAAAATATATACTTATGAAAAAATGGAGCATTTACAGTATAGCGATATTAAGCTTGTTAACACTCACAAGTTGTGAAGCAGTAGAAACAATTTTTAAGGCAGGAATGTGGTGGGGAATTATCTTAGTCTGTGCAATAGTAGTGATTCTTTTACTGATTTTTTCGAAGGGTAAAAACTCTTAACCATGTTTTATGGAGAAGAATACAGATTTAGAAATCATTTCTCACCTTAGGCCTTCAAAGATTGTTAAAATCATGAAGGATCCGGAAGCATCTGCAAAGGCGGTACATCTTATATATACCACCGATGCAGAAACTGCCGGAATTACACGTAAAAAGACAGGAAAGAAGTACTCTTATTATATAGACGGAGAAAAAATCAAAGATAAAGAGGAGATTACCAGAATTAATAAGCTGGTTATTCCGCCTGCCTGGGAAAACGTTTGGATCTGTGCGCTGGACAATGGTCATCTTCAGGCCACCGGTTTTGATGTAAAAAAAAGAAAACAATACCGCTACCACCCTCTTTGGAGTGCTTTAAGAAATCACACAAAATTCTATAGAATGCTTCAGTTTGGCTATGCATTGCCGGATATCCGTCTTCAGCTGGAACAAGATCTGGCTTTAAGGAATTTTGAAAAGCGGAAGGTCCTGGCATTAATTGTCAGCCTAATGCAGCGGACCAATATCCGTATCGGCAATAATGTATATGAAAAACTATATGGGTCTTTCGGACTTACCACATTGAAGGATAAACATGTGGAAATAAAAGGGCAAAAAATCAGTTTTTCATTTAAAGGAAAAAAAGGTATTCAGCATCATATTGACCTTAGGAGCAAAAAACTGGCAAGACTCGTCCAAAAATGTAAAGATATTCCGGGAAAGGAACTTTTTCAATATTTTGATGATGAAGGTACCCGTCACTCTATAGACTCCGGAATGGTCAACGAATATATCAAAGAAATAAGTGGTGAAGATTTTACGGCAAAGGACTTCAGAACATGGTCCGGAACGGTAAGTGCATTAATTGCTTTTAAGGAAATAGGATATGCTGAAAATGATTCTCAATATAAAAAAATGGTAAAAGAAGCGCTGGATATCGTTGCCAAACATTTGGGAAATACTGTCGCTGTCTGCAGAAAGTATTACGTACATCCTTTGGTCATCAATCTTTACGAAAACAATACTATAAAAAAATATCTTGATGAGTTAGATGTCATTGAAGAGAATGATGGAAAAGCAGGTCTTACCCAGGAAGAAAAACTTGTTCTTAAAATCCTGGAAAATGAAAAGATGTAAAGGAAATATGTCAATGGTGAATGGTAAGTTTGCTTTGCAGTACATTAGCTCCTAATTTAGCTTCATTACAGTTTTCTGATAGGTTCACATATGGAGACATGAATATTGTCAATTTATCGACTTGCATAGCAAAATGGACCATTGACATTATGGTATGTAAATAATCTTACTCATCAAACCGGAACTCTGTTATTCAAAAACTGTATTCTGTACTCTTTTGGAGTGATGCCTGCAATCTTTTTAAAAAGCTGTGTGAAATGTGATGCTGTATGAAAATTAAGCTCATAGGCTATTTCTGCAATATCTTTACTGGAATGAAGCAATGCTTTGCTGTAATTGATATCAATTTCATTGATCCATTGTTTCGGAGATTTCTGGGTTACCCCTTTTACGCATTTATTGAGATAACTTTCTGTCACAGACAGCTTATCAGCATAGAAAGCCACTCTTTTTTCCCCAACATGATATTTAAACAGCAGGTCCCTGAACTGAAGAGACAACTCCATAGGGCGTGTTGCTGATTTATGATGGGTATCAGAATCTGTACTCAACATTTTGATCAGGATAAGGTGGAGCATGGTCACCACTACATCATTTACATTGAGATTATTCAACCACAATTCCTGCTCCATAATCGGGAGAAGCTGGGTTATGGTTCCATAGGTCAGACTGTCCAGATTCAGAAAAGGAGTCATGAAAAAGATGCTGCTTTTATGTTTGGGTAATTCCTGTTCGGAGAGAATATTATTTTCATAAGCCAGAAAAAAACCTTCAATATCGTCTGACAATTCTACGGTAGCCGTAATTGTTCCCTGCTTGATAAAGATAACTCCACCTTTTTCGGCATGATACTCTTTATTTTCAAGATACTGCTTAATATGGCCGTTGGTAATGAAAATAATGAAATTAAAGGTGGTACGGTATGGAATCACCGGCATCAAAATCCCCTTAAGATAATTCTCTATCCTATAAAGCTGTATATCAGCATTATTCGCCAATATCTTATCCGTTATCTGGGGTAAAAAGAGCTTTTTATATTGAAAATTGGATAATACTTCCATAATGAATTGTTATTACAAATTTAGTGCTGAAATTGAATATTTGGATATTTTTGTACAATGCCGGATGTATAAAGTATAATGTAGGGTAATGCCTGAAATACAACCCTCATTGCATTATTGAGTACTTGGATATTTTTGTATAATGTCGGATGTATAAAGTATAATGTAGGGTAATGGTTAAGATAATTGTATTATTAATGTATAACTCTTTGCTCTAACACAGAGCTATACCTCTCCACATTATACATTATACATTATACATTATACATTATACATTATACATTATACTTTATACATCCGACATTATACATTATACATTATACATTATACATTATACATTATACTTTATACATTATACTTTATACATCCGACATTATACATTATACTTTGTACATCAAAACTTATAATACACTCCCACTCTTATCCCAAAAGGACTTCCGGGTGTATAAGTAAGGTCTGTAGTTGGTTCTGCTTCTCCTTTTAACTGAGTTTCTGTAGCGAATTGCGCTTCGTTCCATTGTACATTGAAAAGATTGTTGACCTGAAGGTTAGCTCCCCATTTCTGGCGGTTGTAAGCCAATACCAGATCATTTACAAAATAGGATTTTGTTCTGATACTGTTGTCTTCTACAGCCGGTCTTGTACCAAGATAACGATATTGGAGTCCTAAAGAAAAGCCGTTCAGGAAATCCCAGTTTACCGATCCGGTACTGGTGACAACAGGCGCTAACGGGATATAATCCTGTCCTTTTTCCTCTTCAATAAACCTTGCGTGGGAATAATTGATATCCGCATTCAGGTAAAAGTTTTCCAAGGGCTGAAAACGGATACCCAGATCTGCCCCGAAACGTCTTGATTTCCCGGAAGGTTCTACTACGGCATCATCTCCTACGTATACAAATTCCTGCTGTAGATCCATAAACCAAATAGCCGGTGTAATGATAAGGGACTTAAAAGGGTGCAGCCTAAGTCCGAAATCTCCACCGATAGAATATGGCAGTGTTTTTTGACCGTTAGTCGGAACAACAACTCTCAGGTCATTGGAATGGAATCCCATACCCATTTTCAGAAACCACATGACGTTATCATTTTGAGCATAGGAGAAATTTAATTTAGGGCTTAGCCTTGTTGCTTCTTTTGATTGTCCGGATGGCAATTGTTCGGCATCCAGCAAATTA
Organism: Chryseobacterium sp. KMC2; assembly: GCF_016756935.1. NCBI lineage: Bacteria > Pseudomonadati > Bacteroidota > Flavobacteriia > Flavobacteriales > Weeksellaceae > Chryseobacterium > Chryseobacterium sp. KMC2. The sequence continues at coordinate 109,119 of NZ_JAESIT010000012.1, forward strand.
TGCATATTGAAGATAAAATGATCTACTCTTAAAGCCGGATTAATGGTCCATTTTCCTGTTTTCCACAGTAATCCTGAATAGGCATGAAGGTTGGTTTCCGTACCCGTTACATCAGACATTCTGTTCAATAACAGATCTCTGTGATACACATGATTCAGCTGAAGAGTAGTAATATCATCGTTTCTTACCCCTATTCCTGAAATCCAGTTTAATGAGCTGTTGGCAAGAGAAAAGGTTTTGGTATATTTTACTTCCGCTCCATATATATTTCTTCCGTCTGTCTGCTGAATTTCATCACCAAGGTCTTTATCTTTTAAATAAAAGGTAAAATCAGAATACAGATTAAAATTATACCTGGAATAAAAAGCCATGGCATCAATCTGCTCAGAAGGAGAAATAATATGCTTAAAATTCATCTGAAGATTTGTTCTGGATGTTTTTCCTCCTTCAGTAGGGTCTATGCTGCCCCATCTTCCAATGATTCCTTCATCTACAGCCCGCTCCGGAATCTGCCCGGAAGCATTCCATGAAGAATTGAACGTTGAAAACTGGATATTGAAATAATCATTATCCGTAAGCCATTGGTTATATTTTCCAAAAATATTGACTCTGTTAAAGTTTTGTTTTACATCAAAAGGACCGTCAGTATAATTATACTCTGCTGCTACATAGGCATTTTTACGTCCCAAATCATCATGCAGAATATTGAACATTCCCAGTACTCTTTTTGAATTAAATGAACCTCCTTCCAGCTTGATCATACTATTTTTCAACCCATTATAAGTTTGAAAATCAACATACCCCGCTGTATTAAAATCTCCACGATCCATATAATACGCTCCTTTTCCGAAATCAATATTATTAACCGTTTCAGGAATCACAAAATGAAGATCAGAATACCCCTGTCCATGGGCATGTGACACAATATTCACAGGCATTCCGTCTACATTTACGCTTACATCGGTACCATGATCAGCATCAAAACCTCTTAAAAAAAGCTGCTCAGCCTTTCCTCCTCCTGCATGCTGTGCAATAAACAATCCCGGAACTTTTCTCAGCAGGTCCTGTGCTGAATTCACCGGAAACTTATTCAAATCAACTTTGGTAATCGCCGATAAAAATGAGCTGTGATTAATGGCCACTTCAGAGATCTGAAAAGGTTTATGCTGTAAAAAAATAACTTTGTTTTTATCTTCATCGTTGGCCAGTACCCATTTTACCTCATCATATCCCTGACGGCTGATCACCAGTGTATCAGGAAGAGACTGAACAGGAATAGCAAAAGTACCGTCTGTTCCTGTATGAGTATGGCTGTTTCCGTGGTCATATTTAATCAGAACATCTGCAATAGGAAATTTGTCATCAGCATCTTTGATCAGCAATTGCTTTTCGGCTTCCTGAGCCGCCAACTTTCCGCTGAAAGCCATTATCAGAAACGCTGCTGCTATTTTAGTTATTTTCATTTTTTATCTTTTTGTAAAAAGTATGTTGTATAATATTAATGGTTGAGACTGGAGACATAGAGACTGGAGATAAGAGATTTGAGACAAGAGACCTTGAGGTGGGAGATTTGGAAGACTGATCATTCAAAAACATGGGCAACTCTTCAACATTCAAACCCTTCCACCCTAAAACGTTCTTAGCCTTCCACCCAAAAACCATCAAGCTCTCCGACGTTACGCTCTCACTCTAAAAAAATCTTTTGAATTAAAAGTGTAATCCAAGTTCCTGCTACAAACGGAAAAGTAAATACCCCTCCCACAGCATCAAGATAATGGTTATCTATTAAAAGATCATCGACGACAATTGTTAAAAGAACTGCAATAAGCACCCAGATACCGTCTGTTTTTTTGAATCCTGAAAAAACAATTGCGGAAAGTACTGCATTGAACCCAAAAAGTCCCATATGGATTTCTTTGATAGGTTCACCATTCAACTGTGATAATCCTGCTCCAAGAATAGAGGCTGTAAGTCCATATAAAGCGGCTATCGGTGAACTGATAAAAACAGCAAGGAAGAAAATCATTCCCGAAAGTACCCCACCTTGAAATATCACTTCTCCAAAACCATTGGTGCAGGTAAGAAAATCATCATATTTTGTAGGTACTACTTCACTACTCAGCATAACAGATGGTGGAATGTGGGTAAAATGATGCAGTGCAAATACCATTACCCATGTAATGATGATGAAAGGAAAAGTAAACACCGGAATTTTCTTTTGAATGAAAAAATGCTGAATAATAGCTGCCAAAGCTCCACCCAATACAATAAGAACCCAAATCAATATTGTTGTTTCGAAGAGAAAAGCCAATGCTACTCCTACCAGTGCTGCACTGAAGCCATATAATCCGGCATTGATCTCAGATTTATTATAGTTAAGCTTCATAGCAGTAAAAGTTCCGGCTGCTGTTGAAAGCAATACTGCAACCCCACATTGCCAGCTTCCCATAAAGATACCTATAAGAAACAGAAATCCGGTCCATCTGTTTTCCTGAAGCATGATCTGCCCGATTCCTTTTAAAATATTATCTATAAAAGGGATTTTTTCAAAAAATTTATTCATAGTTAGTTTTGTATAATGTATTTTTTAATAGATGTTAGATTTCAGATTAGAGACACGAGATATGGAGATAAGAGACACGAGACTTTGAGAAGAGAAACCTGGAAGGTTGATCATTCAAAAACATGGGTTTACCTCGACTCATGTACGCTAGAAGTTCTACCAACCAAGAAAGACCATTCCGACTCCGCAAACTGTTACCACTGCTCCACTTACGACTCCCATATATCTTTCCAGCTTTTCTGTATTGAACAATGTTGAATATCCATAACGTCCCAGCAGAACCATTCCAAGCATTGTTAATACGGTTGTAACCGTAAATGAAGTCACCAATACTGCAATTTCTGACATGGAATGTTTTACTCCTGAATAAAATAACAAAGGAATCAGAGGTTCACTTGGTCCCATTACAAAAATCATAAAAAGGACAAGCGGAGTTACTTTTATTCTTGTTTGAGGCATGACCACTTCACTGTGATTGTGTTCATAGACATACACATCATCCCCCATCACATCAAAATGCTTGTGAGGTTTATTTCTGATGGCCTGGATCAATCCATATACCAAGTAGACTCCTCCAAAAACCAGCAGTGCCCATCCGGAGAAATTTCCTCTTATATCCTGGAACCACGAGATCTTGTTCAGCTGCCAACCGAGAAACACTCCGATAAATCCTAAAATTAAAGAGCTCAATACATGCCCCAATCCGCAGACTACAGTGAGCACTGCTGTTTTCATTCCACTCCATTTTTTAGATTTGGAGAGGACAATAAAAGGCAGATAATGATCCGGTCCTGAGGCTGTATGTATAAAACTTATTGAAACGGCACTTAAAAGAAGTGCCCAAACTGTACTATCCATTTTTGTTTATCTATTGTTAATTCTTTTTATTAAGTTTTGGCTAAAGCCAGTTGAAAAATATTCTTTAGTTAGCGTGGGCTAAAGCCCACTTCTATTGATAAAATCAACCTACCTAACTTCAATAAGAATTATTTTAATTTTTATTCCAGTGACCAGAGAATTTCCTGAACATGAAGAAAAAAATTATACATCCGTTCTCCACCATGTCCCAAAGCTCTTACGACAAAACCATGATCTTCCATTGCTGAAACACCTACTTCCATTTCTTCACGGTATTGTTCTGCGGCCTCAACAATCTCCTCAATAAGCCTGTTTTTGTCTACCTTCTCCTTTGTGCTATAAAAGATCAAAGTTCCCTGATGGGTATACTGTTCCAGATTTCCTATACTACTGATGGGGATCATGTCAGGCTGAATCACAACATTATCCTTCACTACCAGTTTATTTTCATGATAGATTTCCATAAGGTTTTGAAAACGTTTCAGCTTGAAAACCTCTCCATAGTGTTTTCTTCCACAGGTAATAATCTCACTGATAATAATCTGGCTGTTTTTCCCGATCTGAATATTGGCTTTACTTTTAAAATTGGAATCTTCATGGGGAACGATAGGATGAGGAACGTAGGCAAAGGAAGTTTCATCTCCCATAGTGACATTAAGCTCCTGAACAGCCTTATCTTTCATATTGAAAAGTCTCTGATACGACTGTGACTGCAGCTGAAGTGAAGCCCCTTTTTCCAGGGCTACATCCAAATGGTAATGGTCACCATCCAGAATTCCCGGAGAAGAGCTCATCACCATCTGATAGAGCTTTTTGTCACTTTTTCGCTGCCCTACAGAAACCACTCTGAAAGGAAGTGAGACATAAAGATCTTTCACATAGGATTCCCCTCCCTTGAATCCTGCAATAATATTTAAACGACTATCCATTTATCTTACCAAATTCGGTTCTTCAATTTCTTCTAAAAGAGCATATTTTTTTATCCAGCCGATTACTTTATCCAAACCTTCATCCGTTTTTAGATTCGTGAATACAAAAGGATTTCCTTTTCTCATTCTTCTGGCATCGTTTTCCATCACTTCAAGGCTTGCTCCTACGTGCGGGGCAAGGTCAATTTTATTAATGATCAACAAGTCTGATCTTGTAATACCGGGACCTCCTTTTCTGGGAATTTTTTCACCTTCAGCAACGTCAATAATGAAAATCGTAACGTCTGCAAGATCGGGGCTGAAAGTTGCTGAAAGATTATCACCTCCACTTTCGATAAGCACCAGTTCGATATCCGGAAAACGGGCGGCCAGCTCATCTACTGCTTCAAGGTTCATACTTGCATCTTCACGGATGGCAGTGTGAGGACATCCTCCTGTTTCCACTCCAATAATTCTTTCATGGGGAAGAAGACTGTTTTTAGCCATAAATTCAGCATCTTCTTTGGTATAAATATCATTGGTAATGACTCCAAGATCATATTTCCCGAATAATTTTCTGCTCAAACGTTCCAATAATGCAGTTTTTCCTGATCCTACAGGTCCTGCCACTCCTACTTTTATATATTTTCTATTTTCCATTTTCTTTAAATTTTACTTTGTTTGTTTCTGTTTTTTTAATGCTAATGGCAACAGTTTTATGACTGAGACATTTTAAGATCACAAAAGTGTTTCACGCTAACCATTTAACTTTACTTTTTCAGCTTATTACGACATATAAAGTCTTGAATACAGTCTCTCATGCTGCATACACCTGATATCAAAAGCAGTATTACACAGTCCCACCATATCTCTATCCAGCTCCATGGTTTCCCAGACTGTTTTTTCCATAACCGGATATAGAGAGAAGAGAATATCCTGCCCGTCAAGCTGCCCCAGAGGTACCAGCTTCACAGCATTGGTAATCATTCCGGCTACTGAAGTATAATAGAATCCCAACAGCGCTTCATATAAAGGAATTTTCATTAAAAAGGCATATACCCCAAATACAATACAGTAGTGAGAATTGGCCTCTTTATTTTTAATTGCTTTTTCAAATTCTTCCATAAAAGGAAAGCTTTCTCTTCTTTTGAAAATTTTAATCAGTCTCAATCCCAGTTTTTGGCTGGCCTGACGGATTTCCTTTGGACATTTTATCGCATTACATTCGTTATCAAGATGTAACAACAATTGTAAATCTCCATTTTCTGCTGCTTTATATGCCAGTTTTACAAAAGCTCCATCATTGAATTTAAGATTGTACTGAAGCATATTCTGTACAAATTCTTTTGCTGTTGGCAGGTCATGTACAATCCTTTCCTGCACATAAGTTTCAAGTCCGTTGGAATGGGTATAACCACCGATAGGAAGTGTAGGATCTGCAAGATGAAGCAATCCTGACAAAAAGTTTATGTTTATATTATTCATCTTTTGGAGCAGCCATTTTTAAGATTTTGGTAAAAATTGTTGAACCCAGACTTCCGTGTCCGTGAGGTTCAACATTGGATTTAAGAAGGTTCAGCAGTTTTACGGATTGCTTTTCCGGTTTAAACCCACTTGCCTCCAGCCATCTGAACATGGGCATTTCGAAAGGAAGCAATACTTTATCTTCCTGGATAAAAAGAGGAATATGTTTGTTTCCTATTTCGTAGCATACCGTTCCCATTTCCAATAAAGAGCCTGGTACCATTACAATAGCTTCTGTTTCCAGTACATTGACAACTATTACTTTTTCTGTATCTTCGAAAAGAATATCACCTTCACGCAAACGCTGCCCTTCTTTAAGAAATTTAATGGCCACATCGGTTCCCTGTCTGGTCTTTTTACGTTGGATCCTTTTTGTCGTTTCAAACCATTCCAGATCAAGATAATCTATGGGTTTTTCGGTAGGATTTTCGGTGAGATTGCCTATGGTTTGATTAATTATCATCTTTAGCGGATTTTTTTCTGAAGTCAAAGTTTTTAGAAATGCCAACCCCGAATGTTGAACCACTGAGTCCTGCTACATAGCTTTTTGTCCAACCTTCCTGTTTTGTTTTAGTCTGAAGCATTGAAAGCTCAGCAAACTTGAATTTTAAAGCCCAACCCCCACCTAACAATATCCCAATCAAAGGATAAGCACGAAGACGGAATCCGTTAAAGTTTTGCATAGAATCTGCAGCTCCTGACAATTGCTGTCCCCAGACATAATGTGCATCAACCTGTCCAATCAATACAAAATATTTCCCAAGCATTAATGAGGGACTGTACCAAATTCCAGCTTCATTTTGTTTATACACAACATTGTGGTCAACAGAATTTTGGGAGTATGCATAGTTGACTCCTACAAGGTCATTATTATTGATAAAGTATCCTACGCCAAGCGGAGCACTTGAAACGGTACTGCTGCTGGTGGAAGGAGTAGTAACTTTAGAGTAATCCAATGAACCATACACCATAAATTGCCCTTTTGGTCCCTCTTCATCACTTTTAAGCCTGTGTCCTCCCAGAAACTGAGCGCTTACCTTTCCTGAAAGCATAGTCATTCCGGCTACGGCAAGGGAGCAAACTGTTTTATTTAAATATTTCATTCTAAACTTAGTTCTATAATTATTTTAAATTCTATTGGATAAACTGTTCAACTTTTAAGTAAACCTTATAGGTTTTAGAAGCCTATAAGGTTTTAGTGGTTGGTATGTTTATCTTAGAACAAGTAATACAACTGCGTTAAAGGAAGTTTTTCTGCCGGCTCACAGGTGATATATTCACCATCTACCGTCACTTTGTAGTTTTCAGGATTCACTTCAATGAGTGGAGTCTTATCATTATGGATAAGGTCTTTTTTGGAAATATTTCTACAGTTTTTCACCGGAAGAATCATTTTCTCCAATTTGTAAGAAGCGATCGTTCCATTATCAATAGAAACCTGAGAAACGAAGTTGGCACAAATACCAAACTTAGCTTTTCCATGAGCACCAAACATATTTCTGTAGATAATAGGCTGAGGTGTGGGAATAGAAGCATTAGGATCTCCCATCTTAGCGGCAATTACAAATCCTCCTTTGACAATCATTTCAGGTTTCACACCAAATAATGCCGGCTTCCAAATCACTAAATCCGCTAATTTTCCTTCTTCAAGAGATCCTACGTATTCTGAAATACCATGTGCAATAGCAGGGTTGATAGTATATTTAGCCACATATCTTTTGGCACGGTAGTTATCATTTCCCGTCTCTTTATCTTCTTCCAGATCTCCTCTCTGCTCCTTCATTTTGCTGGCAGTCTGCCAGGTTCTTGTGATTACTTCTCCCGGTCTACCCATTGCCTGAGAGTCTGAACTCATGATACTGAAAACTCCCATATCGTGAAGAATATCTTCTGCGGCAATGGTCTCAGGACGGATACGGGAATCTGCAAACGCTACGTCTTCAGGAATATTTTTGCTCAAGTGGTGGCAAACCATCAGCATATCCAAATGCTCGTCGATTGTATTGATGGTGTAAGGACGTGTTGGGTTGGTAGAGGCCGGCAATACATTGGGATACATTGCTGCTTTGATGATATCTGGTGCATGACCTCCACCTGCTCCTTCTGTATGGAATGTATGGATTACTCTTCCATTGATTGCTCTCATCGTATCTTCCAGGAATCCTCCTTCATTTAAGGTATCTGTGTGGATAGCTACCTGAACGTCATATTTATCTGCTACTTTTAACGCGGCATCAATCGTTGCAGGGGTTGCTCCCCAGTCTTCGTGAATTTTCACTCCTAATGCTCCCGCTTCTACTTGCTCTTCAATAGGCTCTTCTGCAGAACAGTTTCCTTTTCCGAAGAATCCAAGGTTCATAGGATATTCTTCAGCAGCTTCAAGCATTTTCTGCATATTGAATTTCCCCGGAGTTACCGTAGTAGCGTTCGTTCCGTCATTCGGACCTGTTCCACCACCGATCATTGTGGTGATCCCACTGTATAAAGATGTTTCGATCTGTTGTGGGCAGATATAGTGAATATGGGTATCAATCCCTCCTGCCGTTACGATATATCCTTTTCCCCCATGAACTTCTGTAGAGGCTCCAATAATCATATTGGGAGAAACTCCATCCATGGTATCAGGATTTCCTGCTTTTCCGATCCCTACAATCTTACCGTCTTTAATTCCGATATCTCCTTTTACAATTCCCCAGTGATCGATAATTACTGCACCGGTAATGCAAAGGTCCAAAACACCTTCATCCCTTTTTGCCATAACATTTTGTCCCATTCCGTCACGTACGGTTTTCCCACCTCCGAAAACGGCCTCATCTCCGTAATGGGTGAAGTCTTTTTCAATTTCAATGATAATTTCAGTGTCTCCCAGTCTGATTTTATCTCCGGCTGTAGGACCTAATATATTGGCGTATTGTTTTCTGTCTACGTGTAAGCTCATCTTAATGATTTTTAAAGTTTAAATCTTCAACTTTTGCAAGGCTTGCTTTTTTCTGTTCTTCAGAATCTACCTGTCCGTCGACAAGATTATTGAAGCCCATTGCTTTTTTGGTTCCTCCTATTTCTACCAATTCCACTTCTTTTTCTTCTCCCGGTTCAAAACGTACTGCAGTACTTGCTACAATATTGAGTCTTTTTCCGAAAGCTTTTTCACGGTCAAAACTCATCGCTTTGTTTACCTCGAAAAAGTGGAAATGTGAACCTACCTGAATAGGGCGGTCTCCTGTATTGGTTACTTTTATCTTCACAGTTTCTCTGCCTTCATTGCAGATAATTGTGCCCTCTTTTACAAAAATTTCTCCTGGTATCATGATGAAATTGGTATTAACGGATTGGGTTATGTACGGTTACCAGCTTAGTCCCATCAGGGAAAGTCGCTTCAATCTGAACATCGTGGATCATCTCCGCAACGCCCGGCATTACATCCTCTTTTGTAAGAAGGTTTCCACCCTCCTGCATCAGTTCTGCTACTCTTTTTCCATCTCTAGCTCCTTCAAGCAGGAAATGACTGATTAATGCTATGGACTCTGGATAGTTTAATTTAAGGCCTCTTGCCTTTCTTTTTAGAGCGAGCTCGCCTGCCAGAAATAGCATAAGCTTCTCCGTTTCTCTCGGTGTTAAGTGCATTATTTTTTATTTTAAAATTGGATATACAGTATCTGGTCTGCCTTTCAGAAAAGACAAATAGAAATACTCAGAAATGTTAAAATGAAGAATGAATCCTTGGGATATGCATCTTTTACAAGGCAAATCCTTTCATGGGATCATTAAAAGTTTAAAAAAGAATTAGCAGCCTGCTATTTGCAGAGAATGGTACAGAATATACCTTGGTGCTGTAATATAAATACGGTTTTGAACGGCCGCCACCTGGTTATTATAGGTATACTCTGCAAAGAAATACTGAAACCACTGCTGTGCAAGTATTGAATAATCAAATTTTACCTTTTCCCAATCATTGGAATCCTGAAGATCCTGTGCATCTGAAAAACTATAAATTTCAGGCTGCGTCTGCTGATCCGATTTTTGCTGAAGAAGATGAATTTTTGATAAGATATCAGAGTATGCTTGAGTTTTCCCCTTATGTGCAAAAAGACCTGCACATAAAGCTGCGAAAAACAACAGAAAAGAGAAAAAGACAACTCTTTTTTTCATACTTTTTAATAATGGTGTAAAATTAGAGTAATCTTAAAAACCGGGCTATCAAAAAGATTATTTAAAATGTTCAAAATCGCGACAAATACAATTTTACACAAAATTCACATTTATACCCAAACCACTTATACACAGCTACTAAAGTTCCTTTATCAACTATGACAAACATTTTATCATCTTTCTTGATATCATAATTAAAATCCAGCTCATATTTTCATCTTATTTAAAATATGAAATAAAATCATTGAAAAATATCATTTTTTCATTATTAAAAAAGGGTATTCTCCTCACATCCCTCAATAATAAAGTTTATTCCATAAAAATCTGCTGTATTTTTTTCTTTCCTTATAATTATCGTAAATTTGTATACACATACTTATTTAATTTAATAAAAATAATAAAACGTAATATGTCAAAAGCAATTTCGCAAGTACCATTAGCGGTAAATGAGCCGGTAAATTCTTATGTACCGGGATCTCCGGAAGTTAAAAGCCTTATCGACACTTATAAAAAGATGTGGGCTGAGAAGGTAGAAATTCCAATGGTTATCAATGGAAAGGAAGTAAAAACTGATACAAAAGTACAGCTTCAGTCTCCTCAGGATCATGCTCACGACTTCGGATTTTATTACCAAGGTGGTATGCAGCATGTGGATGATGCTATCAACTCAGCATTGGCAGCTAAAGAAGCATGGAATGCTCTAGGTTGGGAACAACGTGCAGCCATTTTCTTAAAGGCAGCTGATCTATTGGCAGGTCCTTACAGAGATGTAATTAATGCAGCTACAATGATCGGACAGTCTAAAAACGTACACCAGGCTGAAATTGATGCGGCTTGTGAGTTCATCGACTTCTTGAGATTCAACGTAGAGTTCATGACAGAAATGTATTCTGAGCAGCCAGTTTCTGACAACGGAATCTGGAACCGTGTAGAGTACAGACCACTAGAAGGGTTCTGTTTTGCAGTAACTCCATTCAACTTTACAGCTATTTCAGGAAACCTTCCTACTTGTATGGCCATGTTAGGAAACGTTGTAGTATGGAAGCCTTCTGATAAGCAGGTTTATTCTGCTAAAGTAATCATGGATGTATTAATTGAAGCTGGTCTTCCTGCTGGGGTTATCAACATGATCTTTACAGATGGTAAAGAAACAGCTGAGAAAGTATTGGCTCACAAAGATTTTGCAGGTCTTCACTTTACGGGTTCTACAAAAGTATTCCAGGGAATGTGGAAAATGATTGGTGACAATATCCACAACTACAGAACATATCCAAGAATCGTTGGAGAAACTGGAGGTAAGGATTTTGTTATTGCTCACCCTTCTGCGAATGTAGAAGCAGTAGCTACAGCTTTAGTAAGAGGTGCTTTCGAATACCAAGGACAAAAATGTTCTGCGGCTTCAAGAGCTTATGTTCCTAAGTCTCTTTGGGCTGATGTGAAAAAAGTAATGGAAGCTCAAATGGCTACTATTAAAATTGGTTCTCCAGTAGATCCATCTAACTTCGTAAATGCTGTAATCGACAAAAATTCTTTCGAAAAATGTAAAGGATATATCACCAGAGCTAACGAATCTTCTGAAGCTACTGTAGCAATTGGTGGTACTTGTGACGATTCTAAAGGATGGTTCGTACACCCAACAGTAATTGAAACTACAAACCCTCAATACGAAAGCATGGTAGAAGAGATTTTCGGACCAATCTTATCAGTATTCGTATATGAAGATCAGGACTGGAAAGAGACTCTTAAAGTAGTTGATTCTTCTTCTCCATATTCATTAACAGGTTCTGTATTTTCTCAAGACCGTTATGCAATTGCTGAGGCTTACAAAGCGTTAGAAAATGCATCCGGTAACTTCTACATCAACGACAAACCAACAGGTGCCGTAGTAGGACAACAGCCTTTCGGTGGTGGTAGAGCTTCAGGAACGAACGATAAAGCTGGTTCTAAAATGAACCTTCTTAGATGGACGTCTGTAAGAAGTGTGAAAGAAACTTTTGTTTCTCCAAAAGACTACAAATATCCATACCTAGGGTAATCATCAATAATGAGTAATAGGTAATGAGTAATGATTGCCTGTTCTTTTCATACAGCCTCGGAATTTCGGTTTCGGGGCTTTTTTTGGGATACGAGATTCGGGGTACGAGTTGCAGGGTACGAGCAAACTCGAAATGTAGGGTATGATGTTACTGGGTGTAGGGCTGTTTTTATCATACCTAGCTCCTCTCTCCCACTCTCCCACTCTCCCACTCTCCCACTCTTCCACTCTAATACTCTAATACTCTAATACTCTCCCACTCTCCCACTCTCCCACTCTTCCACTCTAATACTCTAATACTCTCCCGCTCTCCCACTCTCTAAACTACTCACCTAACATTTTTTAACAAACTTTACCTATAATTTACAATTTCATACTACCACTTAGGAATAATTATTGATTTTTTACAATTACACCCCAAAATAAAATTGTATGAAAAAGTTATTGTTAACAGCCATTGGAGTAGGATTATTTGCAGTGAGCTGTGGAACCAAGGAATCAACAATGTCAACAAGTAATACTGATTCGACCGCAGTAGAGCCAACACAAAAAACAGTACCAGCTACTACTGATACGGTACGTACGAAAGTGGCAAATCCTGACAGTATCAAGATGAAAAAAGATTCTACGGCAGCAACTCCTGCCAAATAAGTTATTATAACGTTTAATTTAAAATGGAAAATCTGCAGCTGAAAGTGCTGCAGATTTTTTTTGATTGAAATTTTAGATGATGCAAGGTAAGAGTCTTTAATATAGTTATTTTTGACTAAAGCTATGGGAAAGAGTATTCTTGAAGACGGACTAAAGTTCACTCCTATTGAATTTTAATATCGGTATCTTTTAACCTTTTAATTAAATCACTATATTTGAGTAAGATCAATCAATAAAAATAGTATTATGAAAAAATTATGGATAGGAGCGATTCTGGGACTTCTCTTTCTTGGAAGCTGTGCTCAAAACAAAGAAAAAAGAGAAGAATTCAAGGATGCTCACAATAAAGATTCTTTAAGAAATAAAATGGGAGATTCTGCTGTTGCCAATTCGGAACCTGTACCCGCAACTCCCGACACATCAAAAACAAAAACCGACACTACAAAAGCTAAATAAAATCACAAATCCACAGAATATCTGTGGATTTGCACTTAAAAAAACTTGACTGAAAAAAAACCGGGCAATCAACCCCGATTATATTGTATTCCCTAATATTTCGATTAGGTAAATTTCCTACGAAGACAAAACAAGGAATCGTGATTATTTCATGGTGAAGAAATAGGCACGAATCCCGGATTAAAATTTTTGGTTTGATAAAAATTAAGTAGTTTCTCTATTGTAGAAGAAAACATATTCCCTAAACAACAATAGAGATTAACTGTAGTATAATAGTGATCATTCCCGTTAAGCTGAAGCAAAGATAGGATAGCAACCCTTTGATATAAAACAATAGGTTGTTCATTTTCATGAAAATAGCAATAGTGATTAAAAAAAATTATTCATTTTTAATCATTTTCCCGAAAACGAACATCTTTATCTGCTTGATTTTCAGAATCAAGATGTTTAATATATGCTGACGGGGAGAAGTCAGTCACCGCTTTGAATACTGCAGCGAATTTACTGTGTGAAGAAAAGCCACATTCATCAGCCAGAATACTTATTTTATATTGTCTGTATTTCTCATCATTGATAATCTTATCCACAATATAATTGATCCTTAAACGATTAATATAAGATTTAAAGTCAGCACTCTTATGCTGATTGATCACATAGGAAAGATATTTTGTATTGGTATTAAGTTCGCCCGAAAGAAAAGATAAGGACATACTTTTACTGTTATAGAGGTTACCTTTTTCAAAATCTTCCAACAATTCCAGTAGTTTCGACTCTGTTTCGGAAGTCATCAGAGATTCATTCCTTTTTTTATCGGCGTCACTGTCTTTTTCTTCAATTTCTTCTACAGAAATATTTGAAAATTCAATTTCATGAGAGGATTGTTCCTGTCTTTCTTTGGAACCATAAGCCAATTGCTGGCGGGTTCTTATTATACTTCTCAGTTTTGAGCGCTGTTTTTTCTCTTTTGTTCTGAAGAATATAATTAAGCCTATAATAGATACAAATAATATAATGATAGCTACATTCTTTACAATATTAAGCCCTCCATTTTTAACCGTTTTATTGATTGTATTTTCAGGATTTTTAGTAAAAAACTCTTGATTACGGACCGTAATACTGTCATAAGCTCTTACATATTTCACGGCATATAGAGAAGCTTTAAATGTATCTCCTATGTCTTCATAGTAATCATTAATATTAGAATATACAGCCTTTCTGAGTTTAAGACTTCGGGAGGTATCTGCAATTTTTTCCGCTTTTTTAAGATACATCTCAGCTTCTTTCCAGTTTTTCTGTTTTAGGCGGATTCCTCCAAGTCCATTATAGATCAACCCCAGCGTACAGCTGCCTTTTTTCAGTAATGCTTCTGCTTTTCTATAATAATTTTCAGAAACGAGATAATCATTAAGTTTAAAGTATATATCTCCCAATGCCTGATAAGAAACAGCGATTGTTTTGCTTTTATTGGAGATCTTTGCTTTATCAAAAGATTCCAGAGAAGCTTCAATATCCTGTATAGCATTCGAATAATTACCTAATTCCATTTCATAAAAAGCCATTTCCTGATTCAGCAGACCTGCAGTTTCGTTACTTTTTTGAAAATCGGTAATCAGTTTTGAGGATTCAAGTCCTTTTACAATATATTTTTTTGACCTTTCATACAGCCCAACCTGTCTGTATTGTCTGGCAAGAAGTCTGCAGATATATATCATCTGCTCAGTATCATCGATCTGGCTAATTAAAGAATGTGCACTCTCACTATATCCGATAGCTTTTTTAAAATTCCCTGAATACTGATAAAGTTCTGAAGAAAGAATAAGACTTTTAATTTTTTCCTGCGATGTTTGTGCAGTTAAATAGAGAGAGTCTGCAGTTTTAAAAGCTGCGGGTAAATTTTTATGAGAAGTGACAACAGTTGTCTTTTCGCAGATCTGATCAAAACTCGTTTTTTTCTGCGCAGATATCGGAATTGCTGTTGCAAGTAAAAACAAAAGTTGGAGTAAGTTTTTAGGCATAAAAAAACAAATTATTATTCTTATTTTATAATAACTCATCATTTTTTCAACTGGGTGTCTTTTTGTTTTTTACAAAACTACTAATATTTTACTTTTTATTAAAATATTCTCCTGTAATTTAATCATTTAAACCAAATCATCAATTTACATTAATTTTAATAATAAGAACAAAATAATACGTGATCATCTTTCATATCAAAACTATGCCTATACTAAAATCAAGATTTAGGTATAATTATTTCTAAAATGATTGACTTAATTGTCATCATATTTATTACATTTGTATGGAACAAAATTAATTTCATGAAAAGATTAGCTATAATTTCATCTTTATTTATAGGAATTTTTGCATTTGCACAGGGTATAAAATTTGAAGACGGTAACTTTACGTCTGTCCTTGCCAAAGCAAAAAAAGAGAACAAACTCATATTCATTGACGCCTATGCTTCCTGGTGTGCTCCCTGCAAACTGATGGTAAAAAATATTTTTCCTCTTAAAAATGTAGGTGATTATTATAATTCTCACTTCATCAATACTAAAATTGATATGGAAAAAGGAGAAGGGATTGAACTGCAGAAAAAATACAATGTAAAAGTATTTCCTACCTACCTGTTTATTGATCCGAATGGTGAAGCTGTACACCGAACAGTAGGGTATGTAGAAGAAAAAGACTTTATCCAATTTGCAAAAGATGCTGAAGATCCTAACAAAAAATTGGCGGCATTAAAACAGAAGTTTGAAAGTGGAGAAAAAGATCCGGAATTTTTGAAAAACCTTGCCAACCTTACCCTTTACAGTGATATTGATTTCACTGCAAAAGTTATGGACCGTTATTTTAAACAAAAAAAAGAATTAGATAAGGAAGATGTTCAAATGCTTCTTGCAGGAACACAAAGTACGGCAAGTCCTTTATACAAAACTTTTGAGGAAAAGAAAGCCGATGTGATCAAGTTTTTCCCGGAGCAGTATAAAAATATAGAAAAAAACATTAAATTAAATGGAATTGCCCAAAAAGCATATAATGCAGATACCAAAAACTGGGATGAGAATTACTTCCTTACTGAGACTCAAAAATTTTTAAGTAAAGAGGAGTCCGAGAAAATCTTTAAAAGAATGAAAGCCAACAGAGCTTTGAAAAACAAGGATGTTTCTTTATATGAAAAACTGATTCTTGAATTGTACCAGGATTATTCTACTGCAAGCTCTGGAGAATTAAACTCTCTTGCCTGGAACTTTTTTGAAAATGTAAACAATAAAGCATCGTTAGAAAAAGCAATCGCATGGGCACAGGAATCTGTAAAAAAAGATCAGAGTTATGCCAATACTGATACTTTAGCCAATCTCTATAATAAGGTAGGCGATAAGAAAAATGCAAAAATATGGGCAGAAACTTCTATTGAACTCGCTAAAAGTAAAGGACAAGATCCTTCTGACACAGAAAAATTATTAAAAAGCCTTTAATAGATAAAGCATAAAAAACAAAAACCGCAGATTTTATCTGCGGTTTTTTTTATATTACAACCTTTCCTCAAATCTAGGGTTCACCATTATATAGGAAAGGAAATTATCACTTTTCAA
This sequence comes from Chryseobacterium sp. KMC2, assembly GCF_016756935.1. Classification (NCBI taxonomy): domain Bacteria; kingdom Pseudomonadati; phylum Bacteroidota; class Flavobacteriia; order Flavobacteriales; family Weeksellaceae; genus Chryseobacterium; species Chryseobacterium sp. KMC2. Next base: position 125,856 of record NZ_JAESIT010000012.1, read on the forward strand.
AGTGCATTGAAAGATTGTGTATATATGGATACTGTGTCTCTTAGTATTCAAATAAAACACTTCCCCATGTAAATCCACTTCCAAATGCAGAAAGAAGGACCAGGTCTCCCCTTTTTATTTTACCTTCCTCAATGGCCTCACTTAAAGCAATAGGAATAGAAGCCGCCGTTGTATTCCCATATTTCTGGATGTTATTAAATATTTTATCATCGGGCAATCCGAATTTCTGCTGAACAAACTGAGCAATTCTAAGATTTGCCTGATGAGGAATAAACATATCAAGGTCTTCAACTGTTTTTCCTGCTTTATTTAAGGCTTCTAACATGGTTTCCGGGAACCTTGTTACGGCATGTTTGAATACGAAATTACCGTTCATGATCGGGTAAACTTCTTTATTGGTTACATTTTCCGGCTCTTTTCTCATTCTGTCACTCCATCCGAATTTAGAACCTGGAAACTGTGTACAGAGTTCATCTGCATACTTCCCTTCCGAATGCATATTTACCGCTAAAATATCTCCTGAAGTTTCGTCTTCTGTAGCACAAAGTACCACGGCCCCTGCTCCATCTCCGAAAATAACGGAAACACCTCTTCCTTCGTCAGAAAAATCCAATCCGAAAGAATGAACCTCTGCTCCAACAACAAGAATATTTTTATAGGTACCGGATTTAATAAAGGCATTGGCCACACTCATAGAATAAACAAATCCGGAACATTGATTTCTCACATCCAATGCTCCAATGGTATCACATCCCAGCATATCCTGAAGCAAAACTCCACATCCAGGAAAGTAATAATCCGGTGAAAGTGTTGCAAAAACGATATAATCAATATCTTTAGCTGTAAGACCTGCTTTTGCAAGTGCTTTTTCAGAAGCTTTAAATCCTAGATAAGCAGCAGTTTCCTGAGAGTCATTTCTGTTCTTACGATGCCTTCTTTCCTTGATTCCTGTCCTTTCTGTAATCCACTCATCATTGGTGGTCATTAATTGGGAAAGATCATCATTGGTAACAACATTATCTGGAACATAAAATCCTACTCCTTTTATGGTACTTTTAATCATATAGTTTTTTAATTTTGGCAAAGATAAAACTTATTTAAAACATAGTATTTCAAAATATTAGTATTTTTACTTTATGCCAATTGATACAATATACAGAAGCTCCCAATGTGAATGGGTAGATGTAGAGGCTCCTACAGCAGAAGACCTTAAATTTCTTCATGAAAGATATGAAATTAACAACCTTCTCCTGGAAGATACCATGGACCCTAACCACCTTCCCAAATATGAAGAGGACGGGAATGTAAAATTCTTTCTCCTCCGTGAAAGTACGGAACTGGAAAGAAAAAACCTGAATACCATCAGTGACATCAGCACCAAGATCGGAGTTTTCTTAGTGGATAATACCATTATCACTATCCACAGGATGAAAACCCGAAGTATTTCTGAGACTAAGAAACAGATTTCAGCAATTCAGGAAGATGTTACTCCTCAAAAAGTTCTTTTAATGATCGCCATATTGATTATGAAAAGTTTTGATGATGAATCCCTGAGCTTATTTGAAACTATGGATAATATTGAAAATGAGATTTTCCTCAAAAACACTAATCATACCAGCCAGATCCGAAGACTTTATAAACTGAAAAGGAAGTCCGGATTGAATTCACGGGTATTGGTTATTTCTACCGACGCTATTGACAAATTTAAACTATTGGACCTTCAGGATTCTGAAATTGTCGATTTAAAAGACAAACATAAGGATGTGGTTGCCGATTTTGACCATTTAAACATACAGATTACCAACCTTATTTCTATGTTTCTTGCACTTTCTGATCAAAAAGCCAATCAGGTCATGAAAGTCTTGGCCATCTATTCTGTTTATTTTTTACCAATCACTTTTATTGCCGGTGTGTATGGGATGAACTTTGATAATATGCCTGAGCTTCACCATAAATATGGCTATTTTATAACAATGGGAATCATGGCTACTGTAGTAATCAGTACATTTATCTATGTAAGGCGTAGACAATGGTAATCTGAAGACCATAAGCAGCAGGCAAAAAAATAAAAGAGGAGCAGTGCCATCAGTCACTGAGAGATTGCTCTATCTTTTCCAATACCACAAAAACAAAAGACTATGAAAACTGAGGATCTAAACAAAATTCTGGAAGATGATTCGCTTTCATCAGGATCAAAAGAAAAACTTGCGGCCCTGCATGAAAATATTTCATCCAAAGAATTCTCTGATCTACTGGACCACCAAGGAAATCAGTATGTAGAGTTTGTCCAGGAAGGTGGCGGCGTCTGGGGAAGTGCGTTGGTAGGCTATCTTTATGGCCTGGAAATCTTTGGAGTCCGTTTTTTAAAGGTAGCAGGAACCAGTGCCGGAGCTATTAACACGATGTTGATTGCAGCGTGTAAAACGAAAGAGGAAGCCAAAAGTGAGCTTATTAAAGAGATTCTTTTCAGCTGGAATTTTGCAGACTTTATGGATGGAAAAACGTATGTAAAAACAACTCTCCATTCTATGCTGAACAATAAAAACTTTTTTACCATTAATCTAGTTATTGCCGCAGCCCTGTTTATTATCCTGATCAGTATCCCTTTCGCAGTTTCATCAGAAACTATACTGAATGCCAAGCTTATGTTTCTGATCCCTCTGATTCCGGCAATTATTCTCTTTTTCTGTATCAAAAAACTCTACAACAATTTCAGAAAAGAAAACAGCGGACTTAACCCCGGAAATGTTTTCACGGATACCATGAAAAACGCGCTCGATAGTTTTGGAATAAAAACTGTTGCCAATCTTAATGAAAAATTTATCCGGAAGGAACACAGCCTCAACCTCAATTACCGCTATGGAAACGGAGAGGAATATTATACGCGGGCTTTGAAGAGTATAGAAAAGATTAAAGCTAAAAATCTGGAACATATTGACCAGACCCGGTATAGAATTTTCTATGAAAGTGCCCTTAATAATGATTATTATAAAAACAACCCATTTTATCAGTTAAGATCAGAATATATTGTAATCACCACAGATATTAACGCTAAAATAAAGGTAGAGCTTCCCACTATGGCCAATTTGTATTGGTCCGAAGAAGAGCTCAAGCACATCAGCCCTGCTGAATTTGTCAGGGCTTCCATGTCTGTCCCTTTCTTTTTTGAACCTTTTCAAAAAAGGATCAATAAGGATGAAGATTCTGTGAAATATGCCTGGAAATTCTGGATGAACACCCAACAGCAAGATATTAATCCTGTAGGCGTATTTATTGATGGTGGCAGTATCTCCAATTTTCCGATCGATATATTCCATGCAGACGAAGTTTTCTACCCGAGAATGCCCCTTTTTGGAGTACAATTGACCAATGATTCCGATATTCTTTCTGAGAAGGGAAAAACAAGCGAGGAAATTCTTAAAACACCCTTCAGTTATGCGGGAAATATCATCAGTACTTTAAAAGGCTTTAATGACAAAACCTTTCTTACCAAGCATACTTTTTATCATCTGTTCAGTATACAAACCGTCAATTGCGGAAACAGCAGCTGGCTTAACTTCTTTATGAAAAAAGAGGAAAAGGAAGAACTTTTCAACAGAGGTTTTCAGGCAGCCCTCGATTTTCTCAACCAGTTTGACTGGGAGAAATACAAGTATGAAAGAATGATGCTCTCTATGAAAGAGAAAAAGATCCTGAAAGAAGAAGATACCCCTACCGTGGGATAAGGATTTTTAAGTATTTTTGTTAAGCAAAAATAGATGACGAAATATATCTGTGAATGCCGTGGAGAAAATGCTGAGTAAATAAAACCTTTCCAGAAATGAAAAAAAATATTGCACAAAAATTCTCCATTATTCTTTCAGTTTTAATTGTAATATTGATTGTGTTGAGTTTTGTTCATGAGAGTTTCTGGATAAAACAGATGCTCAAAAAACCCAGATATACAGTAGCAGAGGCTACTACAGACTGGCATCAGAAGAATAACAATGGTGTAGGAACAGATTATAAATACCGGGTTAAAGACAAAATATATTTCGCAACTACAAATTGTTCTTACCAAAAAGGGGATCAGTTTCTTATCATTTTTGATTCTCTAAAACCTAAAAATGCAAAGGTCCTTGGTATCTACTCTATTGAAAACTATCTTATCGATTTAAAAATTCCTGTCAATGGTTGGAAGTATGAAGATGTTCCCTTTAAAATAGACAGCAATACCATAAAAAAATATGTACAGGACGGGAACATTGAACCCTTTGAATACGATCAGGAATAACTATCAAGGAGAACAGTAAATTCGGAAAAAAAATAAGTTGAACTTACTTCAGAAAATCCGAAGAAGTCAACTTACTTTTATACCATTATAATGTATCCAAAAAGTCCATATACATCGGAACACTTCTTTCAATCCATTCCTCAGAAGAATTACGTTCTATTCCGTAATATACAAACGGTTCCTTATACTCTGCTTTGATATAGTCAAAGGTCAATTCATAAGGCTGAAAAAGTTCATTCATCGTATATTTATATTCTCCGGACGCACTATAGCCATCTTCATCAATTCCTGCAGTAACAGCCAAAGACATTTTTTTTCCTCCCAGCTTATAACCGCTGTTGCTTCCATAGGCCCAGCCATACAAAACAACCTCATCCAGCCATTGTTTTAACAGCGGTGGGCTGCTAAACCAGTAAAAGGGAAACTGAAATACAATTTTATCATAAGATTCCATCAATTCCTGTTCTTTAGCCACATTAATCTTCCCATCAGGATATGCTTCATACAACTGATGAACAGTATATTTTTCAGGAAATTTTTTGAGTTCTTCAATCCATCTTTTATTGATTACAGATTTTTCAATATCAGGATGAGTGACAATAATTAAGGTTTTCATTCAATTTAAATTTCTATTGCAAAAATACGATACGTAACTTACATTTCGTACATTAGCAACCTATTGTATGGTACTATAAAAAATGTAAGTAATGACTAAAATAAAGGAAACCTCGACTAATTTCGCCAATAAAAAGGCTCTTGCTGATGAATGTCCGGAAATCTATGCTTCCAACCTGATTGGAGGACAGTGGTCTTTGGCTATCTGCTGTTATCTGATCAACGGAAAAATGCGGTTTGGAGAGCTTAAAAAAAAGCTTCAGAATATCACAGAACGTATGCTTACCTTACAGCTTCGGAGGCTTGAGGAAGAGAAAATTATTACCAGAACTGTTTTTGCAGAAGTTCCACCTCGGGTAGAATATGAGCTTACAGAGATTGGGTATAAACTGAAACCTATTATTCTGGAGTTTGAAAAATGGGGAAATGAGCATAAACAGCTTATGAAAAAAGCAGAACAAAGATAAAAGATTCTTTATTTTATGTACATTTAATCTTTAAACTAATACTATGAAAAACCTACCTTTTCTGATTTCCTTTACAATAAGTGTTCTCTTCGGAACATGGGCCAATGCACAAAAAATTTCCGACGGCCAGAACCTTGAAGTCAATGGAATGAGCATTACTTTCAATATCCTCAATAAAGAAAGTGTAGAATCTGGTGGAAAATCTTATGACCGCTATAAAGTTTCTGCTTCGGTAAAAAACACTTCAGATAAGTCTTATACGATCAGGCTATCTTCTTTTCCGCAGATTGTGAGCAATATCGGACTTGTAGAATTAGACTGTATCAATGCTACCGGTGCAAGACTGACATCCAAAAAGATTGAACTTAAAATGAAGGCCCAGATGATTAATGTGACCTACTCTGCTTATGACAAATCCGGAAAGTTTATAACCAGTACCATTCCCGTAACCGGCAGTTATTATTTTGATCCCGGAGATACCATCAGTGATAATGCTATTTTTATTGTTCCTCAGGGTGAAAAACCTGATGTTTCCGTAAGAAGTCTAAGATAAAATATGAATTGTGCCGCCTGATATTCTGTCGGCACAACTCATCTTAAAATTATTTTTTATTTTTCTTCAGCCTGTTTCCATAATGGATTATGTTCCAAAACCTTATGATAAACAGGACAGCTTTCTGCATGAGATCCTTTCAGATATCCTGTGCTCATTAAAAACTCATTCACAATCTCTCCTCCTGTAAATTTGAATGTTTTTTTGAAAAGCTTCATCCATTCCTGCAATGTCTTAGGATGGTGATGTTCCAGCCATTTTTCAAAAGAACCAAAGTCTTTCTGCAGTCCTACAATAGTTTTGGCATTTTCAATCGCAGCATTTACCTTTAGTTTATTTCTGATAATTCCCGGATCACCTAACAGTCTTTCACGGTCTTCTTCAGTATAAGCAGCCACTTTCTGAATATCAAAATTACTGTATGCTTTTCTGAAGCTTTCTTCTTTTTTCAAAACCGTTTCCCAGCTCAGACCTGCCTGATTAATTTCCAGAAGCAGTCTCCCAAACAACTCATTATCATCATGAATCGGAAACCCATAAAAATTATCATGATAATTTTTATGCAGTTCTTTTCTGCTTTCAGGCTGCATCCCATCTATGGCTAAACAATAACTCATTTAAATATATTTTCTGTTTTCGTTAAAAAATTTTCCAGGGCTTCTTTCATATCAATTCCGGTGCGGTCTGCCAATACAATCAGCCACCAGATATTCTCGCCCAGTTTATGTTCCAGTTCTGCAGCTGAATCTTTTTTCAGCCATCTTTTCTGATGAGACATTATATTTCTTCCCACCAATCCTGCATCGGTAAGGTAAGCAAGTGCATCTTCTTCAAGGGTCCATTCCGTTCCATGATGCTGTATTTCAAGCTGATGATACTTTTCTCTGATATCCAGGGAACGTTCTATAATTTTGTCAAAACTGTTTGTATCCATAATAATACGTATTTAAGAGTAGTTACTCTCTATATCAATTTTTAGAGGATAAAGATAAGACAGGGTTGTGACAACTGTTAGTCAGGAGTGATTTAAATTTTATTTTTAATCCTATTTGTCCTGCTTTCAATTTTGAAATATACTATAAATTAGATTATTATAAGCCCGCAGATCAGTATCCCACTATTTCTTTATGGATCAACAGGATGAATTCTTACAATTTATAGAGCTTACATTAAAATAAAGTGTAGTTTTGTAAAAATGTCACACACAGGAATCCATATGAAGACCTATAAAGCCATCATAACGATGCTTATACTGGCATTTTCATTATCACCCTGTTCTGTAAAAAGGGATGTTCTCGACATTTTTGATATTCAGTACATCAGTGGTTTAAATAAGGTAAAAACAACCTCCGGCTGTGATACCTCTCCTACAACTTCCAGATTTTCAGTTTCAAAAGCTGATGTTAAATTGACGGGTAAAAATTTCTTTTCTCTCAATTTTTCAATAAAAAACACGGAAAGTGAAAGGCTTTCTTTCAACAAATACTCTGGCCATACCACTGGCAACAGCCCTCCAAAGTATATTTTATTTAAAAGATTAAAATTAAGTTTGATTCAGGTTTAAAAACATCAAACTCAATCAGTCTTTTACATAAAATCAATTTTAATGAAACATACCATAAAAAGCCAGTCTTCAGATTTGGCAGGCTTATATACTTTATCCCTCCGAATGGTTATCGGATGGACTTATTTTTCAGCTTTTTGGCGCAGGCTTATCCTTGAAAACAAGCTGACACCCGATGAAAACGGATATATCGGAGAAAAATTCAATCACTTTCTCCCAAATGCCCTAGGAATAAAACCCATTATCGAATATTTAGTTACCCATCCTGATACCTTACAGCAGTCTATGATGATCTTTACCATTATTGAAGCTATAGTAGGTTTATGTATCATACTGGGTTTATTCACCCGGTTCATGAGTATTGGAATCTTCGGGCTGGCATTAGGAATTCTTCTGGGTTCGGGCTGGTTGGGAACAACCTGTCTTGATGAATGGCAGATAGGTGTCTTGGGTATTGCAGGAGGATTTGTTCTTTTCCTCACGGGAAGCGGTCCTTATTCTCTGGACTACTATTTCATGAAGAAAAACAAGGCTTTCACTCAAAAAAAATGGTTTCAATGGTTGGGTTCCGGCGATTTGCCCATCTCAAAACCTAAAATTATTGTATTGACAGGCTCTTTAGCGATTTTCGGGCTTACCCTTTACACTAACCAATACTTCCATGGCGGGGTCTATGGAACACTCCACAATAAATCGGTAAAACCAAAGGTTGAAATTTCCAATATTTCTCATAATAATTCAGATTTAAAATTTGAAGTATACAGAACCGAAGGTGCAGATGTATACGGTTCTTTCCTCATAGGAATCCACATCCTGGACAAAGACGGAAATATTGTGAAAGAACTGAATCATCAGGAGCTTTCCACACTATCGAAAGAAAACATTCACAACCATTATGTAGCTAAGGTAAAGCCGGGAAAACACAGCTTAATAATTCCATTGGGAGCAAAAGCTGATATTATAATTGATATCCGGGATGTTCTTCTGAAAAATAAAGTCCATACCTTAAAACTTATTGATATAAGCGGTATTGAATGGATAGGAGAAATCCAATAATCAGTTTTTACTATACAATTTGTCATTTTTGGTAAACGTAAAAGCCCAAAATATTTTTAGATTATGCTTACCTCTTTAAGAGGCATAAGTAATGATCACTTTTTGAGCCATTGCGTTTACCAATATTTGACTTCTTTTAAAAACTATGCTATTAAAAAACTAATTATGAATAGATAGCCACAGGATTGCAAGGCGAATTTGAAAGATCTGTTTTTAGGTTTTGGCTAAAGCCAAATTGGATGGGTTAAAAAAACGGGCTAAAGCCCGTTCCTATTGATACAGAAAATGGTGTTTACTGATCACATTATACATTATACATTATACATTATACATTATACATTATACATTATACATTATACATTATACATTATACATTATACATTATACATTATACATTATACATTATACAAATCTTATACACACACGAACTATCCGGATTCAGTTCCAGCACCTCCATTTCAAATAAAACATCCAGCCCCATGGCATCGCATACTCCTTGTACGAAAGGTTTGATCACCGGCCATTTTAATAGATGGGCAATCTCAAACTCTTGTGTTATTCTATGGTAGCGATCCACTCCTTGTATCAACATTTCAATTTTATGGTCATTCAATTCTTTAAATTCAAAACTATATTCGGGACTGGATGTAAAAATTGCTCCTATAAGTATTTTTGCTACAGCTGGAATTCCGGGCTTTAAACCGGGTTTAACGGCAAGGTTTCTCAAAGCCATTTTCGATCCCAGATCATACATAAAGCTATTGGAAAGGAGTTCAATTGCTTCAGCGCCAAAAAGTTTTCCTGCTTGCTTGAGCATTCCTCCGTAAAAAGCTCCTGTAATATCTGAAAGTCGCTGAACCAGCTCTCTAAATGTTCCGGGAAAATAATCCGAAATAATCTGATCCATATCCATTTCAGGGAGATAAATATCATTTTTTCTGAAATCGGATAATGCGACAAACGTTTCCGGCAGTTGTACGTTATTATTCATGGTAAAAAGTTTTTAATATCTTGAAATAGTATACCTGTTTTTTGAAACAAAAGCAGAATTCCTTATTTCAATGAAAATAAACACAGGAATACCATACAATGAAGGTCTGATACAGTCAAAAGATATAGCTAGCAGCTGTTCTTCAGATGGAAGTATATTGTAATACTCCGGAATTCCTCTATTGAAAAGGGAAAGTATTGGTAAGGGAACTTATTCATATTTTTTCATTTTGTACAGTAAAGTTAAAGAAAATAAATAAATTCTCCAATAGGTGATATTGTTTTATAAAAAGCAGTAATCATTTAATTACAAAACATTTACATCAGCAACAAAAAATTTCCCTGATAGACTTTGTTTGAAATAGTCCATAAAAAAACCTCCGGAAAATCCGGAGGTTTATACTGTATATTTACATTTAGTGCATCGCTTCACTCAAATCTATCTTTTCTTTACTTTTTCTTTCTTTTATAAATAAGATAAACGGAATACATATCAGGAATATGACTCCCAGGTAAAGAAATACATCCATATAGGACAACACGGTTGCCTGTTTGGTTACAGATAAATCAAGCATTTTATAAGCCGCATTCAGAGCCGCATCAGGCGTCATTCCTTTGGATATAAAACTGGCCTTTAATGCATTTATTCTTTGCTGAACTTCAAAATCCGTTGAATCCAGGTGAGTAATCAAATTCACTCTGTATTTCTGGCTTGCGTTAGCAATAAAAGTAGTAATGGCTGCAATACCAAAAGATCCTCCCAGCTGTCTCATCATCCCTGTAAAGGCAGCACCTTGTCCAATTTCCTGGCCTTTCAAGGTACTTAATGATAAGGATGTAATCGGGATAAACAATAGTCCGAGCCCTGCACCTCTTACAATCAGCATCCAGAAAAAGGCATCTTTACTGGTATCCGGTGTCAGGATTTTATATCCCCAGAAACTATACACAAAGAAAATGAACAGTCCCAAAGACACTAAAATCTGTTGTTTTGCCCCTTTTGCCAGCAATCTACCAATGATAGGCATCATGAATGCTGTCGTTAATGCTGCCGGAATCATCAATGCTCCCGACTGCAATGCCGTCCATCCCAAAATACTTTGTGTATACAGAGGAACAATAAATGTGGAACCATATAACCCGAATCCTAGCACAAATGACATCATTGTTCCGATCCTCAAATTACTATTTTTAAGTACTCTAAGTTCAACTATCGGGTACTTAAAGGTAAGCTCCCGCCATAGAAACAATATAAATCCTAGAACAGCAGCTATTGTAAATGCGACAATCATTCCGCTTTCAAACCAATCCTCTTCATGACCTCTCTCCAAAATGAACTGTAATGAACCCACCGTCACTGCCAGTAACCCAATACCAATCCAGTCTACATCGGATACCTTACGTTTTTCAGCATATTTCGGACTTCTTACAAACTGAAGCGTCATCAAAGTGGCCGCAATTCCAATGGGAATATTGATGTAGAAGATATAAGGCCAACTGAAATTATCAACAATATATCCTCCTAATGGCGGACCTAAAGTAGGGCCTATAATTACCCCTAACCCATAAATGGCCTGAGCCATACTTCTTTTCTCAATCGGATAAGATTCCGTGATGATCGTTTGTGAAGTTACCAATAGTGCTCCCCCACCAATTCCCTGCATTAATCTGAAAAATACCAATTCCCAAATATTCGTAGCGTTTCCGCATAAGAATGAAAATATAGTAAATATAATGATGGAAGCAGCAAAATAGTTTCTACGTCCAAACTGCTGTGAAAGCCAGCTCGTCATCGGTACGACAATTACGTTACCTATTGCATAAGCCGTAATTACCCAACCTACTTCAGAAAGTGTGGCTCCAAGATTACCCTTCATCTCATTCAAGGCAACATTTACAATCGTGGAGTCCACAATTTCAAGCAGAGCACAAAGAATTGCCGTAATCGTGATGATTACTCTTCGGGCTCCATATTCTACTAATGAATCTTGCATATATTTTTAATAGGTACAATGTAAAAAGTATAATGTAAAATGTCTTTTTAAACTACATGGATATACTTTGTACTTCCTATATTGTACATTGTATAAATTATTTCAAAGAAACCTCTGCTTTCACGTTCATTCCTGTTCTTAATCTTTTTGCAATATTTTTATCAAGATTTACAAAATCAATTTTTATAGGAAGTCTCTGAACTACTTTTACAAAGTTACCACTCGCATTATCCGGAGGCAAAATGGAAAATGTAGCACCTGTAGCCGGAGAAAATGAACTTACAACTCCTTCAAATTCTTTGTCAGGAAAAGCATCGATTTCAATTTTCACTTTTTGTCCTTCAACCATTTTATCTACCTGCGTTTCTTTGAAGTTGGCCACTACCCATTTTTGGTCATTCTTTACCAAAGCAAACAGCTGCGCTCCTGCCTGAAGATACTGACCCACCTGAGTAGGCACTTTTCCTACGTAGCCATCTTCTGCAGCAAGAATTACAGTATATGAAAGGTTTAATTTTGCATTTTCAACATCCACTTCTCTTTGCTTTGCTACAGAACCTGCAACACTGATTTGTTGTGAACTCGCAGCGGTTTGAGAAGATGCAATATTCGTTTGCTGAGCAATTTGATTTCTCTGATCCACCAAGACCTGTAACTGCTTATCTGCAGATTGTTTTGCGGCTAAAGCCTGCTCATATTGCTGCTCTGTAATAGAATGGTCTTTTACAAGGTTAGCATATCTCTTTAAATCCTGGGAAGTTTTCCACACATTTACTTTCGCTGCCTCGATTTGTGCATTGGCAGTAACTACCGCTGCTTCAGAAGAGCTGATATTTTTTGAAGTGGCTGTTGTAGTAGCTTCGGCATTTGAAATATTGCTTTTAGCAGTAGATAAAGCAGCCTGAGCCTGCTCAAGAGCCATTTTCTGGTCTCTGTTATCCAAAATAACCAACGTATCTCCTTTTTTTACGAACTGATTATCTTTTACTTTCACCTCAGTGATATATCCTGAAATTTTGGAAATCACCGGAGTCATATTAGAAGCAATCTGAGCATCATCTGTTTCTTCATGATATTGTCCATAAGTAAATGCTCTGTAACCATAGATTCCTCCTCCGATTACTACAGCTGCTAAAATGATAGGAAAGACTAAACTTTTTTTCTTTTTAGGTTCAACTGCTTGTGTATTATTATTTTCCATGTGGGTTCGATCTGATTATTTAATTGTTAAAGTTCCTGTTGTCTGTAATAGTTTTCTATATGCTAATGCGGCGTCTGCTTTTGCATTGATTACGCCCACGTTTGCGGCAATCTGAGCGGCATCTGCGTCCAGTAATTCGGTCATGGTTGCCAGCCCGTTGTCATATTTGTTTTTTGTGATCCTGTAATTTTCATTAGCCTGCTCAGCCGATTTTTCAAAAACAGCGATTCTCTTCTTTGAATAATCGGTGTTCTGATACTCTCTGTTGACATCAAGCTTAATATTGTCATTTAACAACTCATCAGTGGCTGCCAACTGCTTCTCTCTCGCCTGTGACTGCTTCAAAGATGAATTTTCTTTCCAGATGTTTGACAAATTATAAGAAATTCCGATTCCTACATTCACAGCATTGTATACGGTAAGGAATTTAGGAATATCTGCAGCTACATAACCTCCGGTAAATGCCAGTGATGGAAGGTTTTCTGCTTTGGCAGCTTTTGACCCCAATTCGGCAGCTCTTCTTTGCTGAGCTAAAGCCTGTAAATCTTTACGGTTTTCTCTGGCTTCATTTACATAGAAAACAACCGGTTTTACCTCAGACCCTTCTTCTATATAGTTTTGATCCACTTCAAGCTCTGTCGTTTCAGAAAGTCCCAGAAGCAAATCCATATTGATATTAGCAATATTGTAATTATTCTTGGCTTCCAGTAGCTGAAGTTCAATATTTGAAGTCTGGAGGTTTGCTTTCAATCTGTCGTTTCTGGCAATCAATCCATTGTTCTCCATTTTCAGAAATGTTTCATCTCTTTTTTGGGAAGCAGCAAGATTTTCTTCAAAAACTTTGATAGACTGGTTGGCCTTAAACAGATTGTTGTAAGCCTGAGCAACGTTGTAAGCAATTGCAATTTTATCGTTTTCAGTGCTTAATTTGGATGCTTCCACCAGGTATTTTGCAGACTGAATCCCATACTTGATCCTTCCTCCACTGTAAATAGGAACGCTAAGATTAGCCGACCCGTAAAGAACCTGATGGATTTCCGGTCCTCCTGCCCCTCCGGAAAGCCCCGGAAGTTTGATATCAACATTCGGTTTTATTGGAAGGTACATATAGCTTCCAGAAACTTTCAATTCAGGAAGCTGCTTGTTTTTAGCTTCCAAAAGATCAGCTGTAGCCTCCTCGATCTTGGCTGCGTCGATCTTGAGATTCTTGCTGTTCTGGATTCCCAGCTGCACAGCTTCGTCAAGAGAAAGTGTTTTTTTCTCCTGAGCATTTGCATTTGCTACTCCTACGAATAGTGATAATGCAATCACTGAGTTATTTATTCTCTTCATAACCTAAAAGGTCTTTTAGTAAATGTTTTATATGTTTATTAAGTTCAGTATAGTATTTTTCGTCAAAAACACTCTCTTCTTCTGTGTCATTAAGGAATTCTTTATACATATCTTTAGCATTGAATGCATAAAATAAAGTTCCGCTGATGGTTGAGTGAAACAGATAAATTGGAGGGTTTTTCGTGAAAATCCCCTTCTCCAGCCCCCGTTCCAGTATTTGAGAATACATGGAAAGAAATCCCATTTTAGTTTGTTTTAAAAACTCTACAATCTGTGGATTTTCAGTGTGAAGCTGCTCCCTCTGCATAATCCTGTAAAAGCATTTTTGAGTTCTTATCCTATTGGAAAACTGGTCTATTATCTTTTCGATCTTCTGCCATTCATTAAGGTCTGTTCTTTCTACGATATCTTTTGAGAAAAACTGTCCTTCATTCATTCTGTATTCAACCAGTTTTTCATAAAGCTTTTCTTTAGAGCCAAAATAGTAAGAGATCATAGAGATGTTCACATTTGCAGCCTTGGAAATTTCTCTGGTAGAAGTTCCGTCAAAACCTTTTTCTGCAAAAAGTTTTTCAGCAGCAAATAATATATTTTCTTCTTTTGAAATCATATCACTTCCATTTTCAGGGCGCAAATTTACATAAGTTTTTCACAAAATCAAACGATTGATTGATTTTTTAATATAGATTTAATTTATCAGCAACATAAGACCGTTTCTATTAATATAATAAATGTAAATAACTATAATAAAAGACAGTAATGCAGTATTTACTTGAATCACCTTAAAAATCAACAGTTAGGCAGAAAGTGCAATATCGGCTTGTTCTGAATAGATGATATTCAGGAAGAACCAAAGCAGGCAGCTGCTTGTATAGAAAGGAAATAAAAAAAAACATTCCGGCCTGTTGGCCGGAATTGTATTTATGAGTTTTTATGAATATATCTTGATAGCTTTATCCCAAGATCTGTCCAGACAATTTTAGGATTTCCGTTTCTTGTCAGATGAAGATCAGCAGTATTGATTTCCTCTAAAATACTTTCAATATTGGCACCGCTGATAAATTTTGAAAATCCTGACCAGTTGAACCCATCAGCATTGATCTTTTTATAGACAAGATCCTCAGACTGATAGTTCTGAAGGAGTGCCAGTCTGAAAATTTCAGAACAATAATTTAAAAAATTCTTCTGTTTTTCTCTGTTCCACCCGGCTATTTCCCTTGCCCAGAAAATAATACTTTTAAGGTAAGCAGGTTTTTTCTTTACCATAAATGCATCCCGGACCCACTGCACAAATAATTTTTCAAATTCATTAGTCTTATCTCCGGAGTTTAAAAGTTTGACAGCATCATTTAGATCTCCCTGTGCTTCATGAATAACCTCTCTGATCTTTTCCCCAGAAATGGAAAATTTCTTTTCCAGATAGTCTTTAAGATCTTCATCATTAATTCTTGGAATTTCTACGATCTGGGTTCTGGAAAGAATCGTAGGAAGTATATCATTTGTACTTTCTGTAGTAAGGAGAATAATAGTTTTGGCCGGCGGCTCTTCCAGGAATTTTAAAAATTTGTTTGAGGCTGCAATATTCATTTTATCAGCTCTCCAGACAATAAGGATCTTCGTTCCTCCTTCAAAGCTTTTCAAGGAAAATTTCTGATTCTGGTCATCCACTTCATCTGCGGAGATAAAAAGCTGCTTGTTTTCTGATTCTAAAAAAGCTGTCCAGTCATCATAGCTCGCATAAGGAGAGGCCATGATCATCTCTCTGAATTCTTCAAACTTATTTTTACTTAAAGAATTTTTATTATCTGTAAAAACAGGAAAGCTAAAATGAAGATCCAAGTGATTCAGGTGCTCTACCTTTAAGGCAGCATGCTCGTTTTCCCGACTTAGTATCTCTCTGGCATATGCCAACACCATAGGTAATGTTCCATATCCTTCTTTCCCTACAAAAAGCTGGGCATGGCTTACTCTGTTTTCAGCAATACTTTCTCTAAGAAGTTTTTTCAGGTTTTCCTGACCGGCTATGTTCTCCCAATTCATGTTCCAAAGATAAAAAATCTTATCTCAATTTATAAAATTAAGTATGTTTAATCTATCACGAAATCCTTTATATGTATTTTAACAGGGGGCAACCTTATATTATAGGAAGCATCAATAATATATTTAGAATAAATTTTAAATTAAATTGTACGCAATTTAATTTTCAACAATATATTTGCACTGCGAATTTTAACTTAACTTACTTATAAAATTCCAGACTATTTTGAATCCTTAAAATCAATATGCAATGAACAAAGAATCAGAACAGAAAATAAGAGACGTTTTTCAACAACAAAAAGCTTTTTTCAAAACCCATCAGACCAAAGATATTGAATTCAGGAAGGCCCAACTGAGAAAATTCCGCGAAGTATTTTTACATCACACAGATGCTCTTTGTGATGCTTTATATATAGATTTGGGGAAAAGCAGAAAAGAAGCGGAATATGTGGAAATTCAGATTGTGATCAGTGAACTTGATTATTTTCTGGAGAATATTGATGAATGGGCAAAACCAACTCCCGTTCCTTCCAAACCACATCCGACAGGAGCTGAAGTCATAAGTAAAATAATATATGAGCCGTATGGGGTAAGTTATATTATCGGACCATTCAACTATCCTGTTCAATTGACATTCAGTCCACTTATCGGAGCTTTGGTTGCAGGAAATACCGCCATTTTGAAACCATCAGAAAATACACCTCACGTTGCTAAAGTTCTTGAAGATATCGTAAAGGAATCTTTTGACGAATCTTATGTAGCCGTATTTCAGGGAGCTATTGAAGAAAACACTTTATTATTAAGCCTGCCTTTTGATTATATTTTCTTTACAGGAAGCCCCAATGTGGGAAAAATCGTAATGAAAGCTGCTGCAGAGCAATTAATTCCTTTAGCATTGGAGCTTGGAGGAAAATCTCCTACAATAGTTCACAAAGATGCAGATCTCGATAAAGCAGTGGCAAGAATATCTTATGGAAAATGGATTAACTGTGGGCAAACCTGTGTGGCGCCAGACTATATTTATATTCATGAGTCTGTAAAGGATGCATTTATTGAAAAATTCAAAGCGCATTTAAAGACAACCTATAACGATGAATCTTTAGGAAAAATAGGAAAGATTGTAAGTCAGAATCAAATTAAACATCTTGCCGGATATCTGGAGGCTGCTCCTGAAAAAGTTATCTATGGAGGTAAGTATGACCTTGAGAGCCGTCATTTTGAGGCTACTTTAATGGATAGCATAACCTGGGATGATCAGGTAATGCAGCAGGAAATATTCGGTCCTATCCTACCCATTATGACGTACCACGACATTAATGAAGCACTGGAAGAAATAAATAACCGTCCAAAACCATTGGCATTATATGTTTTCTCGGAAGATCAGGAATTTGCAGATCATGTTCTAAGCCATACAACAAGTGGTGATGCAGAAATTAACAGTACTATTATTCATGTTGGTTCTCATTATTTACCTTTTGGAGGGGTGGGAACTTCGGGAATGGGAAAATACCATGGAAAATATAGTTTTGAAAGTTTTAGTCACAGCCGATCTGTACTTCAGGTAAGATAATTCTATAGGCTATCCTCTTAAAAAAAAGACCGTTATCAAATAAAAAACGGTCTTTTTCGTATAATAGAATTAGTAATTTTATGAATAAAAATTTGCAGTTTTCTTTTGAAGAAAGGCCCTTAACAAACTTTAACCACATATAATTTTTACAATTCATTAATATTTAAGATATTTGCGCATTGTTTTAAAAATAAAGAATGAAAAAAATCTTTGTAGTATCATTCATATCAGCTGGATACTTCCTGAATGCACAGAGTCTAGGTAACTCGCCCTATGCAACGTATGGAATTGGAGATGTAAAATATGATAATACGATCGAAACTACTTCAATGGGAGGTATATCAACTGCTTTTATAAGTGATTTCACCAGTAGTTTCAATTTTGCAAACCCTGCAAACAACGCCAATTTCGAACTTACAAGTATCAGACTGGAGGCTACCAATGAAAACAATTATTTCAAATCGAATTATAACGATATGAAATCTACAAAGCATTCTACGTATCTTTCCAATATTGCTTTGGCATTCCCTTTATCTCCAAAGGTAAAGATGGGACTTTCTTATCAGCCTTACAGTTCTAAAAGTTATGATATTTTAAGCACTGAAACAAGAGACGGAATTGCTTACAATAATAGATTTAAAGGAAGTGGTACTTTAAATACAGCACAGGTAGCTGTTTCTTACAAAATAGATCAGCAATTTTCTGTTGGAGCAAGAGCCAATCTTTATTTTGGTGACTTATATGATCTGAACGAATTCGGTACCTCAACTTCTGAGTACGTTAATGGATATGAAACTAAAAATAAAGTAAGAAACTTTAACTTTACACTTGGTACCAGCTATCAGACTCTAAATACCCGTACTGATAAAAAATTAACAATTGGAGCTACTGCTACTTTTGGAAATACCAGCAATATGACTACTGAGTACATCAACAGTACTTACAGATTTGCTGATGCAGCAGGAACTAAAACTGATGAAAAAACTATAGAGCAGAAAAATACAAGCTCCAAGAATCTTCTTCCTTTACAAGCCTCTTTAGGGGTAGGATATGGAAGTGAAAATCATTGGTTCTTCTCAGGACAGATTGACTATAAAAAAGGAGAGGATGTCTCTTATTTTGGAAAAACTTTCGATTTCCAGGATACCTATAGAATTTCTGCCGGTGGATGGTACTTACCTAACTACAATAACTTCAGAAATTATTTCTCAAGAGTAATTTACAGATATGGAGCTTTCTATGAAAGAGGAAATCTTAAACTGGAGGGTAACAGCATTAACAAATTTGGTATTTCTGCCGGAGTAATGCTTCCATTCAAGACCAGCAGCATCACCAGAATGAGCGGACTTGAAATAGGAGTAGAAATAGGTAAGAGAGGAACTCTTAATGATAACCTGATCAATCAGAACTTCATTAATTTTAGAATCGGCTTTAATTTTGCTGATAAATGGTTTAGAAAGACTCTTTATAACTAGAATGAATTTTTCAAAAAAAATATCATATAAAAATATAGCATGCCTTTTTAGTTGTGCTATATTTTTTATATTGACATCATGTGAAGAGGATCTTACCAAAAATAAAGGTAGCCAAAGTAAAAACTTCCCCTCACAAATCATTAATAATGCCAATATTGTACAGCGTGATTCCGGTTTTGTCACTTTAAAGGCCAAAGCTCCTATCATTGAAAAATATGAACTTATAGACAGTCCGTATGTGGTAGCAAGGAAAGGGATCAATATAGAGTTCTTTGATAAAAAGAAACCGAAAATTCCCGGAAAGATCACAGCCAAATATGCCCGTATTTTTGAATACAAAAAATTCTACGAAGCAAAAGGTGATGTAAGGATTACCACCAATGAAGGACAAAGGTTTGCCATGCAGAGTATTTATTGGGATCAGAAAAAGAACAGGATTTATACCAAAGATACAGTGTATGTAACTATGGAAGATGGATCTACATTGGTAGGTGCTAATGGAATGACTGCTAAAGATGATTTTTCTGAATATACCTTTTATAACAACTCGGGAGACTTTAGTTCAAAAAGGATTTCTGAAAATAAAAAATAAATCCTATCATCATGAAAACTCTTGCAATTGGCCTTATGTCCGGAACAAGTCTGGACGGTTTGGATATTTGCTTTGCTGAATTTGAAAAGCAAGATACATGGACCTTTAAGATCCTGAAAGCAGAAACCCTACCCTATTCTAAGGAGTGGGAAAATAAACTCAGAAGTTCCATTCATTTATCAGCGGAAGATTTATTAGAACTGCATTCAGAATATGGTTTTTACCTCGGTCAGCAGGTTAAAGAGTTTATCCGAAAATATCAGCTTGAAAACATCAGTCTTATCGCTTCTCACGGCCATACTGTTTTTCACCAGCCTCAAAAAAAATTCACTCTTCAAATAGGAGATGGCAGAGCGATCAAACTGGAAACAGGGTTACCTGTAGTCTATGATTTCAGAAGCCAGGATGTACTGATGAAAGGAAACGGAGCCCCATTAGTTCCCATAGGTGATGCGCTTCTTTTTTCAGACTATGATGCATGTCTTAATTTGGGTGGGTTTTCGAATATTTCTTTACAGCTCAATGGTCAAAGAATAGCTTTTGACATTGCTCCTGTCAATATCATTCTGAATCAATTAGCCCAAAAATTAAACCTCAGCTTTGATGAAAACGGAAATCTGGCAAGAGAAGGAAAAATAAATGAGGAACTGTTAAGCCGACTCAATTCATTAGATTTCTATCAGCAGCCCCACCCCAAATCTTTAGGGGTAGAATGGTGTAATGAGTATGTATTTCCAATGCTTGAGAATATAGAAACAGCAAGTTTGCTGGCAACGGTTACAGAGCATATTGCCCAGCAAATTTCCAATATCATCAATAAAAATAATATCAGGAATATTCTTTTTACCGGTGGAGGTGCTTATAACACATTTTTAATTGAAAAAATAAAAGCTAAAACAACCTCTGAAATTATTATCCCATTCAAGGAAATCATTGATTACAAAGAAGCCCTTATTTTTGCCTTTATGGGTGTTTTGAAAATGAACAGCGAGATCAACGTCCTTTCTTCGGCTACAGGGAGTACAGCCGATCATAGTTCAGGTATCATTGTTTAGAGAGACAAAAAATAATACAACATAAAAAAACCTTCAAAAATGAAGGTTTTTATTTATTTGTAAGCTTCGATCTTATCAGTCAATGCATTAATGAAATTTTGTAACGGCTTTTCTACCATCATCTTGATGAATGGATTAAACTTCCCTTCAAAAAGCATTTGTACTTCTGTCTGATTTTCATTAATAGGGTTTAAAGTTGCCGTTAATGTAAAGTCTAAACTTGAACTTGCTGATTTCAAGATTGCTTTCTGGTCATTAACTTCATCTATTTTCAATGCAATTTCCGGCATTCCCTGTAATCCGAATTTAAAACCGTTGTCTCTTGTTTCAAATTTCTGAAGACCATCCGGCATAAATTCTTTATAATTTTCTGGAGACTTCAGTAATTCTGACAGCTCTTTAGATGATTTATTAACAATAATCTTTCGTCCTTCTAAATTCATTTTTTATTTTTGTATTTAAATTCTTAATTCTTACAAATGTATAAAGTTTTTGTGAACGAAAAAAAATTATTAGTATCTAAGCATCCCGAGGAACTTGAAAAAAGTATTGGGTACGAAAGTTTCACAACTTTAGAGATTGCATTAGATATTTTAGAGAATACTTCTGTAAAAGAACTCAATGTTTTCGGTGAGAATATTGATGAGATCTGGAAGGAATTTCAAAAGCTATTCAGGATCATTGAAGCAGCGGGAGGAATTGTAAGTAATCCTGAAGGTGAAATTCTTTTCATCAAAAGGCTGGGTAAATGGGATCTTCCTAAAGGTAAAATGGAGAAAGGTGAATCTCAGGAGGAATCAGCAGTAAGAGAAATTGAAGAGGAGACCGGTCTTAAAGACGTAGAACTCGTACAGTTCATTAATACCACTTACCATATTTATGTGGAAAGAAACGGTGAAAAAATACTAAAATGCACCCACTGGTTTGAGATGAATTTTAGTGGAGAAGATACGTTTAAACCTCAAGCGGAAGAAGGGATTACTGAAGTGGCATGGAAAAAAAGACAGCAAATAGAAAACGAAGTGTTTCCAAGCACTTTCAAAAATATTAAACTGATTGTAAAAGATTTTTGGAATTCGAAAAATCTGTAGCCCTGAAAGAAATAAAAAAGGCTGGAAGTTATTAAACTTAAACTTCCAGCCTTTTTTGTTTTTTTATCAGACTATATAAAGTCGATCACCTTTTCTAGCGCTATCCCTCTGGATCCTTTTAGAAGAATATTTTCAGACTGAATCGGAGTCTGCTTCAGGTATTCAATTAATGATGATGTATCTTCAAAAGCAAGGTTTGAAGAATTCACTGCTTTAAAGTGTTTTCCTACCGTAATGATTTCATCAAAATTTAAATCCTGAGCAAGTTTTAAGATGTTCTGATGCTCCTTTTCACTTTCAGCACCCAATTCCAGCATATCTCCAATAATAATGGTTTTACGCCCCTCAAAGCTGATGAAATTATTCAGTGATACCGTCATAGAACTTGGGTTAGCATTATAAGTATCCAACACCAATGTTTTATTCTCTTTTTTTACCACCTGTGAACGCATGTTCGTCGGGGTATACTGCTCAATAGCATGTTTTATTTTTTCAAAGCCAATTCCGAAATGAAGCCCAAAGCATGCCGCTACACAAAGATTGGTGAAGTTGTAATCTCCTGTCAGTTTTGAAAGAGCTTTGACATTCTGATAAGACAAACCTACAAAGTGTTCCTCTGAGAAAGATTCAAAGTTATAATCTGACCCTTCATTTCCAAAAGTGATGGTAGATGGGTAGTTTTGCGTTTTTTCGATCTGGATAGGATCATTTTCATTAACGATAATGGTCCGTTGGTTTGATGTAAGATAATCGTAAAGTTCAGACTTTCCTTTGATCACTCCTTCAAAACCTCCAAATCCTTCCAGATGGGCTTTTCCAAAATTGGTAATATACCCGAAGTCCGGTTGTGCAATAGTACACAGCAGTTCTATTTCCTTTTGATGATTGGCCCCCATTTCTATAACCGCGATCTCATGTTCCGGTTTGATAGAAAGAATAGTCAGAGGAACACCAATATGATTATTCAGGTTTCCATATGTATACTGAACATTGAACTTTTCTGACAGCACTGCATGTATCAGTTCTTTTGTTGTAGTCTTCCCATTGCTTCCTGTAAGCCCTATAAAAGGTATGCTAAGCTTATTTCTGTGGTATATTGCTAATTGCTGTAAAAACTCAAGAGTAGATGGAACATAGAAAATATTCTTATCTCTGTTTTCAAATTCCGGCCGTTCTACGATTACTGCCAAAGCACCATCGTCTATAGCTTTTTCTGCTAAAGTTGCGGCATTGAAATTTTCGCCGGAAAAGGCAAAGAAAATATCATTCTCTGCTATTTTTCTACTATCTATCGTTACTTTACCTGCCTGTAAAACTAAAGGATAAAATTGTTCTATATTCATGTGGAAATATATATATTTTTTTTAGAGGTCACATGCAATCGCCAAATCTATATGAGTATTTCAGACTTTTTAACCAAAGCGATTTCATGATTCAAAAATAAAAAAACCTTCCGGAAATCCGGAAGGTTTTTTTTAAGTATTTTTTGATAAATATATTATCTTCTAGTTCTGTTCTTATCGTTTGTTCTTGCATCCTGTGCAACACGGAATCCAATCCAACCATAAGCCTTGCCTTGGTTTTTATATCTTCTCTGACCCGGGTCCAGCCAGTATGCAGTATCCTGCCAAGATCCTCCTTTTACAACTCTTACGTCATTAGAGATTCCTGAAGTTCTGTCTTTACCGTCTTTCAGCATTTTCACTTTACCTCCTGCATCTACAATGAAACTCTGACGAGGTGCATTATACATATCGAATGATGAAGCTGAGTCTGATTCTCTTCTGTATTCTAAAGAAGATTGTCTGTCACCGTCTCTGTAGTTTCTGTAATCAGCAATTGTCTGTCTTTCGAACTGTCCAGGAAGTCCTTTATACACTAATCTACCGTCAGATAAAGTATCGTATTTAATAGTCCCTTCGTCAATCATTTTATAAGTTCCGTCACCGTTTCTTACAATAGCCTGAGGCATATTACCTCTGTAATAATTGAAGTCGTTGTAATCTTCATCTATAATAGGTCTGTAAACATCCGCTGTCCATTCAGCAACGTTACCGTACATACCATATACTCCTAAATCATTAGATGGATATTGTCTTACATCTGAAGTTTGTGCAGATCCGTCATTTTTCCATCCTGCAATACCGGAATAGTCACCTTTACCCATTTTAAAGTTTTCAAGGAACATTCCTCTTTCTTTTCCTTTGGTACCTCTTAATCTTTCGATTTCAGGTTTTTTACCTAAGTATTGGTTATATTCTCTGTTCTTAGCCATACCAAGAGCAGCATATTCCCATTCTACTTCAGTAGGAAGTCTGAACTTCTGTACCATGGCAGAATTTGGAGCTCTGTTTGCAGAAAGAAGTCTCTGGTTTGTTGTTTTAAGACCAGTTTTCTGCTGCATTCTCTGCTCATTGATGTAACCCTGCATTTCAGGATCATTCGCTTTGAATTTATCCATATTGAAGGCTGTTCCTCCCTGGTTATTAGATTCGTTGATATACAAATCTTTAGCAATAATACCAGCGCTCATCAAAGCTTTTTCGTTTGCTCTGTCTGTCAGCCACTCACAATATCTGTTTGCCTGAGTCCATGAAACTCCTACTACAGGATAGTAGTCGAATTCCGGAGAACGCAGATACGTTTCATTATAATCGTTTCTAGCTAGTTTGTTGTCCCATAATAAGGTATCCGGTAGAGCACCGTTATAGATTTCCTTAAAACTAGGGTCACTTGGTGGGAATACATACTTCAACCATGTCAGGTATTCGCGGTATTCATAGTTTGTAATCTCAGTTTCTCCGATAAAGAATGAACTTACCTGCATTCTGCGAGGTGTGTTATTCCAATCGTGCATAACATCATCTTTCACTAATCCCATTGTAAAAGTTCCACCTTCTACATATACCATTCCAGGCCACCCCTTCTGCTTCTGTTGCTTTCCTGCAAAAAACCAACCCTGTTTTTCGTTTGGCTTCCAACCTGTTTTACTGACAAATTTTTTGGTACCACCACCTTTGCTGGTTCCTGACCCGCCACAACTGGTTAATGCAAGTGTAGAACTTAATGCTATTAATGAAAACAACTTTAGTTTTTTCATAGTCGATATAAATATTTTCAAGAGTACAAAGAAAAAATAAATTATTCAATAAATCAAATAAAGATTTGATTTTTTTGAAAAACGTTAACAAATTAATTTTATTGTATCGCAA